>NZ_JAHHZF010000001.1:316901-680590 GCF_018729455.1 Prosthecodimorpha staleyi | reverse complement strand
TATATCGCCCCGGTCGGCGCGGCCTATGGCGGCAAGCGGATGCTCGATCAGTCCATCGGCTTCGAGAAGGCCTTTGCGGAGTTCCGGAAGGCCTCGGGCATCACCGACGAAGGGGAGTTGAAGGGGTTCGAGAACCAGATGGTGCGCATGGCCATCAAATATGGCGTGCCGCGCAACGACGTGGCCGGCATGTTCTCCGAGGCCAGCAAGAGCGGCATTGCGAACGCTGATCTGGGAGAGTTTGTGCGCATCGCCATCGCACAAGCCGTTGGATGGGACATCGACCCCCGGGGCGCAGCGAAATCGATGGCCGAAACCAAGGCGGGCATGAACAAGACCATCCCGGAACTGGCCACTTTGGGGGACAAGATCAACTTCCTGGGCGACAATTCCGCCGCGCGCGAAGGCGACATTAGCTATGCGTTCGGACAGGCGGGTCCGAACGTGAAGATGTCCGGCCTGAGTGAAGATACGACCCTTGCGATGCTGACCGCCGCCCTCAGCACGGGTTTGCATCCCGGCAAAACGGCAACCTGGCTCAGCGCCTTCGTCGGCGTTCTTCGCAATGCACCCGACCAGCCGAAGCGTGTTGCAGGCGCCCTGAAGGATCTGGGCTACACGCCGCAGGAGATGGCCGACGGCATGAAGAACAATGCCGACAAGACCCTCGATGACTTCTGGGAACGCGTATCCAAGGCGGACAACAAAACGTCGATCTTCACCCGGCTTTTCGGTGTCGAATGGCAGGACGAGACCGCGCGGGTCGCCGAGGCGGGTCCCGAGTACCGAAAGCAGCGCGACGCCCTGAAGGTTCCCAAGAACTACGAAGGGTCGCTGTTCAAGGGACTGGAGATCCAGCAGAGCACGACGGACAACCATCTGAAGCGCTTCAAGGCCCAGGTCTCCGAGATTTCCGACCGCCTGACCCGGTGGATGCTGCCGGGGATCAACCAGGCGATCGACCAGACGCTCGACGGCGTCGACCGCGCCGACAAGGCGGCGGCCTCGGGCGGTACCGGCTGGCAGATGCTGGGGGCGGCCGCCCCCGGCCTGGAGCGCGACCTGGCGCGCGACCTGTTGCGCAAGAAGTCGGCCCGGGCCGACGGTGCGCTGCTCGATCTGATGCGGCTGCAAGAGCGCCGCAACCAGGTGGGCGACCAGAAGATGAAGGCCGAGGCGGCCTTGCCGTCCGTCATCGGCAGGAGCGCCCGCAAGGGCGCCGAAGCGCGGGTCCGAGACCTCGGGACCGAGATCGGGACCATCGACGCAGACATCGCCCAGGCGATCGCCAAGCTGCGGGAGGCCCGCGGCGAGGTCGAGCGCTTCCAGCGCGAGAATGCCGATGCCCTGTCGGGCAGCTTCGGCGCGGCCGGCGCGCAAAGCATGGACGGCTACGTCAAGGCGATCGAGGAGGGCGGCGCGCGCGCCGTCGCGGCCGCGCAACGCATCGTCGGGCAGCTCCGGTCGATCTTCGGCTTCACGGCTTCGCCGACGATCGCGCCGAACTTCGGCGGCGCGGCGCCGGCGGGCGGCGGCACCGGGGGAGAGACCGGCGGCGGCATCGGCAAGCAGACCAGCACCGGGGGCGGCAACGTCCAGGTGACCCAGCACATCCACGGCACCGATCCGGCCGCGACCGCTCGCCATGCCCAGCGCGAGCAGGCCCGGGCCGTGCGGACGGCGATGGCCGGCGCGCTGCACGATCTCGGGAGCTGGGCATGAGGGTGCTGGTGTCGATCGGCGGGGCGCGGCTGGAGCGGCTCGGGCTGAACCCGGGCCGGCTGTCGATGCGGGCGGAGGCCCGGGTGCCGGGCACCGCGACCTGGTACGCGACCGACTACCAGTTCACCGGGGTCGGCGATCAGACCGTGACCATCCAGGCCCGGACGCTGCCGCACTTCATGGGCGGCCTCGACGCGATCACGACCCTGCTCGGCCATCTGCGCGCCAACCGGCCGGTCAACTACATCCGCATGGGCCGCAACTTCGCCGCCTCGGTCGGCGGCCTGGTCGGCATCAAGGCGCTGCAGATCGACGAGGAGCGCCTGCACCCGGCCGACGGCGTCGGCCGGATCGTCGAGGTGCAGATCGAGCTGGTGCTCGTCTCGGACACCGGTGGCGCGTTCGGAGGCTTCCTGTGACCAGCTACACGGTTCCCGGCGACGAGGAGCGGCTCGACCGGATCGCCCGGGCGATCTACGGCAGCGAGCGGGGCGGCACCGTCGAGGCCCTCCTGGAGGCTAATCCGGGCCTGGCGGCGCATGGGCCTTTCGTGCCCGGCGGGACCGTGATCGAAGTGCCGCCGGCGCCCGAGCCCGTCGTCGCGACCGTCGTCCGGCCGTGGGAGTGAGACCATGTTCCGGCGGCCGATCGTGCGCGTCTGGGGCCCCACGGGGCGCGACCTTGCCGGCATCTGGGGCCAGTCGCTGGTCTCGGTGAAGGTGACCGACAACCGGGGCTATGAGAGCGACACGGCAGAGATCGTGCTGCGGGCCGAGCCGCCGGGCTGGAGCTTCCCGTCCAAGGGCACGCTTTACCGGGTCGAGCTGGCCTGGTCCGATGGCGGACCGGCCTTCGTCGGCCAGTACACGGTGCAGCGGGTCGGCGGCGGCGGCGATCCGGGCTCAGGCACAACGCTGCGGGTGACCTGCCGGGCGGCCGACATGGTCGACAAGCTCAAGGAAGTCGGCTCGACGCACTACGACCAGAAGACCGCCGGCGACATCTTCCGCGACATCGCCTCGAAGGCCGGGCTTTCGGCCGTGGTGGCGCCGGAGATCGCCGGCATCCAGATGCCCTACCGGCTGCGCTGGCAGCAATCGGCGATCGACTTCGCGACCGCGCTCGGCGACGACGTGGGCGCGATGGTGAAGGCGCAGATGGGGCGCCTGGTCGTGACCAAGCGGGGCGAGGGCAAGAGCGCCGGCAGCTCGTCCCTGCCACCCGTCGAGGTCCGCTACGACCCCAACTATCGCTTCGAGGCCGAGATCGAGCCGCGGCCGCAAGACAGCGAGATGGGCGGCGACTGGTACGACCCGGCGCAAGCCCAGCGTCGTCGGGAGAAGGTCCAGCCGGGCTATTCGGCCGGGCGTCATGCCCTGATGCACCCCTATCCGAGCCAGGGCGAAGCCAAGCTCGGCGCCGAGGCGGCCGGGCGGGAGCATGGCCGGAACTCAGGGTCGGGCTCGTTCGAGATGCCCGGCAACCCGCTCGCGGTCGCCGAGGCGCCGGTCATCTGCTCGGGCTTCGGCGCCGACATCGACAGGACCGAGTGGGTCTGCTCCTCGGCCGAGCACGTCGTCGAGCCCGAGAAGGGCTGGATCACGACCGTCCAGGTCGAGACCAAGGGGAGCGGAGACGGGAAGAAGAAGTGACGCGGCGGGGGCCGGGGTGACCCGGCGATGGGGCTGATCTTGGCGGACGCACCCCACCCGGCGAAAGCAAGCTCATCGCCACCCCGCCCCGATGCACGGCTTGCGTGCGGGCGGACCATGGCAGGAGAGCTGGACCAAAGACAGTGGAGACCGTACGTTGTGGTTACTGCGACGCATTGCTGTTCAAGGCGCGCGGATCGATCGGCACCCTGATCGAGATCAAATGCCGCCGATGCGGCACGCTCAACCATCTGAGGCCGGCAGAGCCCTCGAACGACCGCCCGGAGCGGCCCGATCGAGGAGACCCATGCCGTGGATCCATGTTCCGCCGGCCGCGATGAGCTGCGAGGCCTCTCCCTGTGTGCCGGAGCCGGAGGTCTCGACCTCGGACTGCACGTCGCCGAACCCGGATATCGGGCTGTTTGCTACGTCGAGCGGGATAGCTTCGCCGCGGCCCTCCTCGTGGCCCGGATGGCGGACGCGGCCCTGTGCCCGGCTCCTGTTTGGGACGATCTCTCGACCTTCGACGGCTGCCCGTGGCGTGGCGTCGTGGATATCGTCTCTGCGGGCTACCCGTGCCAGCCCTTCTCCTCGGCCGGGCGTCGGCTCGGCGCCGGCGATCCGCGGCATCTCTGGCCCCATGTCCGGCGCGTCCTCGAAGAGGTCGAGCCCGAATGGGTCTTCATCGAGAATGTGCAGGGACACCTCGATCTCGGCTTCGATGTCGTCGCCGGAGAGCTTCAGGGCCTGGGCTATCGCCTCCAAGCAGGCGTGTTCTCGGGCTATGAAGTCGGCGCGAGCCATGAGAGGCGGCGGCTCTTCTGCCTCGGCCGGCGGGATCTGGCCGACGCCGACGGCGCAGACCTTCGCGACCCGATCGGACCTGCGGGCGGATGCGAAGGGCCTGATAGCCTGTCCGGCGGCCGATCAGGGGGGCAGCCAGATCTGCATTGCGACGGTGGCGCGGAACCTGTCGGTGCTCTGGCGCTTCCTCCGGGCGGCCGGCTGGGTGCCGACGATGATGCCGCCGACATTCCCCTATTCGCACCCGGTCCATTTGACGGTCGCGCCTGGCACGAGGTGCTCGCCCGGCGACCCGACCTTGAACCCGCGGTTCCTCGACTGGGTGATGGGCTGGCCTATCGGATGGAGCGATCCTTCGTCGCCGGTAACGGGGTGGTCCCGCTGGCTGCAGCGCTCGCGTATCGCACTCTCAGAGCTGGTTTCGAGGCAGGCTGAAGGGCCGTAACAAGGCCCTTCAAAACCGGCCTCACACCCCCGCCGCCAGAAATCCCCGCGGCCGGAAAACTGCTGCCATTCGATCTTGCGCGCTCGGCCATTCGATTTTGCGCGCTACAGCAGGCGCAGGCCGTAGACGGAAGGAGATCGGGCGGGTCGACGGTCACGCATGGCGCCGGAGCCGCGTTGAGGCTCGAAAAGCAGGCGCCGAGATGCCGGGCACGCCATCGCTATTGGGGCCGAAGTTGGGACCGGAGCGACGGCTTCAGAAAACAGGCAGACTTTTCATGCGCTTGCACTGAATAATGGCGGAGCCGGAGGGATTCGAACCCTCGATACGGGTTTAAGCCCGTATAACGGTTTAGCAAACCGCCGCCTTCAGCCTCTCGGCCACGGCTCCGACGAGATTTCCCTAGCCTGAACAAGGGGGTCGGTCAACCCGGCCCTGGCACATTCCGCAGATCGCGAGAACAGAAGCGGTTTGCGTTGGCACAAAATCCGGCACAGTCGATGTTAGGACGGAGTTTCCGTCAAAACCGCCAGCCGGACCAGGATGACGGGCTACCTTCAATCAGATTGTACCGCCGACTTCGTAAACGATCTCCGGTCGATGAACGTGCGCCCGCATGTCGCCCGAAACGTCACCCGCTGCAACGGCCGCTCGGCCATGGACGGCCGGACAGCACGACACGCCGGGTCCGCCGCCAGCCAGCGGATCCGCAAGCGCATCGAGGAGAGCTCCGGCTGGATCAAGATCATTGCCGGACTGGAGCGGCCCATGGTCCGCGGCGTCGACCGCGTCGGACGGGCTTTGAACCGCCCTGGGTTTGCTGGAGGCTCGATTTCTTGAGTCCTACGCGGCCGATTTGAGGTTCTCAAGGGCCGCGTAGTAGTTCCCTTCCACTGGCCTGCAGCCAGTTCCATCACGACACCTGAACTCGGTGTCCGCGGAACCGGCTGCAGGCCAAAGTCACGTGATTGCGGCACAGGTCCGCCACTGGCATCCCGGCATCTGATGCTATTTCAGAATACCTATGATCTGCTCTTCGCTGAACCTGCACCTTCACATCGTCCGTCGCCTGTCGACGGATTCCCGTTCAGAACGAGGGCGCCCCCGTGGGCAAGGTCCCGAACGGTATGGCGCGGAGGCCGAGAATGGAATCGATGGACCTTGCCGGAAATCGGCCTTCGGCAGCGTGATCAGTGCCTTTGCTCGCTGGCAGCCGTCGCTATGGCGTGTCGTGTCAGGCCTCCGGAGATTCCGGGCGAAGCGCGGTCAGTTCGGCGAGAAGTTGGTCGACGGCGGTCGCCAATCCGGCCTCGTCGATTGTCTCGGCGCGCATCAAGAGTTCGACCTGGAAGGCGGCTTCGCTGATGCCGGCATGACCGAAGATTCCCGCCGATCCTGAGAGCGAATGGGCGAGGCGCCCGAGTGCGCGCTCGACCTCGGGTGTGCGATCCGGGGAGAAATAGCTCTGGCGGAGACAACCCAGATACGCGGCATCCGCCACGACCCGCTCGCGGAACTGGCGCTGCAGGGCGGCAAGTTGGGCGAGGAAAGCCGGCGGACCTGGGGCGTCGGCGGCACGCTCGTGCTGGGGCAAAGTCATTGGATCATCCCTCATCGAGTGCAAATGCCGACCGCCGAGGCCGGCGCGGTCGCGGCGCGCAGCGGGACGAATGGCCGTCGAGCCAGGCGACCAGGGCTTCTAGGTTCATCGGTCGGGCGATGAGATATCCCTGAAAGTAGTCGGCGCCGAGCCGACGCAGGGTTTCGAGGTCGGCGGGGTCTTCGACACCCTCCGCAACGACGGTCGCGCCGCGAGCATGTGCGACTTCGATGCCGATGCGGCATATCAGCTGCCTGAATCCGTCACCGGCACAACCCGAAACATAGGCGCGATCGAGCTTCAGTTCGCAGAACGGCAACTGCGCAAAGCGATCGAAATTGCTGTTGAACGTGCCGAAGTCGTCGAGAGACAGCGACAGGCCGTGCAGCACGGCGCGCGTCGCCGCCCGCCGGGCGATGCGCAGGTCGTGGAAGGCATCGCGTTCGGAGATCTCCAGCACGATGGCATTGTCGATCGGCGACCCTGAGCGGATGGCCGGCATCTCCTCCTCAAGGGCGTCGGTGCAGAGCAGGTTCCCCGGCACGTTCACGGAGATCGCGATGTCGGGATACTGGGGCCGCAGCAAAGAGCGCAGTTGGCCCGCCTGCCTGAGGGCGATGCGTGACAGATCAAGCAGGTCGCCGTCGGTCGCATCGGCGAGGACGGCGGCCATGGAACCCAGTCGACCCGTCCGTGTCGGTCCGCGCGCGAGCAGTTCGATCGCGTGGATCGCCTCGGTATTCACGTCGACGATCGGTTGATAGTAGAATCTGAGACTGCCGGCCTCCAGAATTTCACGCAATGGCGGCAAGTCGTCGCCGGGTGGCCCGTCGTGCAGGATCGACGGCGCTGCTGCGGTGACGAGCTCCCGGAGATTGCCGGGAGAGAAGGGCTTGCGCAGGGCGCCGACGATGTTGAGCCCAAAATCGACGCCAACCTGGCGGGCAACATCGATCACATTCTGGGGAAAGGCACTGATGACGATGATACGGCCGCGAAAGCCGCAGGCCGAGAGCCGCCGGAATACCTCGATCCCGTCCTGGTCCCCCAGGCACAAGTCGACGACCACGATGTCTGAGGCGCGAGCCTGATCCAGTTGATTCAGGTTGTGCGGATCACATTCAAGGACCTGCAATCCACAAGCCCCGACCCAAAAGGCGAGCATTGCACTGACCGCCGGATGATCTTCTACTATAAAGGCTCGATCCCGGCTTGCTGCCACCTCTGGCAACATCATCGATTCGCTCATCGACATTGTGAATGCCTCTTGCGTCCTTGTATCGACAAACGCTTGACGTCGATATTCTTGGATCCCGAGCGAGTTAGGTTGCAGGTACAACGTACCAGATACAGGGTTCACAATTGTTTCTGCGGGCGTTCACAGCAATGGGCATACGGATATGTAGTTAATTGTCGAAAAATATCGGTATGAACTTGGGGACTCGTGCCTGGCCCAAAAGCCTACCTGCGATCGGGCCGCCAGACGGTGGGTTGGATCGTGACCAGCGCCGCCGAGGCACGCAGCGTCTCGGCGAGGTCCTTCCAGTTCCTGACCGGTAGGCGATTGCGTCCGAACCACGAGAAGGTGTGCTGGACCACCCTGTGGCCTGGCGCGACGACGAAGCCCGTCGTGTCGTCGGTCCGCTTCACGATCTCCATGTGCAGGTTCGGCGCGGCGTCGGCCTTCACCCGACGGGCATTGTACGCGGCGTCGGTTCAGACCGGTTCGAGCGACGGAGACCGGTTGCGGATCTTGTCGAGATCCAACGCCGCCCTGGACAGGGTCCCGAATGCCGGCGGAACAGCCGGCGACGCGCATCGACTGGCCGTTGGGATCGTCGAGCGCGCGGATCTCGCGACCCTCAAGCCCTCCCAAGACCATGCGGAGTTCGGCCCAGATGGCGTCCCAGGTTCCATCCCGCTGGAACGTGCGGAAGATGGAGTTGACCGTCGAGCGCGGCGGCAGCCCGCCGGTGCGCAGGCAGCGCCATGGGCATCCGGTCCATGGCGGGAGAAGACGTCGGTCACGACCGACCGCATATCGATCCGGCGTGGCCCCCCGCGAAGTCGCCGGCATCGGGGGCGAGTGGCTCCCAATCCGCATCCTTAAGATCGCGTCGGAAGCGCATGCTGGCCCGGCAATGGATCGCCTGCTTCTCTGCCATCCACATCCCAAAACACGGCTACAAACATTCAAAATCCGATAATAATTTCACAACCGTACCGGGCGAGACGGTCTTTTACGACAATGTCTAAGCACTTTGTTAGTTTATCCGGCCCAGTCTCGAAGGCAGCCGGGCGTCCCATGACCAACTCGGTGACATCAAGTTGCCGCCGGCACGCCGGCCTCGGCGAGAGAGATGGCAAGACGAATCCAGCCGGATTTTCCCATGCAGAGTGCCCAGATTTCCGATGGCCGGCTCAGCCTACACCTCTTCGGAGGCGCCGAGTTTCTCGGAACACTTCCGCCCATCCTGCAGCAACTAAACTTCCGCCCTGTGCTGGGCGATACGACGCTGCCGGGCGCGTCCCGCCCAACCCGGGACGTGGCGATCGTTGACGGCGGCGTGATCGCGGCCGGCGATCTCTGGCGGCGAATTCCGTCCTTCATGCCGAAGATCGTCGTGACGCCCGAGGCGTCGTTTGCCTACCGGATGCTCTGCGCACAGGCCGGGGTGGACGCGATCGTCCGGCAGCCGGTCGATCCGAAGGAACTGACCGAGTGGCTCGAACATTTCTGCGACCAGCGCGCCGACGAGCCCGCCAGCATCCTGATCGTCGATGACAACGAGCTCAGCGCTCGATGCTATGCCGAATTGCTCCGGGCCGATGGCTTCCTCGTGGAGGTCGCTACGGATCCGACCTCGGTTTTCAGCATTCTCGAGCAGAATAGCTTCGATCTGATCCTGATGGATCTTCAGATGCCGGCCGTCAGCGGCATTGATCTCGCCCAGATGATCCGCCAGTCGCGCCTCTATCTGTCCGTGCCGATCGTCTTCCTCTCGGCAGAACGGGATGCTGCGATGCAGATGGCCGCGCGCCTGAGCGGCGGCGACGAGTTCATCTCCAAGCAGACCGATTTACGGACACTTCTCACCCTCGTCCGGCTGAAGGTGAGCCGGATGCGGATGTTGCGGCCTCTCATCGAACGTGACGGCCTCACTGGTCTCCTCAACCATGGCCGGTTCAAGGAACGGGTAACGCAGGAGTTGGAACGCAGTCGACGGACGGGATCGGCAATCTCGCTGGCGATGGTCGACATCGACCACTTCAAGACGGTCAACGATACCTGGGGTCATCAGGTCGGAGATCAGGTGATCCGGCTGTTGTCGCGCTCGCTCGCGGGATGGCTCCGTCGCACCGACATCGTCGGGAGATACGGTGGCGAGGAGTTCGGCGTCCTGCTTCTCGATGCTACGGCGTCGGCCGCCGCCGACGTGATGGAGGGGTTCCGGGCGCATGTGGAAGCGATGCGTTTGGATACCGGCCGCGACGGCCATTGCGCCGTGACGATCAGCGTCGGTATCGCCGGCAGCGCCGCGTGGGACAGCGTTCACGCCCTCGTCGATTCTGCCGACGCGGCGCTCTACCACGCCAAAAATTCCGGACGCAACAAGGTGGCCTTCGCCTCCCCGGCCGGCAATGGCTCCGGCACGGTCTTCCGGACCTTCCATTGCTGCCCGCGTGGCCAAGCGTCCACCGAAGCCGCTGAATTGGGAGAGGCTATGCGGATCCGGCATTGACGCGCGGTGTTGCCGCGGTCGGTCAGGCTGCGAAGAAAACGGGTGATGTCACATGTTCACGGGACAGATCGGCATCGGAACGGCACAAACTGTCTCGCTTGACGGCCGCACGGTCTGCGTCGTCGACGACGACGACGATTTCCGGGCGCAGCTCTCGCTGCTGCTGAGGCAGAGCAAGTTGCACGTCGTCGACGCGGCGGACAGCACCGCTGCGATGACAAGCCTTCGGGCGCGCATGCCGGACTGCATCCTGCTCGACTACAATCTCGAGCAGGAAAGCGGTCTGCACCTGTACGAAACGCTCCGAAGCCATTTTCCCGATCTCGCCCCCGTCGTCATGGTATCGGCGGACGAAAGCGGTAAGGCGATCATTCGGGCCTTCCGCAACGGCGTGGATGACTATGTCCTCAAGCGATCGTTGCGGGTGGAAGAATTGCTGCGATCGATCCGCAGTGCCATCGCCCGTCGAGACCAGGAAGCGGCCCGGCACGAGGAGCTCGCGCGGCTGCGGGCCCATTCCGACTTTGACGACCTCACGGGCGTCTACAGTCGCAGGGCTCTCACCGAGAGGCTTTCGACGATAGCGGTCAACCGGGGCGAACGCCCTCTGGCCGCCGTCGGCATCCTTTTTCCGATGTATCGGCCGATCTGCGAGCGGTTCGGCATCGTCGCCGCCGACCGCATGCTGCGGGCGGTTGCCGCTCGCCTCAGGGGGAGCGTGCGGCCGGCGGATTCACTCGGGCGCTGCGACCGTGATCTCTTCGTTTCCGTCATCGATACGCACCCGTCCCAGTCCGTGCTCGACGACATCAGCATGCGTCTTCGGCACGAGGCGACCTTCACGCACCAACTCGATGCGGTCCAACTCCAAATCTCGGTCGTGACCTGGACGATCCGCATCCCCGGTGATCGAGACGCAGCTGCGGCCACATTCGCCCAGATCGATAGCGATGCCGCGCGCATCCGGGCCGAGACCGAGGAGGCGGCGAGCCGAATGGCCGGCTGGGGCGACCCGGCCGACGCGGATCGGATGGCGGAGACGGACGATGCCCAAACGGCCGGGCGTGAGCGGCGCCGGCAACCGCGTTGGCGGACGCTAAAGCCTGGCAAGATCGTCTTCAACGAATTCAACTCGACGATCGATTGCGTGGTTCGCAACCTTTCCGAGGGTGGCGCACGCCTCAAGGTCGAGGGCGCCGTCGCGCTGCCGGAATTCTTCCACCTCAAGATCGCCGACGCCGGCGCACTCCGGCGGGTGAGAAAGTGCTGGCAATACAACAACGAGTTCGGCGTTCAGTTTCTCTCCGGGTGAGCGTCGTCGGCCCAACCGGTTCGCCGCGCCGGCCGGCCCGGTGGTCGCCGGATCCACCAATGAACCGTGGCTTCGGAGTGCCTATGAAACGCGCGGATGTCGCCTGGCTCGCAGCCTCGGGGGTCTTCGCCTTCGTCGCGAACCTTCTGTTGACGCGCCTGTTCGCGAGCGGCGAACCGCTGCCACTGTGGGTCGGCGACATCGCCGTCGTCGCTCTGCTGGCGAAGCAAACGCCGGCGTCCTGGCCCATCGGCATTCCGATCTGCGGCCTCGCGCAGAGTGCGGGCCTGCTTGCGGGAGGACAGCCGGACCTGGCCGGCCTGCACCTCCTCGTATCCCTGCCGCAGATTGCCGCCTCTCTGCTCGGGCTCCACCTCCTGCGGACGGTACGCGGAGAGCCCATTTCGGTCGGGCGGCTGCTGCAGGCGGTCGTCGTCACAGGGATCGCCGTTCCGGCGATCGCTGGCCTCCTCGAGGCCACAATCGTGTTCTTTCGGCAAGAAGCGCCGTTCGAGACCGCCTATCTCCAATGGGTCGCCGGCTCGCTCGCCGCGGCTTCAACGCTGATGCCGCTCGCCCTCCTCGGCGACAGGCCCGCTTGGCATCGGTTCCGCGACGCCGAATGGCCCTGGGCGATCGGCCTAGCTGGCCTCGTTTCGGCCGTGGCCTGGATCGCCTGCACGATCCTGGGCTATCCATTCATCTTCGTCTCAGCTGCCCTTATCCTCGCCGCCTGTCGCCTTTCGCCGCTCGGGACCTCGCTCGTCGCCGTCGCGGCAGCAGCAGTCGTCGACCTCATCTGGCTAAAGGGTCCGTGGATCACGACCACCGGCGAACTCGGCGCACCGGAAATCGCCGTTGAGGTGGCGGCGTCCTTCATGGTGCTTGTGCCGACGACGCTGAGCCTCGTTCTGACCGAGCTTCGCAACGAGCGCCAGCGACTGATCGCCAGCAATCTGCAGATCGAGAATCTCATAGGCCGCGTCCAGGACAGCGTCATCTACCGCCTCGACGTGACAGGCCGGATCGAGGCCTGGGGCAACAAGACCGCCGGCGTCTTCGGCTATACCGGTGCTGAAGTGATCGGCCGGCACTATTCCTGCCTCTTCCTGCCCGACGACCGTGTCGCGGGCCTGCCCGGTCGGCTTCTCGCCGAGGCTTCGGACTCCGGGAGGGTCACCCACGAGCAACGCTGGATGCGCAAGGGCGGCGAGCCCTTCTGGGGCGAGATCTGCATCGAGGCAGTGCGGGACGGTCGCGGCATCGTCACCGGATTTTCCAGCATCTGTCGGGATCTCAGCGAATTGCATCGATCGCGCCAGGCTCTCGCACTCGCCGAGCAGCGCTGGAGCTTCGCACTTGAGAGTGCAAGCCAGGGCGTCTGGGACCAGGACCGGACGTCCGGCAAGACCTATTATTCGCCGATGTGGAAACGAATGCTCGGCTATGCCGAGCACGAGCTCACTGACGATATGGGCCTTTGGCTGCAGTTGATGCATCCCGATGACCGCGCTCGTGCCGTTGCGGCAGACGACCTGCACATCGCCGGAGGGTCCGAATTCTACGAGTGCGAATTCCGCATGCGCCACAGGGATGGACGCTGGCTCTGGATGTACGATCGTGGTCGGATCATCGAGCGTGACGGCCAAGGTCGACCGACCCGCATGATCGGCACTCACACCGACATAACCGAACGAAAGCTGACGGAAGACAAGTTCCGGCTGGCCGTCGAAGCCTGCCCGGCCGGCATCGCGCTCACTGACGGGTCCGGCAAGATCCTGCTCGTCAACGCCGAGACGGAGCGCATGTTCGGCTATGCGCCCGACGAACTCGTCGGTGCTTTTGTCGAAGCTCTCGTCCCCGAGGCGGCATGGCAGGCCCACGCCGACCTGCGTGAGGGCGACATGAACAACCCCGTAGCGAGCCGCATGGGTGCCGGCCGAGATCTCAACGGTGTGCGAAAGGACGGTTCGACCTTCCCCGTCGAACTTGGCCTCAATCCCATCGCGTCTCCCGATGGCCTGCTCGTGCTCGGCGTCATCTCGGACATCACCGATCGCAAGCGAGCCGAGATCCGCATCGCGGAAAGCGAGGCGCGCTACCGGATGATCGCCGAGAACCTGATCGATCTCGTTGTCCAGATGGATCTCAATCTGGTCCGCACCTACGTATCGCCCGCTTCTATCGACATTCTCGGACTCGCCCCTGAAGAAATGCTCGACGTTCAGCCCTGGGCGCTGATCCATCCAGACGACTGCGAAGGCGTGCGTGCGGTGTTCGAGCGCGTTCGCGGCGGCTGCGAGCGCGCGACGATCAGTGCGCGCTATCGCCACAAGGATGGACGCTGGGTCTGGATCGACGCCTCGCTCCGGCTGATGCGGGAGCCGCCCTCCAACGAGCCCATCGGCATCCTCATCGTCGCGCGCGACGTTACACGAGCCCGGGAAGCGGAGGCCGCGCTGCGCGCCAGCGAAGAGACGTTTCGTGACGCCATGCAGTGGGCGTCGATCGGCATGGCCCTGGTCGACACGACGGGAAAATGGCTGACGGTCAATACGGCACTGTGCGGCCTCTTCGGCTACGCGCAGGACGAGTTGATGCAGACCAATCTGATGATGCTGTCGCACCCCGACGACATAAAGATCGATTTGGACCAGCAGTATCGGCTCATGGCGGAGGAATGCACATCCTACCAGATAGAGAAGCGCTATGTGCACAAGTGCGGGGCGACGATCTGGACACAACAGAGCGTTTCGTTGGCGCGAGGGCCAGACCGAACGCCTCGCAATCTCATCGTGCAACTCGTTGACATCACGGGCCGAAAAGAGATCGATCAGCTCAAGGGCGAATTCATTTCGACGGTCAGCCACGAACTCAGGACGCCGTTGACCTCGATCCGCGGTTCGCTCGGCCTCGTCCTCGGGACCATGGTGAACGCCTTGCCGGCGCGCGCGGCCCAACTCGTCGAAATCGCCCACAAGAACAGTGAACGCCTGCTGCCGCTGATCAACGACATTCTGGACCTCGACAAGCTCAGTTCCGGCCTGATGCGCTTCGACATGGAGCGGCTCGAAATCGCAGCTCTGGTCGAGCAGGCGGCGGCTTCGACCAAAGTGCTGATGGAACATCACTCTCTGACGCTACGTCAGCGCGTCACCGTCACCGGCGCGCCGGTCATCGTCGATGCCGGACGATTCATCCAGGTCCTGACCAATCTCCTGTCCAATGCTGCGAAATTCTCGCCGCGCGACGCGACGGTGGAAATAGCGGTCGAACGGCGCGGTTCGTTGATCCGCGTTTCGGTTTCCGATCAAGGGCCCGGAATACCAGACGAATTCCGGTCGCGCATCTTCACCCGGTTCTCGCAGGCGGACTCGGCCATCACCCGCAAGAAGGGCGGATCCGGCCTCGGGCTGCACATCAGCAAGCAACTCATCGAGCGAATGGACGGCTCGATCGGCTTCGAAAGCGAAGTCGAACGGGGGACGACTTTCTGGATTGATCTGCCGCTCGCCCCCGACCCTGGGATCGAAGTGCCGGCCGGCGCGCCAGCGGCGGATTCCGCTCCGACGATTTTGGCCTTGTCCCGCGACGAGGCAATGGCGCGTTTCCTGGCCGCCGCCATCGGCCGCGGTGGGATGGATTGCGAGATCGCCCGTCGGCCCGGCGACATTGCGGCCCGCCTGGACACCGTCGATGTCGCCGTCCTCATCGTCGACGCGGAAATCCTCCTGGACCCGGACTGCCGTAACGTACTGGAGCGCGAAATCGCGGCCGGGCGGCTCCGCAAAGTCCCGACCGTCGTCGTGACGGCGGAGGGCACGGTCGGCGAACTCGCACTTCCCGCATGGCGGGAAAGTTCCTTCTGGCTCTTCGATGTTGCCGATGCCGATGGGCTCATTAGCCTTGTCCGCTCGACACTTCGTTCGCATGGCGGCCTGCCTCGGATTCTCCATATCACTGACGACGCCTCGGCTGGCGAGTACGCGGCGGCTGCGCTCGCCGGTCGGGCGGCGCTCGTCCGGGTCGACAGCCTTGCGACTGCCCAACGCCTGCTTCTGACCGAAACCTTCGATCTCGTCGCCGTCGACCCGGCGGAGACCGACGAACAGGCCCTCTCGGTGCTGGCAGTCCAAGCGCGCTGGCGATCGATACCATTGGTGCGCGGGCCAGCGACACACCTGCCCCACGAACTGCGGGATATCGCCGAGGTCTTCGCGGTGCACAGCCGAGAATGGGGCGCCGACCCCAGGGAAGAAACGCGCCGCGCGGAAAAGGAGTTCGCCCATGTCTGATCGGCCACTTCGAATCGTCTATGCCGACGATGAGGAGGACATCCTCAGCGTCGCCACGCTCAGTCTCGAAATGGTCGGGGGCCACTCCGTCCGCGGCTGCCGGTCCGGCCGGGAGGCCATAGAAGAGGCCTTGCAGGACTTGCCCGACGTGGTGATGCTTGACGTGATGATGCCCGGCATGGACGGACCGAGCACGATGAAGGTCATGCGGTCGATGCACGAGTTCGACGGCCTGCCCATCGTGCTCATCACGGCGCGGGTGCGGCCGAGCGAGGTTCAGGAATATCTCGCCCTCGGCGCCTGCGGCGTGATCACCAAGCCCTTCGATCCGATGGCGCTTCCCGGCGAGGTCAGTTCGCTTGTGCGAGACGGCAGCCGCGGCGTAGCCAGAGCGCGTAGCGCGCCGGGTGACTGATCAACTCGCGGCCTTTTGCGGTATGTGTCGGTCGCGCTTGGTGACTGGCCACATCCGAGGTCCGACGAACCACCCTTCCAATGCACCGGCTGTCAATCCGCATCGGATCGACGTGCGATAGGTCCCCTTGGCTCGATGGGATGTGCCATTGGGTGCATGGAGCGATCGGCAGAACCCTGAAGATCGGCTCGACCCGGTGGTCCACCCGGTGATCGTCGGTGAGCGCAATCGTGGCCCCTCGGCAGCGAGCCGGCGCGTCAGCCGCCACGATCCGGCGCGACCTGACCGCGCTTTCTTCCGTCCGGGAGTTCGCGTGCGCGGAGGAATGGCGGCAGGGGAATCCCGCGCTCGAGCGGCTGAAGCGCATGAAGGAGCGGCGGGACCCGATCGTCCTACCGGCGGATGCCGACATCGAGCGGGTGGCGAGGCGGGCGCCCGGCAATCTCGCCGCGGTCATTCGTTTCGCGTGGGCTACCGGCTGCCGGCAGGAGGAGATCGTCTCCGCGAAATGGTCCCAGATCCGGGGAAGTGAATTCTCGGTCGTCGGCAAGGGCTCGAAGCGGCGGACCGTCACGCTGTCGCCGGAGGCGTTGGCCGTCCTCGCCTCGATCCCGCGTCGCCTACGCTGCCAGTGGGTGTTCTGGCACGAGGACCGGAACGGCGAGCCGGTGCGCTCTGCCAACGTCGCAGCCCGGTTCGTCGCCATCGTGGGGGCAGCACAGGACTCGGCACAGCGCGAGAAGACAGAATTCCGCCCTTTCCGTTTCCACGTTCTGCGGCACTGCTTTGCCGTCGATCGACTGCGAGACGGCTGGTCTCTCTACGCGGTGCAGCGCCACCTGGGGCATTCGTCGGTCAAGACGACGGAAATCTACATCGCCCACCTGACCCCGGACCAGGAAGTGTCCGCGTGCGGGGTCGCCCAAAATCCAGCACACAGTGAAGCGGTTCGCACTGTGCCGATGCAGTCGAATTCTTGAGGAAATCTCGCCGGATCGCTTGAGCCCAGACGGCTCGCATTCGGATCAGTCAAACGGTTTAGCAAACCGCCGCCTTCAGCCTCTCGGCCACAGCTCCGACGTGAAGCCCCTAGCCCGAGCGGCGGGGCGGGTCAACCCGGGCCTGCTGAATCCACAAGATCTGGGGTCTTCGGCGGCGCGCAGCCGGTCCGGTCGGCGGCGCGCGGCCGGTTCGGCGATAGCGGTGCTCAGGCGGCGATCGAGGCGTTCGTGGTCGTGCTGGGCGGGGGATCGATCACGGCGGCGATCTCGTCCCAGCGTGCCAGGAAGGCGACGACGCAGTCGGGGTCGAAATGTTCGCCGGCATTGGCCTCGATGAAGGCGCGCGCCTCGTCGAGCGGCCAAGCCTTCTTGTAGGGGCGCTCGGAAACCAGGGCGTCGAACACGTCGGCCAGCGCGGCGATGCGGCCGGCCAGCGGAATCGCGTCGCCGGCGAGCCGATTCGGGTAGCCGTTGCCGTCCCAGCGTTCGTGGTGGCTGTAGGCGATGTCGGCCGCGAGCTGGATCAGCGGCGACTTGGAGCCCTTCAGGATCTGCCAGCCGAGCAGGACATGGGTTTCCATCACGGCGCGTTCTTCCGCGGTCAGCTTGCCGGGCTTGAACAGGATGTCGTCCGGAATGCCGACCTTGCCGACATCGTGCATCTGCGCCGCGATCTCGATCATCCGGGCTTCCTCGTCGGGAAGGCCCAGCCCCTCCGCAATGATGCCGCAGACGCGCGACATGCGGACGATATGGTCGCCGGTATCGGTGTCGCGCCGGTCGGTCGCCCGCGACAGGCGCCAGACGATCTCGCGTTCCCGGTCGGCAAGCTCGCCGGTCTTCTCGGCGACCTCCGCGTCAAGGCGGGCAGCATGGACCGAGAGGGCTTCCTGGACTTCGCTCATCAGGCGCAAATTGGCCGCATCCATCTCGATCTGCTGGGCGCGCAGTTTCGCCGTCTCGACAAGACTGTCGCGGAAGATGCACAGGGCTTCGGCCATCGCGCCGATCTCGTCGTGGCGCTCCGGCGCCGGTACCGGCACGTTGAGCCTGCCGGAGGCGATCTCGCGCATCGCCGTGGTCATCTGATCGAGCGCGACCACGGTGCGGGTCACGAACAGCTTCCATGCACCGAGCGCGAACAGAAAGGCAGCCGCGGACAGGGCCACAAAGCCGATCAGGGCAAAGTCGAAACGCTGTTCGATTCCGTTCAGTTCATGTACGACGTAGCTGTCCTGACCCTGGATCATGCCCCGAAGCCGTTCGACCGCTTCCAGAAAGTCGTCCCTCTGTCTTTCGATCGTCTCGGTGGCCGCCTCCTTCGCACCCCTGCGACTTTCCCGGATCGCCTGCTGCTGGAGATCGAGATACTGCGCCCACTCGCTGCGGAACAGGCGCCAGGTTTCAATCTCGCTCGGCGTCGCCGGCAGCGCCTCGAAATCCGCGAAGAGCCGATCGAGCGCGGCCTCGGCCTCGGCCAGTTGCTGTTCGATCCGGGTCTTGACCGCCGGGTCGTCATTCAGAATATGCCGGGCGGTGCGCAGCCGGTGGCGGGTCGCCTGAAGATTGACCTCGCCGAGCAGGCGGATCGACGGGATCGCGTCACTGACGATCTGGCGGGTGGACTGGCGGCCGGTCTCGAGCACGCCGATGCCGACCAGCGCCTGGACGATGATCAGGCCGACCAGAACGCCCATGCCGATCATCAGCGAATGTCGGACCGAGAGACGCATCGGGGTTCTCGTCTATCCTTGCCTCGGAGATGTCGGCCGGGCGGTTGCCGGTCGTCGGGGGATGCGTGCGGTGCGGATGGTTCGGCCGGGCCGACCGGCGGTCGGGGCAAGACGATCGGTGCCGTCGCCGGTCTCACGACCGGCCGTCAAGGCACCGGATGGCCCGGAGCGGGGGGATCTCGGTCTGGTCTTCGCCGGCATTTCAGTAGCGAAATGAAGTATCTCGAGGCTATCAGCAGCCGATTTCCCAATCGGAATCCGCATGGTCGATCGGCGGTATGCCAACAATGGGGCGCCCATGCTCTTCATCCCGATCGTCCAAGTGTCAGGTCGGCTCGGATGGAGATTATTCTCATTCTCTGAATGTCGCGTAAAAATGAGCCGATCATTGGCCGGCGGCGGAATCGCCTAGCGTTCAGCCTCGGGTCTCGGGCGTCCGGGCCGGTCGACGGGCGCCTTGAATCCGTATTCACTCCCCAGGCGCGGCCGCCGGCAGACTGGCGTCGGCATCGCTCCGGCGGGAGGCGTCCGGATGTCATGGGCGGCGGGCCGGCGACGGGAAACCGGCTGTCATGGGCGGCCGGGAGGCGCGGCGTTCGGATCCGGCCGTCGCAGTCTCGCGATCTCGACGAAGCAGGCGAGGCCGGCGATGCCGACCGCGGCGATGGACAGGAGCGCCGCGGTCGCCCCGAGCCGTTCCAGGATCCAGGCGAACAGGAAGGGTGCGGCGGCGGCCAGAAACTGGCGGGCGAGGGTCATGCGGCCGAGCCGGGCGCCATAGGCGGCACGTCCGAACAGGGCCAGCGGCAGCGTGCCCTGCAGGATGCTCTTCAGGCCCGAACCGAAGCCGAGCAGAACGGCGAAGACGGCGGCCCCGGCGACGGACGGGGCCGTGGCGGCGAGGATCACGCCGGCCAGCGGGAACATCGCCATGGCGAACAGCGTCACGAGCAGCGGGTCGCGGCGGCCGGCGACGAACATGTCGGCGAAGCGGACGATGACCTGCGCCGGGCCGAACAGGGTCGAGACGACCAGTGCGGCGCTGCCGAGGCCGAGCGCCGTCAGGGCCGGCACCATCTGGGCGAGGAGGGCGGACAGCATGAAGCCGCTCAGCGCGAAGCCGAGCGTCATCAGCCCGTAGACGCGCCCGGCGATCGCCTCGGGCAGCAAGGGGGCGGCCTCCGAGGCGGCCGGCGCGGGGGCTGCGGGCGCGTCCGGTTCGGCGAGCGGCACGGCGCGACCGGTCCGGCTGGGCGCACGCGCGATCAGCATATGGGCCGGCGCACAGACGACGAGATTGAGGGCGGCGAAGACCAGCAGCACCCCGCGCCAGTCCATGTGGGCGGCCAGCCAGGAGGTCAGCGGCCAGAACAGCGTGGAGGCGAAGCCGGCGATCAGGGTCAAATGGGTTATGCGCCGTCGCGCGCCGGTATCGCCGGCCTGGACCAGGGTCGTGAAGGCGGCATCGTACAGGATCGCCGGTGCGGCGGTCTGCAGCGCCGTCAGGGCGATCGCGAAGCCGACGATGCCGGGCGCCCAGGCGGTCGCGGCGAGCAGTCCGGCGACCGCCACCGAGCCGATCGCCATCACGGTCGGCGCGCCGTGCCGGTCCATGCGCCCGCCGAGAAAGGGCGCGACCACGCCGCCGACCAGGAGCGACAGCGAAAACAGCCCGAACACGGTCGAGACCGACAGCCCGAGCGATCGGGCGATCGGCTCGGCCAGGATCGCGAAGCTGTAGTAGACGGTGCCGTAGCCGAGGATCTGGGTCGCCCCGAGCATCCAGACGATGGCGGCAGGGGACAGCGGCAGGCGCAGCATCGGGGGGATCCCTGGCGGAGGGCGCGAGGCGAAACCCGACGCAGCGCGTGGCGCTGGCGCGGCCGACCCGGACGACGATGTCGCCGCTTACGACGGCGCCCGGACCACGTCAACCGCAGGCCGTGCGGGGCTGGTCCGCCAGGCCGTGCCGGTCCGCCATCCGACCCTCAATAGTCCGCGCGCCCGCCGGTGGCGTCGAAGGTGAAGCCGGTCGTGAAGGCGTTCTCGGAGCTGGCCGCGAAGGCGACGACGGCCGCCAGCTCGGGAATTGAGAGGAAGCGGCCCATCGGGATCTTGGCGCGGCTGGCCTCGATATGGGCCGCGGTCATCTGCTGCAGGAGCTCGGTCTCGACCATGGCCGGGGCGACGGCATTGACCAGGACGCCGGTGGTCGCGAGCTCGCGGGCGAGCGTGCGGGTGAAGCCGATCACGCCGGCCTTGGCGGCCGAATAGGCGGAGATGCCCGGCACGCCCTCCTTGCCGCCGATCGAGGCGACGTTGACGATGCGGCCGTAGCCGCGGGCGACCATATGCGGCACGACCGCGCGGCAGCACAGGAAGGTGCCGGTCAGGTTGACGGCGAGCACGCGGTTCCAGGTCTCCAGCGGATAGGCGACGGTCTCGACGACCGGGCCGTTGATGCCGGCATTGCAGACGAGCACGTCGATCCGGCCGAGCGCCGCGATCGAATCGTCCGCGGCGCGGGCGACGGAGGCCTCGTCGGCGATGTCGACGGACAGGAGCGCGGCCGGCGCGAAGCCGGCCCGTCCGGCATCGAAGGCGTCCGGCGCCAGATCCCAGATCGCCACCCGGGCGCCTTCCGCGGCCAGCCGGGCGGCGATGCCGAGGCCGATGCCGCGGGCGCCGCCGGTGACGATCACGCCCTGGTCCTGAAATCGTCCGGTCATGGTCTGGCCTCCCGCTCGGCCCGTTCGAGAAAGTCGACCGATTCTGCGAAGCCGCGTGAGAAACCGCGCGGCGAGAAACCCGGGAGGAGCCGGGCGGCCTCGCCGTCGGCCGGCGGCGGCTCGATCGGCATGGACGGGCCCTCTGCCGCGATGCGCGCGTCGGGCCGCGCCGTGCGGATCGCCGCCAGCATGCCGGCCGCATCGAGCCGTTCGCCCCACAGATTGACCACCGCGGCGCCGTCGAGCGGCACCGTCAGGGCGCGCAGGAAGGCGTCGGCGACATCCTCGACATGGATCAGGTCGACCGTGCCGGTGAACGGGATCGTATAGGCCTCGCCGCGGGCGACCGCGCGGGCGGCCAGCGACGGACCGGCTGAAAGGCCCGCCTCGCGGCCGGGTCCATAGACCACGTAGGGGCGGAAGCCGATGCTGGCGATGCGGTCGTCGGCATGGAAGGCGCGCGCGGCATATTCGCCGCCGAGCTTGAAGGCGCCGTAGAGCGTGGTCGGGGCGGGCAGGGCGCCGCCCTCGGGACCGAACACGCCGATGCTGCTCATGTAGAGCACCCGGCCGATGCCGTGCCGGCGCGCCGCCAGGAAGGCGTTCAGCGTGCCGATCAGGTTGACCTGGGCGCCGAGCACCGGATTGGCCCGGCAGGCCGGGGTGAGCAGGCCGGCGAGATGGATGACGGCGTCGGTGCCGGCCGCTGCGGCCTCGACGGCGGCCGTGTCGGCGATGTCGCCGCTGGACCATTCGGTCCGCGCCGCCAGAGCCTCGCCGGCGATGAAGCGCAGGATGCGCCGGTCGGCGCCGAGATCGAAGACGCGCGGTTCGTGTCCCGCCGCGGCGAGCGCGCGCACGATCCAGGCGCCGATGAAGCCGCCGCCGCCGGTAACCAGGACCCTCATGCCGGTGCTCCCACGTCGACATTGGTGATGACGTGCTGCATCCGGTAGAGCGTCACGACCGGTGCGAGCCCGGTCGCGGCTGCCACCTCGGCGGCGAGGGTATCGGCGGCGGCTTCGGTCGGCGCCTGGTCGAAGCCCTCGACCAGGAGGGCGAAGTCGACCGTGCGGTCGCGGTCGCCGCGGCTCTCGCGGAAGGTCTTCTCGGCGGTCGGCTGCTGGCCGAGCGAGCGGTCGCCCTCGAGCGCGCTGGCGCCCAGGATGCCGTTCAGCGCCATCGTCCGGTCGATCCAGTCCGAGGCGGCGAAGGCGCGCAGGGCGCTCACGTCGGCCGCCCAGAACTGCAGCGTGGCGAGCCAGCCGCCGACGCCGTCGCCCCGGTCGGCGACGACCCGGCAGACCGTCCGCGACGGTTCGATATAGGCGGAGAGGATGCGCCGGGTCCAAGGGGTCGGATCGTTGAGGCGGGCGAGATAGGGGGCGGAGACGAAGACCTCGGCGTCGACCGCCTCGTACATCATGAAATACTTGCGGGCCGCGGGCGTGCCGTCGGGGGCCACGCCGCGCCGGCCGCGGCGGAAGCCGGGTACGGCGAGGCGCTCGGGCATGTGCTCGCGGCTGTGCCACATGTTGTAGTCGTCTTCCTGTTCGGCGACGACGCCGCCCCAGTTGACCAGGGCGCCGCGCCCCAGAAGTCCGGTCATGATTGCTACTCGCTGGCGAAAGGGATCGGGGAGGGGACAGGAAGCGGGAGGCTCAATAGAACAGCCGGGGCAGCCACAGGCTGATCGCCGGGATGTAGGTGACCAGCCCGAGCACCGCGATATTGACGGCGATGAAGGGCAGGGCGGCCCGGACCAGCTGCATCACCGGCACCCGGGCGATGACCGCGCCGACGAACAGGCAGTTGCCGACCGGCGGCGTGACCAGTCCGATGCCGAGATTGACCACCATCAGCACGCCGAACTGGATCGGCTCCATGCCGGCTGCCTTGGCGACGGGCAGCAGGATCGGGGCGAACAGGATCAGCGCCGGCACCAGATCCATCAGCATGCCGACGATCAGCAGGAAGACGTTGATCAGCGCCAGCACGGCGATCGGGCCGAGTTGGGCCTGGTTGAAGAAGCCGACGATCGCCGCCGGGAAACGCTCGATGGCGATGATCCAGGCGGCCACCGAGGTGGTGGCGAGGACCAGGAGCGGGATGGCGGTCGAGATCGCGGTATCGATCAGGATGCGGAACAGTTCGCCGGGCGTGTAGTCGCGGTAGACGACGCCGCCGAGAAACAGCGCATAGGCGACGCCGATCACGCCGGCCTCGGTCGCCGTCACCACGCCCGAGACGATCGACCCGAGCAGGAAGACCGGCAGCAGCAGGGACGGGAAGGCGGCCGTGAAACTCGCCCAGAGCTCGCCTGCGCCGGCGCGGCGCTCCGATTGCGGCCAGCCCTTGCGCTTCGACATGAAGAAGACGGCCGTCATCAGCGCCAGCCCGACCAGGATGCCCGGGACGAGGCCGGCGAGGAACAGCGCGCCGATCGATTCGCCGACCGTCACCCCGTAGAGCACCATCGGGATCGACGGCGGGATCAGGATGCCGATCACCGAGGCCGTGATGGTGATCGCGCCGGCATCGGTGCGGGTATAGCCCTGCTTCTCCATGGCCGGCACCATCAGGCTGCCGATCGCCGCCACGTCGGCGACGGCGGAGCCGGAGATGCCGCCGAAGAACATCGAGGCGGCGACATTGACGTGGCCGAGGCCGCCGCGGATATGGCCGACCAGGGCATTGGCGAAGCGCACCAGGCGCGGCGCGATCGAGGTCTCGCCGGCCAGCGCGCCGGCCAGGATGAACAGCGGCAGCGCGACCAGCGGGAAGGAGTTGACCGCGTTGACCATCTTGTGCGGGGCGATCGACAAGGGGATCGTGCCGCCCCAGGCGAGCGCCACCACGGTGGCGACGCCCATGCCGAAGGCGATCGGCACGCCGATGGCCAGCGTGACGAAGAAGGCGGCAAACAGGATCGCGGTCATGTGCCGACCTCCGTTCCGCGTCCGGTCAGGATGACCCAGAGCTTCTGCAGCGCGCTCGCCAGCATCAGGCCGGCGGAGAGCGGCAGGCAAAGATAGAGCCAGCCTTGCGGGATCTTCAGCGCCTCGGACGGGCTGTCCATCGTGCTGGCAACCAGATTGATGCCGAAGTGGATCATCAGCCCCAGGAAGCCGATCACCGTCAGGGTCGACACCGTTTCGAGCGCCCGGCGCAGCGGCGGCGGGCTCGCCGACGTTACGAGATCGAAGGCGATGTGCTTCTTCTCGTGGAAGGCGACGACGCTGCCCAGGAACACCATCCAGACCAGGATGAAGTTGGGCACCTCGGTCGCCCAGTAGAGCGACGCGTTGAGGGCGTAGCGGTAGAACACCGCCACCGAGACGATGGCGACGAGCGCCGCCAGGAGCGCGCCGCAGACCCAGCGCAGGGCGATCGAAACGAGGGTCATGGGATCACTTGGTATCCTGGATCGCCTTGATCAGGTCGCCGCCGTATTTGGCCTCGAAGGCCTTCCAGGAGACCTCGGCGCCGGCCCGGAAGCTCTCCTTGTCGACAGTGCGCACGACGGTCATGCCGGCCTTCTCCAGATCGGCGACCAGCTTGGCGTTGGCGGCGCGGGTCGCGGCGACCTGCCGGTCCTGGCTCGCCCGGGCGGCCTTCAGCACGATCGGCTTCAGGTCTTCCGGCAGCTTGTCCCAATAGGCCTTCGAGACCACGAACTGGCTCGGGATGTTGGCGTGCTGGGTCAGGCTCAGGAACTTCTGTACCTCGTAGAATTTCGAGGTGTAGATCAGCTCCGGCGGGTTCTCCTGCGCGGTGACGACGCCCTGCTGGAGTGCCGAATAGAGTTCGGAGAAGTCCATCGGGGTCGGATTGGCGCCCCAGGCGCGGAAGGCGGCGAGCCAGGGCTCGACATTGGGCACGCGGATGACGATGCCCTTCAGGTCCGAGGCCTTGGCGACCGGACCGGTCTTGGTGGTGATGTTGCGGAAGCCGAGTTCGCCCCAGCCGAGCACCTTGAAGCCCTTTTCGAGCATGATCGCGTCGACCTTGTCGCGCACCGGGCCGTCGCGGTGCAGGACCGCGCTGACATGGGCCTCGTCGCGATAGATCATCGGCAGGTTGAGCACGTCGAGGCGCGGATCGATCTGGCCGTGGCGGCCCATGACGGCGCCGTCGATCGCGCCGAGCTTCATGCCTTCCAGATATTCCGTCTCCTTGCCGAGCTGCGCATTTGGGAACACCTGCACGTCGACACGGCCGGGGGCCAGGGTGTCGAGCTCCTTCTTGAAATCCGCGAGCCACAGGCTGTAGCCGTGCGTTTCCGGAAGGGCGTGGGCGATGCGCATGGTGATCGGCTTCGCCGTCTGGGCGCCCGCAACGGTGGCGAGGCCGGTCAGTCCGGCGGCAAGCGCAAGCGCATTCAGCGCCAGCACGGCGCGTCGTCTGGAGATCATGGGGTCCCTCCCGGGTGTGATGGAGCGACGGCTTGTCGCCGTTCTGGCCCGCCGACCGGCGAGGCGTCGCCATGGTAGACGAACTGAGGTACAGTATGTCAAGCTACTGAGGTACAGTATGCGAGTGAAATGCGTGCATGGCAGGCTTCGGCCGGCCGAGCCGGGCGGAGGAAGTCTCCCCCGGCGCCGATTTGCGCTATGGCTGGGTGACGGCGCGGCGGCCGGGAACCGAGACGGGGTGGGTGGATGGGCGAGGTCCGGCGAGGTCCGTTCGGCGAACGGGGGGCGGTGGCGAAGCGCGCGGGATCGGTCGAAGGCCTCGGCATCGACCGCCCGAAATCGCTCGCCGTGCTGGTCGCCGAGCGGCTGCGCGAGGCGATCGTCAGCACCGAGTTGCAGCTTGGTCAGGCGCTGTCTGAAGAGCAGATCGCCGCGACCATGAATGTCAGCCGCACGCCCGTGCGCGAGGCGTTGACCATGCTGCAGCTGCAGGGGTTGATCGACATCAAGCCGCAGCGCGGTTCCTTCGTTTTCAAGCCCGACGCCGAGGACATTGCCGCGCTCGTCGCCTACCGGCACATCCTGGAAATGGCGGCCGCTCCGCTCGCCCTTGCGGCGGCGCCGGAGGCGACGCTGCGCGATCTCGCCGCGTCGGTCGCGATGATGGAGGCGGCGCGCGCCGAGGACCACCCGCTCGATTTCGCCCGCGCCGACTCGCTGTTCCACCAGGCCTTCTTCACCCATTGCGGCAACCGCTACCTGTCGGAAGCCTACGGGATCGCATCAGGTCGGCTGGCGGCGCTCCGCGCCCATCTCGCCGCGCCCTTGACCATGCATCGCAGCCGCGCCCATGCCGACCATCTCGACATGATCGAGGCCTTTCGGGCCGGCGACCGCAAGCGCCTGCTGTCGGTGCTCGGCCGGCACATTCTGGCCATGACCGACAACTATGTCGGGGCCCTGAAAGAGGCCGGATCGGTGCGTTGAGACGCGGCCGGGGGCGGGCCGGACGCGCATTGGGCAGCGCGCCGATTGCAGCCGTCGGCGCGGATCGGTATCAGGCTCGGAGCATCCCGCAGGGGCGAAGGGGCGAGCCGGCGACGCCTGCGTCGCGACGACCCGACCACCCTGCCTCCCGAATCGTTGGCCTCCCGAACAGTTGGCCGCCCGAACCCTTTGCCGCCGATCCCCGCCGCCGCCATCGCTCTCGGGCCGGCGGCATCCAGCGTCCCCTGAGCGAGCCGGAAGACACCTCATGGACCTCTTCGACCGCCTGCGCGCCGCCCGTCCGGATGATTGGCGCGCCTATGTGGCCCATCCCTTCGTCGACGGTCTCGGCGACGGCACCCTGCCGGCCGCCGCCTTCCAGGCCTATCTGGTGCAGGACTACCTGTTCCTGATCCAGTTCGCCCGCGCCTATGCGCTCGCCGTCTACAAGAGCCGCACGCTCGACGAGATGCGCACCGCCCTGTCGGGCGTGAAGGCGATCCTCGATACCGAGATGGATCTGCATGTCCGTCTCTGCGCCGGCTGGGGCCTCGGCCCGTCCGACCTGGAGCGCGCGCCGGAGGGCCGGGCGACGATCGCCTATACGCGCTTCGTGCTCGATTGCGGCCAGCGCGGCGACCTGCTCGATCTCTACGTGGCGCTGGCGCCCTGCGTCGTCGGCTATGCCGAGATCGCCGCGGCGCTCGCCCGTCGGCCGGGCGGGGTTTCCGAGAGCAATCCCTATCGCGACTGGATCCTGGAATATTCCGGGCCGCTCTATCAGGAGGTCGCCCGATCGGCCCGCGCCAATCTCGACCGGCTCGCCCGTCTCGCCCTGACGGAAGCCCGCTTCGACGATCTGGCCGAGACCTTCGGCCGGGCGAGCCGTCTGGAAGCCGACTTCTGGAGCCAGGGCTTCGACGTGCTCGGCTGACCGGCCGGCGCCGGGGCGGCCGTTCCCGCCTGGACGCTCAGGCGCGCAACCGCCGCCGCGATCAGGGCGCCTCCAGCACCTCGACGCGCTTCTCGGTGCGCATGCCGTTGCGCTCCTCGGACGGCGTGCGCTTGAAGAACTCGCTGTAGCATTTGGAGAAATGCGAGGCGGAAACGAACCCGCAGGCGAGCCCGACCGACAGGATCGGCATCGAGGTCTGGCGGATCAGGTGGCGCGCCCGGTTGAGGCGCAGGCCGAGATAGTAGCGGGTCGGGGTGGCGTCGAGATAGCGCTGGAACAGCCGTTCGAGCTGGCGCGGCGACAGGCTGACCAGTTTGGCGAGCTGGGCGCAGGAGAGCGGCCGTTCCAGCCGCTTGTCCATCTCGGCGATGACCGCGAGCAGCTTCGGGTGCGACACGCCGAGCCGCGCCCTCAGTTCCATGCGCTGGCGCTCGTGGCTGTCGCGCATTCGGTGGTGGATCATCTCGTCGGTGACCAGCGCCGCGACCGCCTGGCCCTTCTTGGTCGCCACCAGCGCCAGCATCATGTCGACGGCCGCCGTGCCGCCCGCGCAGGTGAAGCGGTTGCGGTCGAATTCGAACAGTTCCTGGGTGACCTCGATCTCGGGAAACTCCTCGCGGAAGCTGTCGTAATTCTCCCAATGGATGGCGCAGCGGTAGCCGTCGAGCAGGCCGGCCTTGGCCAGCACATAGGTGCCGGTGCAAACGGCACCGATCGAGACGCCGTAGAAGGCGAGCTTGCGCAGCTTCGCGATCAGGATGGAGTGGTCGTATTTCTGCACGTCGAGACCGGCGGAGACGATGATCTCCGGCATTGGTCCGATGTCGCGGTAGGACCCGTCGACCGAGACCGAGACGCCGTTCGAGGCCTCGACCGGCACGCCCTCCGGCGAATAGAGCTTCCAGGCGAACAGCTTCTGGCCGGTGACGTAGTTGGCCAGCCGCAGCACCTCGATCGCCGACGCGAAGGCGATCATCGAGAAGTTCGGGACCAGGAGGAACCCGATCGTATGCGTCGAACCGATCTCGGGTCTGATGTTCATCGCGCGCCTCCCAGCCATCGGTCCGTGCGACCGCCCCTGTCCCACCAGCGACCTTTCCGCGCGTCGATCGGACATCATCCCTTGTCCGAGCGCGACCGCATTTTTGTCATGGCGTCATGAGGGGCTTCGAGCCCCGCCGACGCCGGTCCGGCCGATATGCAGTCAAGGCGAGGTGAAGGCATCCGGCTGGCTGCGGGACGACATGAGGCGTCGGGAAATCGACACCGTCAAGTCCGGGCGGCCTCGAATGCGCCAATGACGGGCTGTGCCGGCTGGGCTCGCGCCACTTTGCGCCGATGCGCCGCCTCCAGCGCGATCATCCCCCAGGCGAGACCCCAGAGCATGAAGAAGTGGCGCCAGTGGTCGCTGTCGATGATCCAGCCGATGACCAGATGGCCGATCAGGCAGACCCAGACCACCTGGGCGTAGGGCTGCCAGGGGCGCGGCTTGAACATCAGCGGGAACAGCGCGCCGATGGTCCAGAAGACCAGGACCAGATAGGAGAGGCCGCCGAGCCAGCCATAGGCCAGGAAGCCCTTCAGATAGACGTTGTGCGGATCCTCGCCGTAATAGTAGCCGAAATCGAGCGGCCCAAGCCCGAGCGGCAGTTCGGTCACCCAGAGGAAGCCGATCAGGTGGCGGGCGAGGCGACCGAGCCGGGCGCCGTCATAGTCCTGCACCAGCTTGGCGCGGTTCATCAGGAATTCGCGCGTGGTCTCGTCGGCGAGGATCGCGACCAGCACCAGCACGACCGCCGCCGCGCCGGCCGCCGCGATGCCGATCAGTCGGAGGCGTCCCTTCACCGAGCGCTCGTTGAGGAACACCACGAAGGCCAGCAGCACGAGGCCGAACACGGCCAGGAACCAGGCGGCGCGCGAGAAGGAGAACAGAACGCCGACCAGGATGACCAGGATCGGTGCCGCCTTCCACCAGACCTCGCGCACCGGCCGGGTCAGGAAGTCGCGGGCCAAGACCAGGAGCGGCAGGACCATGAACGGCCCGAAGACGTTCGGATCCTTGAAGGCGCCCTTGGCGCGGTCGTAGCGGGTCAGGGATTCGATATGGAACAGATAGCCCATGATGCCGAGCACCGCGGCGATCACGGCGGCCAGGATCATGGCGTTGACGATCAGCTCGATGCGCTTCGGGCGCGCCGCGACTGTGGCGGCGAAGAAAATGCAGGTGAAGGCCAGGAACAGCGAGATCGCCACGAACTGCGGCGACTTCTCCTTCTCCAGGAGTGGCTGGGTCATGACCAGGAGGCCGCCGACCTGGAACAGCAGCAGGAGGACGAGCAGCGGTCCCATGGCGCGCGGGATGCGCAGGCCGAGCACGAAGGCGAACAGGCCCATGGCAACCAGGATCAGGTCGTAGGGCGCCGGCTCGATCATCACGACCGAACCGGATGCGACGCCGAGAAACAGCATCGCGTCGCCGAACCGGGCGAGGCCGATGCGCGGCCGGCCGCTGCCGGCCGGGAGCTGGGCGGCCGCGACGCTCATCAATAGGCGTTCTCGCTCGACAGCAGCCTCAAGGGCGTCGCGAACAGGATGTAGAGATCGAAGGCGATCGACCAGTTCTCGATATAGTAGAGGTCGCACTCCACGCGCCGCTCGATCTTGTCGGAGGTGTCGGTCTCGCCGCGCCAGCCGTTGATCTGCGCCCAGCCGGTGACGCCGGGCTTGACGCGGTGGCGGGCGAAGTAACTGTCGACGACCTGCTCGTAGAGCTGGTTGTCGGCCTTGGCAGAGAGTGCGTGCGGGCGCGGGCCGACCAGCGACAGCGTGCCGGCGATGACGTTGAAGAGCTGCGGCAATTCGTCGATCGAGGTGCGACGGATGAAGCGGCCGACCCGCGTCACGCGCGGATCGCCGCGCGTCACCAGCCTGGCGGCGTCGGCATCGGCCTGGTCGACATACATCGAGCGGAACTTCCACACGTCGATCAGCTCGTTGTTGAAGCCGTAGCGCTTCTGCCGGAAGAAGATCGGGCCGCGGCTGTCGAACTTGATGGCGATCGCGGCGCCGACCATGATCGGCATCAGGGCGAGGAGCGCCAGCAGACCGAAGGTCAGGTCGAAGGCGCGCTTCATGACCCGGTCCCAGTCGGCCAGCGGCTTGTCGACCACGTCGAACAGCGGCACCGTGCCGACATAGGAATAGGAGCGCGGCCGGAACTTCAGCTTGCTGGCATGGGCCGAGAGGCGGATGTCGACCGGCAGCACCCAGAGCTTCTTGAGCAGCTGCAGGACGCGCGCCTCCGCGGTCAGCGGCAGGGTGACGATCAGCATGTCGATCTTGCCGATGCGGCCGAACTCGACCAGTTCGTCGATCGTGCCGAGGCGCGGATAGCCGGCCACCACGGCGGGCGAGCGGCTGTCCTTGCGGTCGTCGAAGACGCCGCAGATGCGGATGTCGTTGTCGGGCTGGGCTTCCAGCGACTGGATCAGGTCGGCCGCCGCCTGGCCGCCGCCGACGATCACGGCCCGCCGCGCCAGGCGCCCCATCCGGATCCAGCGCCGCGCCACCGAGGCGAGCAATGCGCGCTCGACGGCCAGGAAGGCCGCGCCCGACAGGAACCACAAGGCCAGCCAGACGCGCGACAGATCCGTGCCGATCTTCATGAAGAAGACGACCACGGCTAGCGTCGCGAACACCGCCGACCACGCCGCCAGCACCCGGCGCACCGTGCGCGCATAGGGCAGGATGCCGGGCAGCGTGTAGCCGCCGGACGAATGCACATACATCGTGTTGACGACTGCCGCGAGCAGCGCGACCGAGAAGTACAGCGCCCGGTCGGCCTCCGGATCGGGCACGTAGATCCAGAAGGTCAGCGCCCCGAGCGCGAAGACGGCGGCGAAGTCCAGCGCGCGCACCGCTCCGGCCAGGATCGACATCGACATCGGCTTGTCGGTCAGGCATTTCGCCACCAGCGCCGAGACCGCGGTGGCCAGCGCCGGATCGTCGGTCTTGCCGGCGACAGGTTCCGGGGCGGGATGGACCAGGCGCAGGTTCGGCTCTCCCTCGGCGGAGGGCGCGGCGGCGGGTTTCGGATCGATATGGGTCGGCTGTACGGACATGGACGATTCCGGTTCAGCGGTTGCGGCTTGTGACCGGCAGACTTGACGATGGATCGGGAGCGGCGGCGGTGCGCGGCGCCACCAGGCTGCGGTAGAGGGCTTCCATCGAACCCGCCATGGCGGCGCTCGAAAAGGTCGGACGGATCGCGGCCGCAAGGTTCGCGGCGCGGTCCTGATGGCCGCGCGGGTCGCCGCGCCCCCCCGCCATGGCGTCGGCCAGCGGCGGGACCCCGCCGGGCGCGATCAGGCGCCCGGCCTCGGCCGCGAAGATCTCCGGTATGCCGCCGACGGCGGTGGCGATCAGCGGACGCGCGGCGGCGATCGTTTCCAACACGATGTAGGGCAGGGATTCGGCACGCGAGGGCACCAGCACGGTCCGGCCCCGGGCCAGCGCGCGCCGGATCGGCATGGACTCGCCGAAGGTGACGACACCCTGCAATCCGCGCTCCTTGGCCAGGGCTTCATAGCGGGCGCGCTCGGTGCCGGGACCGATCAGGGCGGCCGTCACGGTCCGGCCCGCCGCATGCAGGCGCGCCACCGCCTCAATGACCAGGTCAGTGCCCTTCAGGTCGCGCATCTCGCCGACGCAGACGAAATCCGCTGCGTCGGGATCGGCTGCGACCGGCTCGAACTCCGCGGCCGCGACGCCGTTATAGATCAGGCTCGACCGGCAGCGCGGCGTGCCGATCTTGGCCCGGTAGACCGCCTCCTCGAACCGTGAGACGAAGACCAGGCTTTCGGTCAGTCGCTCCAGCGCCCGCTCGACCGCGAAATAGACGCGGCCCTCCAGGCTTGCCGGCGCGTAGTGCAGCGAGCCGCCATGCGGCGAATAGAGCCGGGCGACCGGGATGCCGCCGAGCCGCAGCGCCTGGCCGACGAGGCGCGCGAAGGTGCCGCCCTTGGCGCCGTGGCCGTGCAGGATGTCGGGCCGGAGCGGCGCCAGCCGGCGCCACAGCCGCGCCGCAGCGACCCCATCGCCGGGGCCGATCGAACGGCCCATGGGCACGCGGTGAACGCCGAGGGCCAGATCGCCGGCGAGATCGTCAAGACGCTGCGCTTCGTGGCCGGTGCCGGAGCCGGTCGCACAGACCAGACCGACCGCGTGTCCGGCCGCCGCCTGGTGACGGACCAGATCCTCGACATGCCGGAACACACCGCCGACGGGTGCCCGGAGACAATGCACGATACGCAGGGACTTGCCGTCGGCCATGTCCGTCCTCGAAACCATGCGCGTTTCGCATCTGGTTTCGACTAGATAAGCCGAAGCGAATGAGCCAGGAGTTTAAACGGAGACATGAACGCGCAGGCGGCGCCAGTAAAATAAAATTAACCTTAAGATCTGTGAGTTTAAAACCATTCAAATGCGTCGGCACGTCGCAGGGCTGCGTCCGGCGGTGGACCATCCATCGTCTTTGGCGCCGCAGGACGCTGGTCGCACGATGCCCCGGCCGGGCGATCCCTGTGTTGCGCACGCCGTATGCGCCGGAACGCCCGTCAACGATCCCGGCGGGCTTCGTCCGTGGGATGGGGCCGACCGGGCTTCGGGGGCCGTGCCGCCACGCGGGCCAAGGGGGCGGGCGGTCGCGGCGCTGCGTGCCTTTCCATACGGCATACGGGAATACGCGATTTTCCCAGCCCCGTGGGTCTGTCATATAGACACATCTGAATCTCATTCAGTCTATTCGGATTCCATATATGGACCTGCCTCCGTCGGGTCCGCTTGAATTTCCAAGGAACGAAGGTCGCAATGAGAAACGTTTACATTGATCTCGGCGCCAATGTCGGAAACACGGTCTGCGCGTTCCTGCAAGAAAATCCCGGATTCTTGGCATTTGCATTCGAACCAAACCTGAAATTGATCCCCGCGATTCATCAGAAGGGTTTGAAGATCGGGCGAGATATCTGTGTGATCTGGGGTGCGGCATGGATATCGGACGGCACGATCAGCCTGTTCCAATCCGAACACGCATCGGCGTCCACGGTGGTTCCGGGCAAGGTCGAGTATGTCGACCGCGGCTGGTCGCCGATCAACTATGACCGGCCGCACGACACGCCCTCGATCGATTTCAGCCGATGGCTTTTGGCGAATTTCAGCCGGGAGGATCACATCATCGTAAAAATGGATATCGAAGGCGCGGAATACAAAGTTCTGGAAAAGATGCTGTCGAACGGCGCGCTCTCTCTGGTCAATCAACTCCGATGCGAGTGGCACTACGATCGGTTCCCGGAGATTACGAAGGCGTACCACGACAAGATTTATGCAAAGGTTTCGGCGACTGTCGATCTCGTTGATTGGACTTGATGGCGTTTTGAAGAAAAATTTATTCGCGTTCATAAATATTATTGTGAAGAGAGGCGCCCATGAAAGAGGTATTTTGCCTGACGGCGGTCGCGATCGTAAAAGATGAATCCGCTTACATCGAGGAGTGGCTGGCCTATCACATACTGATCGGATTCGAGCATTTCTATATCTTCGACAATGGTTCCACGGATGACACCGCCAAGGTTCTGGCGCCCTATATCAAGTATGGCTATGTAACCTATATCCAATGGCCCGTCTTCCCCGGCCAGTACGACGCCTACGGCTATGCTGCCAAGATATTCGGGGTTCATAGCCAGTGGATGGCGTTCATTGATATCGATGAATTCTTCGTGCTGAAGCAGCATGAAAGCATGCCGGCATTCCTGAATACCATCGATGCCGATCAGGTCCTGATTCTTTGGCGTTTCTTCGGTCATTCGGGGCATCGGACGAAACCGAACGGGCTCGTCATCGAAAACTACACCGCCTGCGACCCCGAAATCTCACTTGTGGCGAAGTGTATCGTCCGTCCCGCTCGGGTACACGTAATGTTCGTTCACAATTGTTCGACCGATTCCGGCCGGACCGTCAACGACGCGGGAGTCCCGATCAGAGAAGATTGGGTCGTGCAAGCAGGTTTTCGATCCGAAGAATTTGTCTGCCTGAATCATTACTTCACGAAGTCATACGAGGAATACGAAATCAAGATCCGGCGCGGTCAGGTCGACGGCCGCAATCAGAAGACGCTCAAGCCGTTTGAGACGTGGGACTACGCCCATCATGACCGGACCCTCGCGAAATGGGCCGGAAAAGTCAGCGATCTGATGGCTTGGTTCCGCGGCTTGCCGGAGCAACCCTATCGCTACGGCTCCCTGACATCGATCGGCCGTGTCTCCAACTGCCGAAACTTCACCTTGCTGTCGCAGGAGATTGCTCTCGAGTGCGAGGCCCTGGTGTCGCCGCCCCAAGGCATCGCCAGACTGATCTACGGTACCGGCGTGCAGATGTCCGCATCGGTCAGTTCCGAGGCTGCATGCCAGGCTGCCGATGCTTTGATCGACAAGTACCTCGATCGGATCGGCGCCGAGTGCCTGTTCCGGCTGACGGAACAGACCGTCACGGAGATCGCGTTTTCGAATTCGCAACCGCTGTCGACCGGAATTCCACTGGTCATCGCGGCCCAGAACGCCGATCCCTATATCCGCGCTGCGGTGCGCCGGCCGGACTGGCCCGGTTATGTCATCGCCATGGTCCTGCTGAGGGTTCCCCAGACGTCGAACATGGACCTCTTTGCTTTCGGCGAGGATCCGCACGGAGAGGCGATCCGAGAAAGTCGAGGCGTCCGGGTCGAAAAGGGGCTTTGGTTCGGGTCGTATATCATCAATACGACCCCGCTCTGCCCGGACAACGTCCGATGCGATCCGGGATCGGTGCCGGGCACCTATGAGATCATGAGGATGGTGTTTGCGATCGTTCGTTGATTTCGAGACGGACGGTCTCTTCGTCCGGCAGGGTCGGGCAGGGGTCAGAACAGGCGCTCGCGGACATAGATCGTATCGCCGGCGCGGATCGGGTCCGAGGTCGGCACGCGGCCGGTCATGACCTCGCCGTTGATCTGCCGGGTGATGTCGACGGCCGACTGGTTGCCGCGGGCCGTGAAGCCGCCCGCGATGGCGATTGCATTCTGCGCGGTCATGCCCGGCACATAGGGATACTGGCCGGCATTGCGCACCTCACCCATCACGAAGAACGGGCGATACTGGTCGACCTCGACCGAGACGTCCGGGTTGCGCAGGAAGCCGTTGCGGAGCTTCAGGCCGAGTTCGGCGGCGAGCTGGTCGGCGGTGCGGCCGCGCGCCGGCACGAGATTGACCAGCGGGAAGGCGATATAGCCGGCCTGGTCGACCACATAGCTGTTGGTCAGGCTCGGCTGCTCGAACACGGTAATGCGCAGACGATCACCGGAATCGAAGCGATAGGGTTCGTTGAGCACGGCATGGAAGGCGGGCGGCGGCGGCACGTAGCCGGCGCATCCGGCGAGCGCCAGTGACAGCGAAACAGCAATGGCGCGGTGCCAACCCATGACATGATGACCCGTCTGAACCTGCCGCCAAACTGCCCGGTCATGGTTAAGAAAGGTTGAAAGCCGCGCCACTATGGTCAATCGCGTGTTGCCGACCGACCCGAACGTTAACCCACCGGTTACCCTGTCGGCGCAAAGTCCCGGACAAGGAGCGTGCGGGAGTCCTCGGTGTCCATGAATGTCGCCCAACAGCCGGAAGAGCCGTCGATCGATCTCGGCGGGATCCTGAGTGCGCTCTGGCGGGCGAAGCTTTGGATCGTTCCGATCGTCCTCCTGGTGGCGGTCGCAACCTTCGTCGGCGTCAGCCTGATGGCGCCGCGCTACAAGGCCGAGGCGCGTCTGCTGATCGAATCCCGGCCGCTCGTGCTGCGCACCAACGACCAGCGCACGGCCGAGCAGGACCGCGCCCTTCTCGACCAGGAAGGCGTCGTCAGCCAGGTCCAGCTGATCACCTCGCGCGATCTCGCCCGCCGGGTGATCGCCGCCGAACACCTGCTCGACCACCCTGAATTTGCATCGTCGCGCGGCTTCCTCGGCGGTCTTGTCGCGGCGATCGGGCTCACCGGCGGACGCTCGATTTCGCCGGAGGAGCGGGCCCTGGAAACCTTCCTGGAGCGCTTCACGGCCTTTCAGGTCGAGAAGTCGCGCGTGATCCAGGTCGAGTTCTGGGCCCATGATCCCGACGTGGCATCCCGTGTCGCCAATGCGATCACGACCGCCTATCTGCGGCTCCAGGGGGAATCGAAGGTCAAGGACAATGCCGAGACCACCCGCTGGCTGGAGGGCGAGATTGCCGCGCTCCGCTCCAAGGTCGCCGAGTCCGAGGGCCGCGTCGAGACCTACCGCTCGTCGAGCGAGCTGTTCCTGTCGTCGACCAACAACACGACCCTGTTCCAGCAGCAGCTCTCCGAGCTCAACAGCCAGTTGACCGCCGCGCGCGGCGTGAAGTCCGATGCCGAGGCGAAGAGCGCGCAGCTGCGCAAGATCGTCACGGAGGGTGGCTCGCTCGACGCCGCCAGCGAGATCGTCGCCCAGCCGATGTTCCAGCGCCTGCGGGAGCGGCAGATCGCCTTGCGCAGCCGCATCGCGGAACTGTCCGCGATCTACCTGCCGGGCCATCCGCAGATTCAGACGCTCAATTCGCAGCTGCGCGACATCGACGGCCAGCTGCGGGCCGAAGCGCGCAAGACGCTCACCAATCTCGAGAACGACGTGAAGGTCGCCGACCAGCGCATCCGCGAATTGCGCGGTCAGCTCGGCGAGTTCAAGGGCCAGGCGACCCGCGCCAACCAGGAGGACGTGCAATTGCGCGCCCTGGAGCGTGACGCCAAGGCGCAGCGCGACCTGCTCGAAAGCTTGCTCGCCCGCTATCGCGAGGCCGCGACGCGCGCCAATCTGGGTAGCGAGCCGCCGGATGCGCGCGTCATCTCGCAGGCCTCACCGCCGAGCCGGCCCTATTTCCCGAAAGTCGTTCCGATCACCTCGGTGGTAACCCTCGCGGTCTTCCTGCTCTGCGGCACGATCGTCATCCTGCGCGAACTGCTCGCCGCCACGGCCGTCGGCGGTCCAACTCTGGCCGATCAGCCGCCGCGGGGCCGTCCGGCTGCGGCACGGGCCCCGGTCACGGTCGCATCGCCTGAAATTCCCGCGCGCAAGCACGATCCCGTCGATCCCGCCCCCCCTGCGCGTGCGATCGCGACCGATGCGGATGCCCCGATTCTCGGCCTGATGCGGCATTCGGCCGGCGATCCGGCCGTGCCGGCGACGGGAGCCGCGGACCGCCCCATCGCGGCGGCCTCCGCCGAGGCCCCCGCGCTCGGCTCGGACGCGGTTCCGCCCGGCGTGGTGGCGGCGGCGAGTGCGCTGATCGAGGCCGCCAAGGCCATCGAGCGCGTCGAGGCCGGCAAGCCGGACCCGGCCGCTTCGATTGCCGCGGCAGGTTCGGAGGCCGGCGCGGCGCTCCCGCTGCAGCCGGTGTCGCCCGCCGGTGCCGTCTCGGCTCAAGCCCCGGCTGGCGCCGTCGGGCAGGCCGAGGCGACCGACGGCAAGCCGGGACCCTCGGCCTCGGTCGGTCCGCTCGAGATCTGGCGCCGCATCGACGGCCCGGGCCGGGACGCGCGCCTCGTGGCGGTGGTCGCGGCCGCCGACAATGCCGTCGCGCAACGGGCCGCCCTCGGCCTGGTCCGCACCGGCGCCGCGGCGGCCATCCCGGTCTGCCTCGTGGTCCTGGCAGGCGAGGGGTTCGAGGCCGAGCATGTCCTGGACGGCCGGGACCGTCCGGGCTTTGCCGATCTGGTCGCCGGCCGCTGCGGCTTCGGTGCGGCGATCCACCGCGATTCCGGTTCGCTTGCCCATGTCGTGCCGCCCGGCGCGGCGGAGGCGGGCCCGCTCGATCATGATCGCAGCCTGGCCGTCGTCGAGGCGCTGCAACTGTCCTACGAACATGTCGTCGTGGTGGTCGGCAGCCTGACATCGGCCGACCCGGTCGGCATCGCCCTGGCCGGGATCGCCGATCACGTCGTGGTGGCGACCGAACGGGCCGAAGCCGATGCGCCGTCCCGGATGGTAGCCGCAGCCCTCGGCCACGGCGATCCCGGCCGTGTCTCGATCCTGGCGACAGAGACGCTGGCGGCCGGTGCCGTGAGGGCGGCGTAACGGCGGCGCCGATCGCCGTTGACGACCGGCCCGCGGCCGATCGCGATCACGGCGGGCCGCGGCGGAGCGGGGCGGTGCGCAGGCGCAGTTGCCGGTAGAGCTTCCAGGCGGCGGGATTGCGCTTGACCGCGCGCTTCAGGCCCAACGCCGCCCGGGCTGCGGCCGCAAAGGCATGCCCCTTCAGCGTCACCGGCAGCAGGGTTTCGACCAGTTCGATCTCCTGGTCGCACCAGTTCTCCTTGTAGGGCTCCTCGCCGACGCCGAAATCGAGCCCGGCGAGGCCATCCTTGCAGCCGTTCTCGACCAGCCGGTAGACCAGCGTCGTCCCGGGACCGAACCGGGCCAGTTCGTCATTGGCGAAGGACAGGAACAGGATGGAACGGCTGTCGCCGGCGGTCGCCGTTCCCGCCACGGCTCGGACCCGACCGGCCGCCCAGAGCGCGTGCAGCCGCAGCAGCGGTGTCCCGTCCGGGCCGGCCTCGGTCGCCATCCGTCGCAGGAACCCCGCGACCCCGGCCGACGCGAACACGTTCGGCACGCCCATTTCGGCAAAGCGCCGGGCCTTCTGTTCCAGGAAGACGGCCAACATCGAGGCGGCCTCTTCGGTCGTTGCAGCCGTCGAGATGCGATAGTCGCCGGACGTCTCGAAATGGCGTTCGCGCTGGCGCATCCGCTTGCGGCGGTGCGAGCCGGGATGGCGCGCGAGCAACTGCTCGAAGCTGGGCGCCAGGGTTGCGACATGTCCGTTGCTCGGCGAGGCGACCGAGCCTCGGATCGTCGCCAGCGCATTGGCGCAGCCGGCCCAGACCCGCGGCTGCCGCTCCAGGTGGTAGCAATCGATCGCGGCGCTCCGGGCGATCTCGTCCAGTGCGGCCGCGATCGTCTCGCGCGTCGTCCGTACCCGTTCTCCCGGCGCGTAGAGGCCCGGATTGTAGTTCGCATTGCGGTCGCCGAGCCATCGGCCGACCCGGACGGCGCCTTCGCGGGCCACCATCAACGGCCACAGGAAGACGAGGTCCGGACCACGGCGTCCGATCGCGATCAGCGGTTCGACGGCGCGGGCGGTACCGATTTCCTCGAGCCAGATGCGAACCCAGTCGTAGCGCTGGAACGGCGGCACCGCGTCGCGGGCTTCCAGCCACCGCCAGGCGGCTTCCGCCTCGGCGAGCGTGCGCACGATCGTCACGGTCGGGTCGAGGGCTGACGCCACGGCAAAGCCCCGCTGCGGTCGGGCCGTTATCCTTACGGCATGCACTCCCGTCGATATCGACATGCGTTCCGATCCGGGCTTCATCCTCAGGAAATATACCGTTGATTGTCGAAATTGTTAAGCCGAGCACGAGGGACCCCGGCCGCTCAATATCGGCATATATTTAACGGCCGGCTCAGTTAACCATAGGCAATGCAATCCGTCGCGCAGGATATCCTGAACGCCGACCGGTTATTTTACGATGAAGGGCACGGTATCTGGTCCTGCCGCAAGTCGCGACTGAAACGTTCAGAGTTCATTTGCCTGTTCGTGTCATGGTTGCGCAAATGACTCGGGGGAGACATGAAGAAACTGAAAACATTGGTGCAACGAGGCGGGATGGAGGCTCTGGCGCTGACCGGCGCCTTCCGCGTCCACCCGTTCGCCTGTCCGGGCAAGGGCTTGATCCTGACGCTGCACCATGTCCGCCCCTTCGTGCCGGGGCCCTGCGCTCCGAACCGCGAACTCGAGGTCACGCCCGAATTCCTTGAAGGCGTCCTGACCGCCATCCGCGCGCGGGGCATCGATTTCGTCGATCTGGCCGAGGCCGCCCGACGCCTGGACGATCCGGCCGCACGGCGGTTCGCGGTGGTGACCTTCGACGACGGCTATCGCGACAATCGCGAGATCGCACGGCCGATCTTCCGCCGGCACGGCATTCCGTTCACGGTCTTCGTCACGTCCGGCTTCGTCGATCGCACCACCATGCTGTGGTGGAAGGTGGTCGAGGAGGTCGTCGGCATGGTCCCGGTGCTGACCTTCGACCTGGGCGCGGGACCTGAAGTCTTCGAGACGGCCAGCCGCGCCGCCAAGGACAGCGTCGCCAATCGGATCCTGTGCTGGGCCCGGACGGCCGATCCCGGCATCGTGTTCGAGCGCGTCGAGCGTCTGGCCGGGGAGGTCGGACTGGATCCCTTGCGTCCGACCCGGCACGAGATCATGACGCGGACCGAATTGGCCGAACTGGCCGCCGACCCTCTGGTCACCATCGGCGCCCACACGCGCACGCACCCCAACATCCGGCGCCTCGACCGGTCGGCGGCGCTCCAGGAGATGGCGGGGTCGGCGGACGACATCGCCGGCATGATCGGCAGGCGCCCGCGCATCTTCGCCTACCCCTACGGATCGCATCGCGCCGCCGGTCAGCGCGAATTCGACCTGGCGCGCGAGGCCGGCTTCGACTTGGCAGTGACCACGCGGCCGGGCATGCTTCATGCCGAACATGCCGGCCACCGGACGGCTCTGCCGCGGGTCTCGCTCAACGGCAATTTTCAGGATCTGCGCTATCTCGACGTGCTGCTGTCCGGCGCACCCTTCATGCTCTGGAACCGGTTCCGGCGGCTGGACGTGGCCTGACCGCCGGCTCGGCGGGCAGGGCGGACGGACGACGCTCAGGAACCGGTGCGGCGGGGCCGATACATCCACCAGATGATGGCGCCCGCGGGAACGATCCAGGCGATGCCGGCCAGAACGAAGTAGAGCATCCGCCAGGGATTTTCGACCCGGCTGATGACGACCGCGCCGACATCGGTCATGACCCAGATATAGAGGAAGACGAAGGCGAGCAGCAGGAGCACCCCGAGGAGGCGCTTGAGGCGTGGCGGCATGGCGGGCAGGGCTCCGTGACGCGGCGGCCGGGCCTTGGCGGGCGGGCGCCTTTGCCGCGGCGGCTGTGGAAGATGGGACCGAAATCCTATATCGGGTCGTCGCGCCCGGAGGAAAGCCCCGGCGACCGCGCCTGAGGAATTGTCCATGTCCGCCACTTTGTCCGTCACGCCGTCGGCCGTCCCCGCATCGACAGGAACCGGGCCGGTCCGGATCTGGCTTGGCTTCGTCGCCTTCCTGGTCTTTGCGATGGTGATCGTCGGCGGGGCGACGCGGCTGACCGATTCCGGCCTTTCGATCACCGAATGGCAGCCCCTGCTCGGCGCCTTGCCGCCGCTGACCGATGCGGCCTGGCACGACGCCTTCGAAAAGTACCGGCAGATCCCGCAATACCGCCTCGTCAATCAGGGCATGAGCCTGGAGGCGTTCAAGGTCATCTTCTGGTGGGAATGGGCGCACCGCTTCCTCGGCCGCTTCATCGGCGTCGCGTTCCTGGTGCCGTTCCTGGTCTTCGCCGCGACCGGGCGGATCGCGCGCCGCCAGGTGCCGCGCTTCGTGACGCTGTTCGCCCTCGGCGGCCTGCAGGGGGCGGTCGGCTGGTGGATGGTCGCCTCCGGCCTGGTCGACCGCGTCGATGTCGCGCCCTACCGGCTGGCGACCCACCTGACGTTCGCCTGCTTCATCTTCGCCGCCTTGGTCTGGACCGCCCTGTCGCTGGACGAGCGGGGCGCGGCCGGACCCGTGACCGCCGGAGCGCGGGGGCGCCGGCGCGGGCTCGCGGTCGGCGCCACGGTCGTGACGGTCGCGGTCTTCGTTCAGATTTTCCTGGGTGGACTGGTCGCCGGCAACGATGCCGGCCTCGTCTACAACACCTGGCCGTCGATGAACGGCAGCTTCCTGCCGGACGCGCCGCTGGCGCTCGAACCGGCTTGGCGCAATCTGTTCGAGAATCACGGCCTCGTTCAGTTCGTCCACCGGATGGGCGCCTATACCCTGTTCGCGCTCGCCCTCGTGCAGGCGGGTCTCGCGGTTCGCGCCGGCGGCGCGGCCCGGGCGAGCGGCCTGCTGCTCGGCCTTGCCGTGGCCGCGCAGGCGGTCGTCGGCATCCTGACGCTTCTGATGGTCGTCCCGCTCGGTCTCGCGCTCGTCCACCAGGGTCTGGCCGTCCTGGTGCTCGGGATCGCCGTCGCCCACCTGAAAGCGGTCCGCCGCGCCTGACGCCCGTCCCCTGATCCGGCCTGAGAAAGAAAAAGGCCGCGCTCCTGTTCGGAGCGCGGCCCAGGTGGTGGCTGGATGGCTAGCCACGAAGGGGGAACAGCAGGTGCCCGGGGACGCGGGCGAGGGGTGTTGGAGACCGAAGCGGCGATGGTCAGGGGGTGCGGGTGGGTTGCCGCCCCGGTCTCCAAGCTCGGGTGCCGGCGGTCCGACGGGTCAGGTCGGCCGATCGGCGAAAACTCAGCGGCTCGCCTCGGGGGCGGGCATGCGGACGAGGACCGAAGTCCGGGCGGCTTCGTCGCGCTTCTCGATGGTGATGGTCCGGACCGGCAGAATGCCGTTGTCGGCGTCAGAGGCGCAGTCCGGGGCGGCCTCGTGGCCGGCGCCGGTGCAGGCCGAGATCAGGTCGAAGGCCGCGGCGATGCGGGCATTGGTGGCTGCGATCGCGATCCGGTCGGCCTTGCCGGCGGTCTCGATGCGCTCGGCATGGGCGGCTCCGAACAGGATCGATCCGGTCAGGCCAGCCGCGGCGGCAATCGTGGCGATCATCTTCTGGAGGCTCATCGTTCCTCTCCGTCTCTCTCGTCTGGGCCCCGACCTTTCCACGCGGATCGTGAATGGTCTCGGAGCCGGTCGTTCAGGTCGTCTTCATCTCTGACACCGGTGAGACTAGCGGCGCTCCGTGTCGGGGTCTTTGCGTCCGTTCGGCAATCGGGTTTCGAACCGGCAACAGAATGGGAGGGGGACGAAACAATTCTGGCTGCGACGAAACATTCCGGCCGGAACGACATGGACGCCCGCGGAATCGCGCGGGTTGGGGCCGTTCGATGCGCTGCGATTGCCGCCTTTCGAGGGAATCGACCGGCTCGTCCGTCCCGGCGATTCCGTCCGGGCGCGAGTTGCGCTAAGGAGGCGCCATGACCCGCACAGCGCTCTATCCCGGCTCCTTCGATCCCGTCACCAACGGCCATGTGGACGTTCTCGCCCAGGCGCTCGACATCGCCGATCGGGTGATCGTCGCCATCGGCATCAGCGCCACCAAGAAGCCGCTGTTCAGCTTCGAGGAGCGCGAGGCGATGATCCGCGAGGCGGTCGCCGCGCTCGGCCACCCGCAGGAGCGGGTCGACGTGATGGCCTTCCAGGGGCTGGTCGTGAAGGTTGCGGCGGAGCGGGGCGCCTCGATCCTGATCCGCGGCCTGCGCGACGGCACCGACCTCGACTATGAAATGCAGATGGCCGGCATGAACGGCATCATGGCCCCGGCCGTGCGTACGATCTTCCTGCCCGCCTCGCCGCATGTACGCCACATCACCGCCACGCTGGTCCGGCAGATCGCCCAGATGGGCGGCGATCCGGCGCCATTCGTCCCGGCCGGCGTCGCCGCAAGGCTTGCCGCCCGCGCAGCCGGCGGCTGACCCGACCCCGAAGAAGGACCCGTTCCATGCTCCGCAGGACTTTCCTGGCCGCTCTCGGTGCGGCCGCGCTCATCCCCGCCGCCCATGCCGCCGAGAAGCCGGATCCCGAGAACACGCTCTATCTCGACACCCAGTATGGCCGCGTCACCATCATGCTGCGTCCGGGTCTGGCCCCGAAGCATGTCGAGCGCATCAAGACGCTGACCCGTCAGGGCTTCTACAACGGCCTCAAGTTCCACCGGGTGATCCCGGACTTCATGGCCCAGACCGGCGATCCGCGCGGCAACGGCACCGGCGGCTCGCCGCTGCCGAACCTGCCGGCCGAGTTCACCGACACCAAGTTCCAGCGCGGCACGCTCGGCATGGCCCGTTCGAACGATCCGAACAGCGCCAATTCGCAGTTCTTCATCTGCCTCGCCGACAGCCCCTGGCTCAATGGCAAGTACACGGTGTTCGGCGACGTGATCGACGGCATGGCGGTCGTCGACCAGATCCGCAAGGGCACCAAGGAGAACAACGGCGCGGTCGCCGATCCTGACATCATCGTCAAGATGCAGGTCGCCGCCGACGTGAAGTAGGCCGGCTTGTGCGGGACGACACCGGTCCGCTTGGTTGCGGACCGAGGCGTTTTCGTCGATAAGACCGCCCGACCCGGCCCTGAACAGGCCGCTTAACGACAAGGATATAAGATGGCTGCCGATCCCGAAAACACGCTGGTGATGGAGACGACCAAGGGCCGTGTCGTCATCGAACTGCGCCCGGACCTCGCGCCCGGTCATGTCGAGCGCATCAAGAAGCTCGCCCGCGAGAAGTTCTATGACGGCATCGTCTTCCACCGTGTGATCGACGGCTTCATGGCCCAGACCGGCTGCCCGCGCGGCACCGGCACGGGCGGTTCGAGCTATCCGGACCTCAAGGCCGAGTTCAACACCGAGCCGCATGTCCGCGGCGTCTGCTCGATGGCCCGGGCCCAGAACCCGAACTCCGCCAATTCGCAGTTCTTCATCTGCTTCGAGGATGCCCGCTTCCTCGACCGTCAGTACACGGTCTGGGGCAAGGTCACCGAAGGCATGGAGAATGTCGACAAGATCAAGCGCGGCGAGCCGGTCCGCGACCCGGACAAGATCGTGTCGCTGCGCGTCCTGGCCGACGAGAAGGCCGCCTGACGGTCTGATCGTCTGGACTGCAAGCGAAGCCCCGCGGCTCGGCTCCGGCCGGCGCGGGGCTGTCGCCGTTTTGAAGCCCAATTTCCCGGGAGCCGAGCCCTGCGCGTCGACCTGTTCGATTTCGACCTTCCGGCCGAGCGGATCGCACTCCGGCCGGCGCACCCGCGGGAGGCGGCGCGGCTGATGGTCGTGCGGCCGGACGAGGGCTGCCGGATCGAGGACCGCACCGTCGGCGACCTGCCGGATCTCGTCCGGCCGGGCGATGCCCTGGTCTTCAACGACACGCGCGTCATCCCGGCCGAACTGCACGGCACCCGCATCCGGGACGAGGGCCGCGTCGCCGTCGCCTTCACGCTCCTGAAGCGCGAGGGGGCGGACCGCTGGCGCGCTTTCGCGCGGCCGGGCAAGCGGCTGAAGGTCGGCGACCGGGTCCTGTTCGGCGAACACGGACAGGCGTGCCTCCTCGGCGAGGTCTGGGCGACGGTCGCCGAGAAGGCCGAGGACGGGCAGGTGCTGGTCGCCTTCGATCTGGCCGGCCCGGATCTCGACCAGGCCATCCACGCCGTCGGCACCGTGCCGCTGCCGCCCTATATCTCGTCGAAGCGCGCCGCCGATGCGCAGGACCTCGCCGACTATCAGACCGTCTACGCCCGCGCCGAGGGCGCGGTCGCGGCGCCGACCGCCGGGCTGCATTTCACGCCGGACCTGATCGCGCGGCTCGACGCAGCCGGCGTCGAGCGGCATTTCGTGACGCTGCATGTCGGGGCCGGCACTTTCCTGCCCGTGAAGGTCGACGATACGGCCGAGCACCGCATGCATTCCGAATGGGGCACGATCGATGCGGCGACCGCGGCGGCGCTCAACGCCGTGCGCGCCCGCGGCGGACGGATCGTGGCGGTCGGCACGACCTCGCTCCGGCTTCTGGAAAGCGCGGCGGACGAGGCGGGGCGCATCCGGCCCTTCTCGGGCGAGACCGATATCTTCATCACCCCCGGCAAGGCGATCCGCGCGGTCGACATGCTGATGACCAATTTCCACCTGCCGCGCTCGACCCTGTTCATGCTGGTCTCGGCCTTCGCCGGGCTGGACTGCATGCGGGCCGCCTATGCGCAGGCGATCGCAACCGGCTATCGCTTCTATTCCTACGGCGATACCTCGCTCCTGTTCAGGGCCACCGGCCGATGACCGTTCCCACCCCGACCGACCCCGCCGCGGCGCCCGCCTTCGGCTTCCGCCGGATCGCCACCGACGGCATGGCCCGGCGTGGCGAGGTGACGACCGCCCATGGGGCGATCCGCACGCCGGCCTTCATGCCGGTCGGCACCCAGGCGACGGTGAAGACCATGTATCCCGAGCAGGTGAGGGCGCTCGGCGCCGACATCCTGCTCGGCAACACCTATCACCTGATGCTGCGCCCGACGGCCGAGCGCGTCGACCGGCTCGGTGGCCTGCACCGGTTCATGAACTGGCCCCATCCGATCCTGACCGATTCCGGCGGCTTCCAGGTCATGTCGCTGGCCAAGCTCCGGAAGATCAACGAGCAGGCGGTGACCTTCCAGAGCCATATCGACGGCAGCCGCCATGTGCTTTCGCCGGAGCGCAGCCTGGAGATCCAGGGCCTGCTCGGCTCGGACATCCAGATGCAGCTCGACGAATGCGTCGCGCTCCCAGCGGAACGCGCCGAGATCGAGCGCGCCATGCGGCTGTCGCTGCGCTGGGCGGAGCGCTCCAAGGCCGCCTTCTTCGGCAAGCCCGGTCACGGCCTCTTCGCCATCGTGCAGGGCGGCGACGACGAGGCCCTGCGGGTGGAATCGGCGCGCGCGCTGACGGCGATCGGCTTTCACGGCTACGCGGTCGGCGGGCTGGCGGTCGGCGAACCGCAGGACGTCATGCTGCGCATCCTGTCGGCGACCACGCCCGAACTGCCTGAGGACCGGCCGCGCTACCTGATGGGCGTCGGCACGCCCGACGACATCGTCGAATCGGTCGGCCGCGGCATCGACATGTTCGATTGCGTCATGCCGACCCGGGCCGGCCGGCACGGCCAGGCCTTTACGCGGCGCGGCAAGGTCAACCTGCGCAACGCCCGTCACGCCGACGATCCGCGCCCGATCGACGAGGAGTCCACCTGTCCGGCCGCCAGGGACTATTCGCGTGCCTATCTGCACCACCTGGTCAAGGCCGAGGAGGCGCTCGGCGCCATGCTGCTGACCTGGATCAACCTGTCCTACTACCAGGACCTGATGGCCGGCCTGCGCGCCGCCATCGAGGCCGGCCGCTTCGAGGACCATAAGGCCGAGGTCAAGGCCGGCTGGGCGCGGGGCGACATCCCGCCGCTCTGAGCCGGCGTCACAAACGCGTACCGACGATCGATCGCCGTCGCCGGACCGCGCGCCTGGACGATGGCGCATGCGCATTTGGGGTCGGTGCCGCTGCTGCGCTGCAGCGTAACTAAGGTCATGAACCTTACATACAAGACGTTGACGCCCGCGATGCCGGCTGCCAATCTCTCCCGGTCCGGCGCTCCCGCCGGGACCCGACCCAGCCGCGAGCCGAGACGTGACCATCGCCGTCCCCGAACCCCGCCCGGCCCTCGATCCGGCCCTCGTCGAAGCGCTCAGGGCCTTGCTCGGCAACCGGTTTTCCATGTCGGCCGCCGATCGCGAGAGCCACGGCCGGGGCGAATCCTGGCATCCGGGCGAGCCGCCGGACGGTGTCTGCCGCGCGGTCTCGACCGAGGAGGTCGCCGCCATCGTCCGTCTTGCGGCGCAGCATCGGACCCCGATCGTCGCCTTCGGGGCGGGCACCTCGCTGGAGGGCCATGTCGGCGCGACCCGCGGCGGCCTGTCGATCGACCTGTCGGGCATGAACCGCATCCTGGCGTTCCGCCCGGACGATCTCGACGCCACCGTCGAGGCCGGCGTCACCCGCCAGCAGCTGAACACGCACCTGCGCGATGCCGGGCTGTTCTTCCCGGTCGATCCCGGCGCCGAGGCGACGCTCGGCGGCATGGCGGCGACGCGCGCCTCCGGCACCAATGCGGTCCGCTACGGCACCATGCGCGAGAATGTCGTGCAATTGACCGCCGTGATGGCCGACGGCCGCATCGTGCGCACCGGCGGTCGGGCGCGCAAATCCTCCGCCGGCTACGACCTGACCCGGCTCCTGGTCGGCTCGGAAGGCACGCTCGGCATCATCACCGAACTGACCGTGCGCCTCTACGGCATCCCGGAGGCGATCTCGGCGGCGACCTGCCGCTTCGACGACATCGCCGACGCGGTCCAGACCGTGACCACGCTGATCCAGTGCGGCATCCCGGTGAGCCGGGTCGAACTGCTCGACGGCAACACGATGGCGGCGGTCAATCGGCACTTCAAGGCGGACTTCGCCGAGGTACCGACCCTGTTCTTCGAGTTCCAGGGCACCCGGGCCGGCGTCGACGAGCAGGCCGCGCTGGTCGAGGAGATCGCCCGCGACCATGGCGGCGCCGGCTTCGAATGGGCGGCCGGCCAGCAGGCGCTGAACCGGCTCTGGCATGTCCGTCACAATGTCCACTACGCGATCCAGGGCATGCGTCCGGGCGCGCGGGTCTGGAGCACGGATGTCTGCGTGCCGATCTCGCGCCTGACCGAACTCGTCCGCGCCACCCGCGAGGACGTGGCCGGGGCGAGCTTCTTCGTCGCCACGGTCGGCCATGTCGGCGACGGCAACTTCCATCTCGGTCTGGTCATCGATCCGGCCGATCCGGCCGAACTCGCCGAGGCCGAGGCGCTCAACGACCGCCTGGTCCGCCGCGCCATCGCCATGGAGGGCACGGCGACCGGCGAGCACGGCGTCGGCTCGGGCAAGCGCAAGTTCATGGCGCTCGAACATGGCGAGGGGATCGCGGTGATGCGCGCCATCAAACAGGCGCTCGATCCGCTCGGCATTCTCAATCCGGGCAAGGTCCTGCCGGATCCGGTCTGAACGACCCGAACCGAAACGCACGAAAGCCGCGGGGACACGCGGCCGAGAACTCGCAACGACACTGGGAACGGAGGAAACCCATGACCACCCTGAAAATCGCCGCCCTGACCTTCGGACGCCGCACCATGCTGGCCGCGCTGGCGGGCGTTGCCGTGCTCGCGGCCGCCGGCCCGGCCGCGGCGCAGACCTGGCCGAACCGGCCGATCACCATGATCGTGCCCTGGGGCGCCGGCGGCGGCACCGACGCGACCGCGCGCATGATCGCTTCGCTGCTGGAAAAGCAGCTCGGCGTGCCGGTCCCGGTCGTCAACCGCACCGGCGGGTCCGGCGTGGTCGGCCATCAGGCGATCGCCTCGGCCGAGCCGGACGGCTACACGATCGGCATCGCCACGCTCGAAATCGGCGGCATGCACCACCAGGGCCTGACCGCCCTGACGCATGAGGCCTACGAGCCGATCGGCCTCTACAATTCCGATCCGGCCGCCCTCTTCGTGCGCGCCGACAGCCCTCATAAGACCGCCAAGGATCTGGTCGACGCGATCGCCAAGAGCTCCGACCGCCAGTTCAAGGCCTCGGGCAGCGCGCAGGGCGGCGTCAACCACCTGGCGCTCGCCGGTCTCCTCAAGACCGCCGGCATCCCGACCGCGCGCGTCGCCTGGGTGCCGAGCGAAGGCGCGGCGCCGGGACTGCAGGATCTCGCCGCCGGCGGCGTGCAGATCGCCACCGCCTCGCTGCCCGAGGCCGCGGCGCTGATGGCGGCCGGGCGCATCCGTCCGCTCGCCATCCTGGCGCCGAAGCGCGACGCCGCAGCGCCGGACGTGCCGACCCTGCAGGAGGCCGCAGGCCTCAACTGGTCGATGGGCTCCTGGCGCGGCATCGTCGCCCCGAAGGGCACGCCGGCACCGGTGGTCGCGCGCCTGCAGGCCGAGGTCGGCAAGGCGGTCGAGACGGCCGACTATCTGAACTTCATGAAGTCCAAGGGCTATGCGACCGGCTGGACGCCCGGCGAGGGCTTCCGCGCCTTCATGGTCGCCAACGACAAGAATCTCGGCGAGACGCTGACCGAGGTCGGCCTGAAGAAGTGACCGAACGGGTATGACGGACCGGTCCGGGGCGGCCCTGCGGCCCCGGACCGGCCGCCTCGTGCCCGTCGCGATCCGATCCCCGGGGGAACCCCATGAAAATCCACGACACGATCCTCGGGCTGATCTTCGCCCTGATCGGGGTTGCCGTGCTGGTCACGGTCTCCGGCTATCCGAAGATGCCCGGCCAGGATGTCGGCCCCGCCGTGTTCCCCGGCACCGCTGGCGCGTTGCTGACCGTGTTCGGGCTGATGCTGTTCGTCAAGGGACGGCTGGCGCCGGCACGCATGCGCGGGCTGGTCGAGGTCGGCCCCTGGATCGCCTCGCCGCGCCATATCCTGGCCGGTCTGGCCACGCTCGGCGGCATCCTGGCCTATACGCTGCTGGCCAACCGCCTGGGTTTCCTGATCGTGGTGCCGCCGCTGATGTTCGTCTGGCACCTGACGCTCGGCATCCGCTGGCCGGTCGCGCTCGTCTCCGCGCTCCTCACCACGGCGATCATGTGGGGGCTGTTCTACAAGGTCCTCGGCGTGCCGCTGCCCTGGGGTCTCCTCACCCGCTACGCCTTCTGAAGGGGGTCGCCATGGATGCCGTCGTCACCGCCTTCGGGATGGTCTTCAACGCCGAGACCCTGCTGATCATCGCCGCCGCCTCGATCTACGGCCTGTTCGTCGGCGCCGTGCCGGGCCTCACCGCCACCATGGCGCTGGCGCTACTGGTGCCGCTGACCTTCTTCATGGATCCGATCCCGGCGCTCGCCGCCATGGTGACGACCAGCGCGATGGCGATCTTCGCCGGCGACATTCCGGGCTGCCTGCTGCGCATGCCCGGCACCGCCGCCTCGGCCGCCTACACGGACGAATCCTACGCCATGTCGCGCAACGGCCATGCCGACACCGCGCTCGGCGCCGGCCTCGTCTTCTCGGCGATCGGCGGGCTGTTCGGCACGGTCGTATTGATCGCCTGTGCGCCGATCCTGGCCGAATTTGCCCTGAATTTTACGTCCTTCGAGTATTTCTGGCTGATCCTGCTCGGCATCACCTGCGCGATCGCCATCTCGTCCGACCGGCCGCTCAAGGGCGGCATCATGCTGGTGCTCGGCTTCCTGGTCGCCTCGGTCGGACTGAGCAATCCGGCCGCCTTTCCGCGCTTCACCGGCGGCAGCACCGACCTGATGGGCGGCATCGGCTTCCTGCCGCTCTTGATCGGCATGTTCGCGACCTCCGAGATCATCCGCTACGCGCTCGACACCAAGGCCCGGCCGCCGATCATCGACCAGCCGATCGTCAACGTCTTTGCCGGCATGTGGCGGCTGACCGTCCAGTATCCGGTCCAGATCGTCCGCGGCAGCGTGCTCGGCACCGTCGTCGGTGCCCTGCCGGGCGCTGGCTCGGATATCGCCGCCTGGATGAGCTACGCGGTCTCCAAGAAATTCTCCAAGGAACCGGAGAAGTTCGGCACCGGTCATGTCGAGGGCATCGTCGAATCGGGTGCCGCCAACAACAGCGCGCTCGCCGGCGCCTGGATTCCGGCGCTGGTCTTCGGCATTCCGGGCGACACGCTGACGGCGATCGTGATCGGCGTGCTCTACATGAAGAACCTCAATCCCGGCCCGACGCTGTTCACGACCAATCCGCAGAACATCTACGCGATCTACATCCTGTTCATCTTCGCCAATTTGATCATGGTGCCGTTCGGCTGGGCCACCATCAAGGTCGCCAAGCGCATCCTGGCGGTGCCGCGCGCCATCCTGATGCCCGTGATCCTGCTCTTCTGCATCGTCGGCTCTTTCGCGATGAACAATGCGGCCTTCGATATCGGCATCATGCTGGTCGCCGGGCTGGTTGCCTATATCCTGGAGGAGAACGACTTCCCTGTCGCGCCGGCCATCCTAGGCGTGGTGCTCGGACCGATGCTGGAGGAGAACCTGGTCAAGTCGATGATCAAGTCCGACGGCCATGTCGCCGATTTCTTCGAACGCCCGATCGCCGGCGTGCTCGGCGTGATGACGCTCGTCGTGTGGACCTGGCCGTTCCTGCGCGTCGCCATCCGGCGGCTGCGGGCGGCCGAGCCCCGGTCGGCCGCCTGATGCCCGACCTCAGAATCGAGGCGCCGCGCTCGCTGACCGCCATGATCATCGATCGCCTGGAGCGGGCGATCGTGGAGGGCGAGTTCGGGCTCGGCGAAATGATCTCGGAGGAGACGCTGGCCAAGTCCTTCGGGGTCAGCCGGACGCCGGTGCGCGATGCGCTGGCGGCGCTCGCCGGGACGGGGCTGGTGGTGATCCTGAACAAAAAGGGCAGCTTCGTCTTCCAGCCGACCATCGAGGATACCGTGACGCTGTGCGAATACCGCACCATCCTGGAGATCCAGGCCGTGCGGCTTTGCCACGCGCGGGCGCGAACGGCTGCCCTGGCATCCTGGCGCGAGGCGATCGCCGAGATGGACCGCGCCTCGACCGACGACGCGGTCGCCTATGGCCGGGCCGACAGCCGCTTCCACCGCGCCCTGTTCGACCATTGCGCCAATGCCTATCTGGCCGACGCCTACCGGCTTGCCGCCGGCAAGGTGGCGGCGCTGCGCACCCACCTGACCGCCCGCTCGCGCCCGCGCCGCGACACCTCCTATGAGGAGCACCGCGCGATGGCCGACCTGTTTGAGGCCGGCGACATCCCGGCGCTCGAGGCCCTGCTCGCCGAGCATATCGACCGGACCCGGAAGGTCTATCGGGAGGCGCTGGCCGAGCCGGCCGCGCCGGGTCGCCCAGCCCTGACCCTGAAGGAGACATGACGCCGTGACCCGCTCCGCCGACGCCCTGAGCGCCCGCCTCGCCACCGGCCGCATCCTCGCCGCACCCGGTGCGCCGGACGCGCTCGCTGCCCGGCTCGTCCAGGCGGCCGGCTTCGAGGCCGTCTACATGACCGGCTTCGGCGCCACGGCGAGCCGGCTCGGCATGCCCGACATCGGCCTCCTGACCCAGACCGAGATGACCACGCATGCCCGCGACATGGCCCGTGCCGTCTCGATCCCGATCATCGCCGACGCTGATACCGGCTATGGCGGGCCGGCCAACATCGCCCGCACGATGGAGGAATATGCCCAGGCCGGCGTCGCGGCGATCCATCTCGAAGACCAGGTCGCGCCGAAGCGCTGCGGCCAGCTCGCCGGCATCCGCCTGATCCCGGCCGAGGAGGCCGTGCGCAGACTGCAATGCGCCGTCGCCTCGCGGCCCGCCGGCGGTCCGCTGGTGATCGGCCGCACCGACGCCATGCCGGCGGCCGGACCGGAGGAGGCGATCCGGCGGGCGAAGCTCTACCAGGATGCCGGCGTCGATCTGGTCTTCGTCGACGGCATCAAGCGCATCGCCGAGGTCGAGGCGGTCGCCCGCCATGTCGAGGGGCCGAAGGTGGTCTCGATCGTCGACGGCAACGAGACCGTCGCGCTCAAGGCCGCGGATCTGGAGCAGATGGGCTTCTCGGTCGTCTTCTATGCGGTCACGGCCCTGTTCGCCGCCGCCCGCGCCATGGCGGACGCGCTCACGGTGTTGAAGCGCGACGGCACGCCGGCCGCGACGGCGCCCGCCCTGATGACCTATGCGGACTTCTCGGCCCTGGTCGACCTGCCGCATTTCCAGGATCTCGACCACCGCTTCGGCTGAAGTCTGCCCCTTCCGAGGGGCGTTTTCATTTGTAATCATTCCAAACAGGACGAGATGAACTTCCGATTTGAAGAATTATAATCGATTGTCTTGAAGATCAATTTCGTTGACCCTGTCGCAAGACCGATGCAATGCTTGGATTGTCTCCAGCGGGGGCGGCCCGACGTGGCTGTTCCGCCGGATGCCGTGGACGAAACGCGACGCGACCCGCCGTTCCGGCCGGGACCGGTCGACCGTCCCGGTCCCGGCGGACACGGCCGCTGCCGTGCGTTCTGCGGCCCTGCGGGAAGGCCCGACCCGGTTCGCGCCGGCCGCACATCACCAAGTCATCCGGTCATGTCCATCGATACGCCCCCCGCCTTGTCTCTTCCCGAAGCCGCACCCGTCTGGGAGCCTGGGTCCGACGCGCCCGGTCGCAAGCGCCTGCGCATCTGGGAGCTGGAAAGCTCGATCCATTGCGCGGTGATCGGCACCTGCCTGTCGATCGAGGACCTGCGCCGCTTTGCTCGCCGCATGGACCTGAACCGGGTCGCGGCGGCGGAAGAATTCGAACTGCACACCTATTTCGTCGGCTCGATGCATGTCGCCAACCCGCTGTCGCGGCTGGTCGACAAGCATCTGACGATGCAGGCCGACGGCGCCTGCCGACAGCTCGACCGGGCCTCGGACGCGGCGTCCCGGCAGGCGGTCTGGGACGGCCTGATGGCCGCCGGCCGCGTCGGCCCGGCCTTCTGGGCCTTCATGACCGCGGCTTCCGTCGACGAGGCGATGAAGCGCCGCCTCTATGGCGAGATCCACATGATGTCGCATCTGCACGGCCAGGCGGTGCATCTGGTCCGGCGCAATGCGTCCGAGATGGAGCGGCGCGTCCAGGCCCTGGAGGAGCGCATCCAGCGCGATCGCCGCAGTCACGAACAGGATCTGCGCGAGCGCGACCGCCGCATTGAGGACCTGACCCAGGCGGCGCGGTTACGGCCCGGCTGTCCGCTCGGCCTCCCGCAGACGGCTGGGGAGGGGGGTGCCCGCCGCGACCGTTCGCGCGAGGCCCGGCGCCTCGGGGCCCTGCGCGCGCTCGTCGCCCGGCGCAACGATGCCTTGGCGGCGGCTTCCGCCGAAATCGCCGAACTGAAGAAGCGGCTCGCCGATCTCGCCGAGACGCGGGCCAGCCTGTCGGCGGCGCCGGCCGTGCGGGCCGACGAGGCCGTCGCCGCGGCGCGCTTCCGTCGCATCGGCTATGTCGGCGGGCGGGCCGGTGTCGTGGCGCGGCTCAGGCTGCTGGCGGCCGAACGGGCACTCGAACTCGACCATCACGACGGCGGCGTCGAGGACAACTTCCACCGGCTGGAATGCCTGGTGACCGGTGCCGACTGCCTGATGTGCCCGATCGACTGCATCAGCCACGCCGCCTGCCGGGTCGTCAAGGAACTCTGCCAGAAGCAGTCGAAACCCTTCATTCCCCTGCGCAATTCGTCGATGGCCTGCTTCGAGCGGGCGCTTTGCGAACATGTCGCCGGCCACGGCTGAGCGTGCCGGCCGCCCCCATGGATAGCCTCATGACCGATCTCGCCATCACCATTCCTGTGCTCGCCTCCCTCGATCTCGCCGAGACGCGCGACTTCTACACGGCCGGGCTCGGCTTCGCGGCGATCTATCAGGACGACCGCTATCTGATCGTCCGGCGCGACGCGATGGAACTGCATTTCTGGCTGACCGACGATCGCCGCTTTCCGGAGAACACCTCCTGCTACATCCGCGGCGGCCAGATCGACCGCCTCTACGAAGAGTTTCGGACGGCCGGAATCGAGCGGCTCTCAACGCTCGAACTGCGCCCCTGGGACATGGTCGAGTTCCACATCCACGACCCGCACGGAAACCTGCTGCGGTTCGGCCGGAACCCCGAAGCCGAATAATGCGTTGCAGAGCGGAGGCGGATTCCCTATGACCCAGCATGTTCCCTCGATGCCGGCCGCGCCGGTCCTGACGCCGGCCCGGCGGGCCGAACTCTTCCTGCTCGATCAGTGTCGGCGCCTGGCCGGGTCCCGCCTGACCGGCGCGACGGTACCGGCGGATCGGGTGCTGGCGGACCTCCGAGCCGTCCTGCCGGAGGCCGAAGCCTGCCGGGTGTTCGGTCAGCTCTACGCCCTCGTCGCCCGGATCGATCGGGAAGCCGGAGACGGCTTCCTCTGGTATCCGCCGGGTGCGACCCGCCAGTCGCCCGACGAAGCCCGGCTGATCGCCGCCGCCCATCGTCTGCTCGGCACCGCCGATCCGCGCCCGTCAAGCGAGGCGACGCCGTGGATCGATCCCGGCGAAGAGCGCCTGCCGGTCGGTCGCCTGGCGTCGGCCGCAGGCCGGACGCTGGCGGCCGCGACGCTTCTGCCGGAGACCTATTGCGCCGTCGCCGACACCTTCTGCGGCCTGTTGACCCTGACCGGGCATGCCTGCGCGGCGGGCTGCCCGGTCCATGCCGCCACCCGGCCGATGGGTGACGCCGGCACCGTTGGTGCCGAGGGGCAGCGGTCGGCGGAGGCCCGGCCGGCCGGTGCCGGTCGATGAGGCGCCGCAAGGGACCGCAGGCCCACGGCGGCGCCATGCGCCGGGGCGAAGACGAGGCGATGGCCGCGGCCGACGGCGAGGCGGCCGAGACCGTCGAGAGCGCGGCTTCGGAGCCGGGGCAGAGCCGCCACGAACTGATCGCCCTCTCGATCGTCCGTCTGGCCATGTCCGGCTACCGGACCGGCCACGTTTCCTGCTGGGATTCGGCCTTCAGCGCCACCAGCGAGATTCTCGGGCCGGTCGACGGCCCGGCCGTGTTCGGACGGGTGATCGCGCTGGTTCATGCGGTGCGGTGCGAGCGGGTCGGCACCTTCGTCTTCCAGCCGGTCGCCTGCAGCGGACTGTCTTCGGACGAGCGCGATCTCGTCGCGCTGCTCCGGGCCGCCCGCGGCCCCGAACCGGCCGGTCTCGACGGGACCGCCGCGCGGTTCGGCGGGCGAGCGACGGCGCCGCTGATCCGCCTGTCGGCGCGGGCGCTCGGCGTGCTGCTCGACCGGCTTGAGCAGGCCGGTCCGATCGGCCCCGACGACCTCGACGCCGCCGATGCCGGGCCGCCGCCGACCCGGCACTGACGCGTCCGCCGGGTCGTGTCCCTCGGGCTGCCCCGCCGGTCGGCATGGCTTGGATCGAGCCCTGCGGGGACGATTTGCGGGGCTCCGGCCGTGTCGGCGCTTGCAATCGGGCGCCCGGATGCCTATAAGCCGCGCCATTCCACACGCGGGTGTCGGGCGGCGGCCGAAGGGTGAAACCCTGGCCGTACCGTCCTTCCGGTGTTTGTTCCGGGCTTCGTGCCCGGCCGAACGCGAACCCCGCGGAGGCAGAACCGGAAAAGAAGGAGACGGTAGGCATGTCCCTGCCCGATTACAGCATGCGTCAGCTTCTCGAGGCCGGTGTCCATTTCGGTCACCAGAAGCACCGTTGGAACCCGAAGATGGCTCCGTACATCTTCGGCGTGCGCAACAACATCCACATCATCGACCTGGCCCAGACCGTGCCGATGCTGCATCAGGCGCTCAAGACCGTCAGCGACACCGTCGCCCGCGGCGGCCGCGTGCTGATCGTCGGCACCAAGCGTCAGGCGCAGGATTCGGTCGCCCAGGCGGCCCGCCGCTCGGCCCAGTATTTCGTCAACAGCCGCTGGCTCGGCGGCATGCTGACCAACTGGAAGACCATTTCGCAGTCGATCCAGCGCCTGCGCAAGCTCGAAGAGACCCTCTCGGGCGAGGTTTCCGGCCTCACCAAGAAGGAGCGCCTGACGCTCGATCGCGAGCGCGAGAAGCTCGAGAAGGCGCTCGGCGGCATCAAGGACATGGGCGGCCTGCCCGACCTGATCTTCGTCATCGACACCAATCGCGAGGCGATCGCGATCCAGGAAGCCCGCCGCCTGGGCATTCCGGTCGCCGCGATCCTCGATTCGAACTGCGATCCGGACGGCATCTCGTTCCCGATTCCCGGCAATGACGACGCCGGTCGCGCCATCGCGCTCTATTGCGACCTGATCGCGCGCGCCGCGATCGACGGTATCGGCCGCGCCCAGGGCGACATCGGCATCGATGTCGGTGCCTCCGAGGTGCCGCCGGAAGAGTCCGCGGTCGCCGAAGAAGCGGCCTGACCAAGACCCCGTCGGTTCGCGTGAACCCTACCGGCCGCATCGTCATGCGGTCGTCACGGGTTGACGGCATTCGAAAGGATCGGCCGGGGAGGGTGCGAGACCCGCTCCGGCCCGGTTCGTTACGGACGCCGGTTGGTCGGCGAGACGGGACGGGACGCCCGCGGGCGCTCCGTCATGCGGCCGGAACGCCTTCGGGCGCGACGGCTTGCGCCTGACCGCGTCCGTCCGAACGCCGGCATTCGCTTCCGCCCGACCGCAACCGACGACACTGCCACGCCACCGCATTCCAAACGCCGCCGTGTGTGCCGCGCCCCCGTGCGGTCGACGACGACATCCGAGAGACGACCATGACCACGATTTCGGCTTCCCAGGTGAAGGCGCTCCGCGACCAGACCGGCGCGGGCATGATGGATTGCAAGACCGCGCTGATCGAGACCGCCGGCGACATCGAGGCCGCGGTCGACTGGTTGCGCAAGAAGGGTCTGTCCAAGGCCGCGAAGAAGTCGGGCCGTACCGCCGCCGAGGGCCTGATCGGCGTCGCCGCCGCCGGCAATGCCGCGGCCGTGGTCGAGGTCAATTCCGAGACCGACTTCGTCGCCCGCAACGAGCAGTTCCAGGGCCTCGTCGCCACCATCGCGGCTCTCGGCCTCGACGCCAAGGGCTCGGTCGAGACCCTCGGCGGCCTGACCGTGCCGGGCACCGAGAAGTCGGTCACTGAGCGCCTGACCGACGCCGTGGCGACCATCGGCGAGAACATGCAGCTGCGCCGGACTGCCTATCTGGAAGTCGCCGACGGCGTGGTCGCGCACTACATCCACAGCACCGTCGCCGACGGCCTCGGCAAGATCGGCGTGCTGGTCGCGCTGGAGTCGACCGGCGACAAGGCCGTGCTCGCCGCGCTCGGCCGCCAGATCGCCATGCATGTCGCCGCCCACGACCCGACCCCGGTCGCCGTCGTGACCGAGCAGGTCGACCCGGCGCTGGTCGAGCGCGAGCGCGCCATCTTCGCCGAGCAGGCCGCCCAGTCCGGCAAGCCGGCCGCGGTCGTCGAGAAGATGGTCGAGGGTCGCATCCGCAAGTTCTATGAGGAAGTGACGCTCCTGAAGCAGCACTTCGTCGTCAACCCGGATCTGACCGTCGAGGCCGCCGTCAAGGCCGCCGAGAAGGATGCCGGCGCTGCCGTCGCGGTGAAGGGCTTTGTCCGCTTCCAGATCGGCGAAGGCATCGAGAAGGCCGAGTCCGACTTCGCCGCCGAAGTCGCCGCTGCGGCCGGCACGAAGTAATCCTGCCCCCAGAATTCGAAAGGCGCCGGGCGTGACACCCCGGCGCCTTTCCTGTATCCGAGCCGTCGATCGCGTCGACGCCTGCCCGCCGATGCCTGTATGAGGAGTGCCCCATGACCGGACTTCGCTGGAAACGCGTTCTGGTGAAGCTGTCGGGCGAGGCGCTGGCCGGCCAGCAGGCGATGGGCATCGATCCCGACGTGGTCGGCCGGATCGCCGACGACCTGGTCTCCGCCGTGAAGCTCGGTGCCGAAATCGGCGTCGTGATCGGCGGCGGCAATCTGTTTCGCGGTGCCTGGCTGCAGAAGCAGGGCACCGACCGCGTCACCGGCGACCATATGGGCATGATGGCGACGGTGATGAATGCGCTCGCCATGCGCGAGGCGCTGGCGGCGCGCGGCCTGAAGGCCTCGGTCCTGTCCGGCCTGCCGATCCCGACGGTCTGCGATACCTTTACCCAGCGCGGCGGGCTCGAGCATCTCGCCAGCGACCGCGTCGTGCTGTTCGCCGGCGGCACCGGCTCGCCCTTCTTCACCACCGACACGACGGCCGCGCTGCGCGCCGCCGAGATGCGTTGCGACGCCATCCTGAAGGCGACCAATGTCGACGGCATCTACACCGCCGACCCGAAGAAGGATCCGAACGCAGAACGCTACGACCGGCTGACCTTCGAGGAGGCGATCTCCCGCGACCTGAAGGTGCTCGATACCTCGGCTTTCGCTCTTGCCCGCGACAACGCGATTCCGATAATCGTGTTCTCGCTCCAGGAAGCCGGCGCGCTGATCGAGGTTCTGGCCGGCCGAGGCCGCGCCACGGTCGTGGCAGGGTAGTCCGGCCTCCCTCAGCCATCGACGACGCCCGTCGTTGGAAGGGCCGTCGTCGAGAGGGATCGCCGCCGAGAACGGGCCGACGCCGGATCCCCCGCAGGCACGCGGGGGAGTCCGACAGGAAGATCGAGGAAATCCATGGCAGCACACAAATTCGACTTCGACGACCTGAAGCGCCGCATGGGACAGGCGGTCCATGTGTTCAAGGACGAACTGGCCGGTCTGCGCACCGGGCGTGCCTCGACCCATCTCCTGGAGCCGATCACCGTCGAGGCCTACGGCTCGCGCATGACGCTGAACCAGGTCGCCTCGGTGTCCGTCCCCGAGCCGCGCATGCTGGTCGTCTCGGTCTGGGACCGCGGCATGGTGTCGGCGGTCGACAAGGCGATCCGCGAGGCCAATCTCGGCCTCAACCCGATCGTCGAAGGCGCGACCATGCGCATCCCGATCCCGGAACTGACCGCCGACCGCCGCAAGGAACTAGTCAAGGTCGCGCACAAATATGCCGAACAGGCCCGCGTCGCCGTGCGCCACATCCGCCGCGACGGGCTCGACACGCTCAAGAAGGCGACCAAGGACGGCATGCCGGAGGACGAGGAGGCGCGCCTGTCCGACCGCGTCCAGAAGCAGACCGATGAGTCCATCTCGGAGATCGACAAGCTCCTGTCCGCCAAGGAGCAGGACATCATGAAGGTCTGAGATCGATGGCGACGCCGGAGGCCACTCTCGACAAGGTCCCGCTCCGGCGGGCCGCCGCGCTTCCGCGCCACGTCGCCATCATCATGGACGGGAACGGCCGGTGGGCGACGGCGCGCGGGCTGACCCGCACCGAGGGCCACCGCAAGGGGGTCGAGATGGTCCGCCGGATCGTCCGCCATGCCGGCGATCTCGGGCTCGAATACCTGACGCTGTTCTCGTTCTCGACCGAAAACTGGCGCCGCCCCGCCGACGAGGTTTCGTACCTGATGGGGCTGCTGCGCTTCTTCATCCGCCGCGATCTGGCCGAACTGCACGGCAACAATGTTCGCGTCCGGGTCGTCGGCGATCGCAACGGGCTCGGCGGCGACATCCGCGCCCTGCTCGAGGAAGCCCAGAATCTGACGGCCGGCAATACCGGGCTGACGCTGACCATCGCCTTCAACTACGGTGCCCGTCAGGAGATCCTGCGGGCGGCCCGCCGCCTTGCCGAGGAGGTCGCCGCCGGTCGGCTGGCGCCCGCCGATATCGACGCGGGGCAGTTCGAAGCCGCGCTGGATACGGTCGGCATGCCGGACCCCGATCTGGTCATCCGCACCAGCGGCGAGCAGCGCGTCTCGAACTTCCTGCTCTGGCAGGCGGCCTATGCCGAATTCGTCTTCTCGCCGGTCTGCTGGCCGGACTTCGACGAGACCGAATTCGACCGGGCGCTCGCCGAGTTCGGGGGGCGGGAACGGCGCTTCGGCGGCGTCGAGGCCGGGGCGCTGCATCGATGAGCTCATCCGACGGCAAGATGCCGGCGCCCGACGGCCTTCGGCGGCGCGAACTCCGCCTGCGGATCCTTTCGGCCCTGGTCATGGTGCCGGTCGCGCTCGGCGCGACCATCTGGGGCGGCGCCGCCTTCGGGGCCCTGACAGCGCTCGCGTCGGCCCTGATCTTCCTGGAATGGACCGCGATCGTCACCCGCAACAAGGCGTCGCGGATCACGACCATCGGGGCCGTCCTGATCGTGGTCGCGATCGTGCTCGACGCCCATGCCCAGCCGAATCGCGCCATCGTCACCGCGACGCTTGCCTGGCTTCTGGTCGCCGTTGCGGCCTATCGGCTGGAGGCGGGCAGCAAGCGGTCCTGGCTTGCCTTGGGTCCCGGCTATGCGCTGCTGCCCGGTCTGGCGCTGGTCAGCCTGCGCAGCGACCATCCGCTCGGCCTGACGGCGGTGCTGTTCCTGTTCGCCGTGGTCTGGTCGACCGATATCGCCGCCTATTTCACCGGCCGCGCCCTCGGTGGCCCGAAGCTGTGGCCGGCCGTCTCGCCCAACAAGACCTGGTCGGGGGCGCTCGGCGGCCTGGCCGCGGCGGTCGCCGCCGGCTCTGCGGTGGCGGCGGCCGGCGACGTGCCGCGGCTCCTGCCGCTCGTCGGCGTGGCCGCCGTGCTGTCGGTCGCCAGCCAGGCCGGCGATCTGTTCGAATCGGCGGTCAAGCGCCGGTTTGGCGTGAAGGACTCCGGCAGCATCATTCCCGGCCATGGCGGCGTCATGGACCGGCTCGACGGGTTGATCTTCGCCGCGGTGATCGCCGCCGCGATCGGGCTCTGGCGGGCGCCGGAAGCGCCTCTGGCGCGGGGTCTGCTCGCCCAGGGCCTGCTGGCATGGTGAGTTTCGATTTCTCGCCCGACGCCGAACCGCCCTTCGCCATGCCGGCCGCCGGCGGCCCGCGCCGGATCACCCTGCTCGGCGCGACCGGCTCGATCGGCCGCTCGACGCTCGATCTGGTCGGCCGCGAGCCGGAGCGCTTCCGCATCGAAAGCATGGTCGCCGGGCGCGACCTGGCCGGTCTGGTCGCCGCGGCGCGAACCTTCCGTCCGGCCCGCGCCGTGCTCGCCGAACCGTCGCTGCATGGAGCGCTGAAGGATGCGCTGTCCGGCACCGGCATCGCGGCCGCCGCCGGCCCGGAAGCCGTGCTGGAAGCCGCCTCCGCGCCGGCCGATCTGGTCGTCGCCGCCATCGTCGGGGCGGCCGGGCTCGGACCGACGCTCGCCGCGGTCCATGCCGGCCTGCCGATCGCGCTGGCCACCAAGGAATGCCTGGTCGCCGCCGGCCGGCTGTTCATGGCGGCGGCGGCACGCCACAAGGCGCGCATCCTGCCGCTCGACAGCGAGCACAACGCCATCTTCCAGGGCTTCGAGGCCGGCAATGCGGCTGCGGTCGAGCGGATCGTGCTGACCGCCTCCGGAGGCCCGTTCCGGACCGCCACGATCGCCGAGATGGCCCGGGCGACGCCCGAGCAGGCGCTGAAGCACCCGAACTACGCCATGGGATCGCGCATCACCATCGACAGCGCGACCTTGTTGAACAAAGGCCTCGAAGTCATTGAGGCGCATCATCTGTTCGGCATTCCCGGCGACCGGATCGACGTTCTCGTCCATCCCCAGCAGCTGGTCCACGGCATGGTCGCCTATGGCGACGGCTCGCTGGTCGCCGGGCTGGCCGCGCCCGACATGCGCACGCCCATCGCCCATTGCCTCAACTGGCCGGACCGCGGCCGGGCGCCGACGCGCCGGCTCGATCTCGGCGAGATCGGCACGCTGACCTTCGAGAAGCCCGATCTCGTCCGCTTCCCGGCGCTGGCACTGGCCTACCGGGCGCTGGCCGCCGGCGGCGGCGCCTCGGCAGTCCTGAACGCCGCCGACGAGATCGCGGTCGCCGCCTTCCTGGCCCGTCGGATCGGCTTCCTCGACATCGCCCGCCTCGTCGAGACGACCCTCGACCGGGCCTCTGCCGCCGGGCTCTTCGCCGAACCGGCCGATCTGGAGGCGGTCGCGATGGTCGACACCCAGGCGCGGCGGCTCGCCGACGAAATTCTTCCCCATCTTGCCGCAAAGACCGGATAGGGAAAGTTCACGGATTTTGGCCAGGATCATCCCGGCCCGCCGCGGTGGGCCGGCCGAGAGGGCGACATGGAACTTCTATCGATGATCGGCGGCACGCTCTGGACGGCGATCAGCTACGGCGTACCGTTCCTGTTTGTGCTGACCGTGGTGGTGTTCATCCACGAACTGGGTCATTTCCAGGTCGCGCGCTGGTGCGGCGTCGCGATCGAGACCTTCTCGATCGGTTTCGGCCGCGAGCTCGTCGGCTGGAACGACCGCCACGGCACGCGCTGGCGGATCGCCGCCATTCCGCTCGGCGGCTACGTGAAGTTCGAGGGCGACGAAAATGCCGCCTCCAAGCCGGCGGCCGGTGCGCTCGACGGCCTCAGCGCCGATCAGCGCGCGCGCAATTTCCACGGCCAGCCGGTCTGGAAGCGGGCGGCGATCGTGGTCGCCGGTCCGGTGGCGAACTTCATCCTGGCGATCGCCATCTTCTCGGTCGTCTTCGGCCTGGAAGGCCGTCAGGTGACTCTGCCCTACGTGGCCGGGGTCATCCAGGGCGGCGTTGCCGAGAAGGCCGGCATCAAGGCCGGCGACCGCATCGACGCGATCAACGGCGTCGCCATGGAGAGCTTCAACGATCTGATCCGGGCCGTGTCCGGGGCGGCCGGCGATCGGCTCGACATCCGCATCGAGCGCGACGGCCGTCTGATCGATATCGTGGCGGTGCCCGAACAGGTCGCCCAGCAGACCAGTCTCGGCATCCAGCGGCGCGCCATGCTCGGCGTGCGCAAGAGCGACCTGCCCGAACACCAGCGCCACGAGACCTTCTCGCCGCTCGGTGCCGTCAGGGCCGGCATCGCCCAGAACAACCTGATCATCGAGCAGACGCTCGCCTTCTTCGGACGGCTGTTCACCGGCCGCGAACATGTCGACCAGATCAGCGGCATCGGGCGCATCGCCCAGGCGTCCGGAGAGACCGCCAAGGCCGGCTTCGTCGCCCTGGTCATGTGGCTCGGCTACATTTCGACCTCGATCGGCCTGCTGAACCTGATGCCGATTCCCGTTCTCGACGGCGGTCATCTCGTTTTCTACACGCTTGAGGCGATTCGCGGGCGACCTCTCTCCGAGAGGGTGCAGGAATATACCTTCCGTTTTGGGCTCGCGATCGTGCTCATGCTGATGATCGTCGCCAACTGGAACGATGTGGTTCACTTCGCTTCGCGGGCGGCCGGGTGAGCCTCGTCGCGCGCCCGGCCGCCTGAAACCGCGCAAATCCGCTATTCTCAATGAATAGAGGCGTTTGCAACCGGCGTTCGGGGGCGTTCCGTCGGCGTGGCTGATGGGCAACGGTAGGGTTGGATAGTCCGGCCGAGGGGGGCTCCTCGGCTTGCGCAGGCCCCAAAAGCCTGTACAACACAAGACAACGACGGTGGGAATCCATCGACAGGCGGTTCGCTTCGCGTGCCGACGGACATGAAAAGACAGGGCTTCGATTCGATGCGAGCTTTCTCGACAGTCGTACGCAAGACGGCCTTCGCGGCAGCCTTTCTGACCTTCGTCCCGGTGGCGGGACCAGGTTTTGAGGTTCTCGGCGTCAGCGTGGCGCGAGCGGAGGTGGTCTCCTCGGTGGTCGTGCGCGGCAACCAGCGGGTCGAGGCCGAGTCGGTCCGGTCCTACATTTCGATCCGACCCGGCAAGCCCTTCACGCCGCGTGAAGTCGACGACAGCCTGAAGGCGCTCTACGCGTCCGGCCTCTTCTCCGACGTTCAGATCCAGCAGCAGGGTGGCCAACTGGTCATCACGGTGGCCGAGAGCCCGCTGATCAACCGGATCTCCTTCGAGGGCAACAAGCGCCTGACCGACGAGCAGCTCGGATCGGTCATCGACTCCAAGGCGCGCGGCTTCCTGTCGCGGTCGAAGGTGCAGAGCGACGTGCAGCGCCTGCTTGAAGCCTACCGCCGCAACGGCCGCTTCCGGGCCAATGTCGAGCCGAAGATCATCGAGCTGCCGGACAACCGCGTCAATCTCGTGTTCGAGTTCGACGAGGGCGACAAGACCGCCGTGTCGCGCATCTCCTTCTCGGGCAACAAGTCCTTCTCCGACGGCCGCCTGCGCGACGTGGTCAAGACCCGCGAGACCGGCCTGCTCGGTTTCATCCGCACCACCGACTCCTACGATCCGGACCGCCTGGGCCAGGACCAGGAAGCGCTGCGCAAGTTCTACACCAAGAACGGCTATGCCGATTTCCGCATCGTGTCGGCCAGCGCCGATCTCGATCGCGAGCGGAACGTGTTCTTCGTGACCTTCGCGGTCGACGAGGGCGAACTGTACCGCTTCGGCGCCATCGACGTGCAGACGACCCTGCCGGAACTGACGCCCGACCGGTTGATGAAGGTGATCCGCTCCTCGCCGGGTTCGGTCTACAGCGCCGAAGACATCGAGAAATCGATGGAGGAGATCGTCATCGAGGCCTCGAAGAACGGCTACGCCTTCGCGCAGGTTCGTCCGCGCGCGGTGCGCGATGCCGCGACCAAGACGATCGCGATCACCTATTATGTCGATGAGGGTCCGCGCACCTATGTCGAGCGGATCAATGTCCGCGGCAACAATCGGACGCGCGACTACGTCATCCGGCGCGAGTTCGACATTGCCGAGGGCGATGCCTACAACAAGGCCTTCGTCACCCGCGCCGAGCGTCGCCTGAACCGGCTGAACTTCTTCAAGTCGGTGCGCGTGACCACCGAGCAGGGCAGCGCGCCGGATCGGATCGTGCTGAACGTGGATGTCGACGAACAGTCGACGGGCGAATTCGGCTTCGGCGCCGGCTACTCGTCGGCGGAAGGCTTCATCGGCGACGTGTCGCTGCAGGAGCGTAACTTCCTCGGCCGCGGCCAGTTCATCCGCGCCTCGGTTCAGTTCGGCGAGTCCCAGCACGGCTACTCGTTCTCCTTCACCGAGCCCTATTTCCTCGGTCGTCGGATCTCGGCCGGCTTCGATCTCTACACGACCCATTACGAGCCGACCTACTTCCGCTCCTATTCGGAAGACACCAAGGGCGCGACGGTCCGCCTCGGCTTCCCGATCACCGAGAACCTGACGATCGGACCGAGCTACTCGCTCTATTCCCAGAACATCATGCTGGCGAAGTCGCAGATCGACGGCCGCTACACCAACGGCGAAGCCTCGATCGCGTACAAGCAGTATCTGTCGCAGGGACACAAGGGCGCGAGCATCTTCAATCCGTGTCCGGGTGGCGGCAGCTGCGAGCGCTACACCGTCACGTCGATGCCGTCGTTCAACATCGTCTACAATTCGGTCGACAACATCCAGTTCCCGCGTGACGGCTTCTACGTGAAGCTGCAGACGGACTTCGCCGGCCTCGGCGGCGATGTCTCCTTCCTGCGCAACACGCTCGATGCCCGCTACTATCGCGAGCTCTATGCGGACTGGGGCACGGTCGGCATGCTGCGCTTCCGCGCCGGCCACATCCAGGGCATCGGCGACAATGTCGGCTTGATCAACAACTTCTTCCAGGGCGGCGAGACGATCCGCGGCTTCGCGACCTCCGGCTACGGGCCGCGCGACATCACGAAGATCAACGACCCGAACAAGAAGAACGACGCCTATCGCATCAACGAGGCGCTCGGCGGTCGGACCTACTGGTCTGCGACGGCGGAGGCGACCACGCCCTTCCCGTTCACTCCGGAAGAGTTCGGCCTGTACTGGTCGGTCTTCGCCGATGCCGGCAGCCTGTTCAACGTGGACTCGAGCGGCCTGCCGAAGCAGGGCACGGCGATCTACAAGAACAACAATCAGAACGGCACCCAGATCGGCAAGTTCACCTATGTGGACGATGCGACGATCCGCTCCTCCGCCGGCTTCGGCGTGGTGTGGCGCTCGCCTTTCGGTCCGCTGCGCGCCGACTTCGGCTGGGCCCTCACCAAGGGCAAGGCCGACCAGGTCCAGGTCTTCCGCTTCAGCGGCGGCACCCAGTTCTGATCCAGGCTTCGGCCAGACCGCTTCGATCAAGGCCGCCCTATCCGGGCGGCCTTTTTCGTTTGCGCGGATGCCCGGCGGTTTCGTCCGCTCGTCGGTTCGCGGCGAGGCGCGAAATGTCCCGAATGCCGGGGTGCGGGCATGAAAATGCCCCGCGTCCGGATCGGAGGCGGGGCTGGTCTTGGCTTCCGTCGGACCGACGCGGAATGCGATGGCGATCCCAGTCATCGGCCTCGTCGGTGCCGGGGCGGGTAGGATCGTCCTCGGGCCCTGGCAAGTCTTGCGGCGGCGCCGCGATGTCGCGGCGTGACGCGAGCGTCACGCCGGACGCGGCGAAGGGGTGCGTCAGCCGACGGCGGTGCCGTGCAGGTCGTAGGCGTCGGCGCGCTCGATCTTGACGGTGACGATCTCGCCGGCGCGCAGTGGGCGGCGGCTGGCCACATAGGTGGTGCCGTCGATCTCCGGCGCATCCCACTTGGTGCGGCCCTTGGAGACGGTGGGGCCCGCCTCGTCGATGATGACGGATACGCGGCGGCCGACGCGGGCGCGCTGCAGGCGGTCGGAGATCGCCTGCTGGTGCTTCATGAAGCGGTGCCAGCGCTCCTCCTGCACCTCGCGCGGGATGTGGTCGCCGAGCGCGTTGGCCGGGGCGCCCGCGACCGGCTCGTATTTGAAGCAGCCGACGCGGTCGAGCTTCGCCTCGCTCAGCCAGTCGAGCAGGAAGCGGAAATCCTCTTCCGTCTCGCCCGGGAAGCCGACGATGAAGGTCGAGCGGATGGCGAGATCGGGCGCGATGGCGCGCCAGGCGGCGATCCGGTCGAGCGTCTTCTCCTGGTTGCCGGGGCGGCGCATCGCCTTCAGCACCTTCGGGGCCGCGTGCTGGAACGGAATGTCGAGATAGGGCAGGATCTTGCCCTCGGCCATCAGGCCGACCACCTCGTCGACATGCGGATAGGGATAGACATAGTGCATCCGGATCCAGGCGCCGAGGTCGCCGAGCTCGCGCGCCAAGTCGAGGAACTTCGCCCGGACCGAGCGGTCCTTCCACGGGCTCTCGGCATATTTCAGGTCCAGCCCATAGGCCGAGGTGTCCTGGCTGATCACCAGGATCTCCTTCACCCCGGCCTTGACCAGCTTCTCGGCCTCGCGCAGAACCTCGGCGGCCGGCCGCGAGACAAGATCGCCGCGCAGCTTGGGGATGATGCAGAAGCTGCAGCGATTGTTGCAACCCTCTGAAATCTTGAGATAAGCGTAGTGGCGCGGGGTCAGCTTGACGCCCTGCGGCGGGATCAGGTCGACGAACGGGTCGTGGGCCGGGGGCACCACGGCATGCACGGCCCCGACCACGCTCTCATAGGCCTGCGGACCGGTGATCGCGAGCACATCCGGGAAGGCGTCGCGGATCTGTGCCGGCTCGGCGCCCATGCAGCCGGTCACGATGACCTTGCCGTTCTCGGCCAGCGCCTTGCCGATCGCGTCGAGGCTTTCCGCCTTGGCGCTGTCCAGGAATCCGCAGGTATTGACCACGACCACATCGGCGCCGGCATGGCTACGCGCCATCTCGTAGCCCTCGGCGCGCAGCTGCGTGATGATGCGCTCGCTGTCGACCAGCGCCTTGGGACAGCCCAGGCTGACGAAGGAAACCTTCGGGGCGGCGGCCGTCTCGGCGGCCATCCCGGCGATCGGTGCGGTGTCGGTCATCGGAAAGGTCCTGGCGATGGGCGCTGGCCGCCGCAGCGCGGCGATCGGCGGTCGCGAAAAGGTCGGTGGTCGATGCGGACGGGCCGGGCACGGAACGAAGTTTGCCGCAGGCCCAAACGCCAACGGCGCGGCATCGCTGCCGCGCCCAGTCGCTGTGTTCTTAACCCGCTTTGCGCGAAATGCAATCCTCGACCGCCCGGGCGACCAGATCGGCAACCTCCAGATCGGTGCCGATCGCCGCGACATGGTGCAGGATGCCGGGCCGCTCGGCGACCAGTGACGCCACGTCGTCGAGCGCGTGGGTACCCTCCGAGGCGAAGAAGCCAAGCACGATCTCCGGATCGACCGCCGCGAAGGCCTCGTCGATGAACGGGGCCTCCTCGATGAAGCCGAGATGGATCGTGCCGAGCCCGCGCCATTGCAGGTCCGCCGCCACGGCCTCGGCGCGCTGACGCGAGGCCGGTTCGCCCGAACCCGAGCCGTGTGCAACCAAAAGGATGCGGAAATCCGCCGGCGCCCGGCCGCCCTGCATCGCCGCCACCGCGCGCAAGCGATGCTCGATCAGGTCGACGAGATGCGGGTCGAGCCCGAACGGGGTCAGCCGCTCGACCGTCGCGAAACCGGCAGCCGCGAGCCGTTGCGGCAGGCGCTCGCGCACGAAATAGCCGTCGGCCATGAAGAAGGGATAGACCGCGACGGTGCCTTCCGCCGCCGCGCCGAGCCGCGCCCGTGCCGCCGCGAAGGTCTCCGGCTCCTTCAGCACCGCCCAATCGACCGGCAGGTCGAGCCGCCGCGCCAGGCGTTCTGCGACGGTGCGTACGCTGTCGTTGCGCTTCTGCGCGCCTCCATCGCCATGGGCGGCGAGCAGTACGGCGGAGATCGGCGGTTCGAGGCTCAAGGTGGGACGGGTCCGGTTGGTCGCGTCACCCCCATATGGCACCGGCCGGCCGGCCGGCAAGGGCGCGGCCGGCGTCGGTGCGGACGAATGGCGGGAAAGTCACGGCCGCGCGTCTATCGGTGCTCCCACGCGACGGCGTCGTCCAGCAGGCCTTCGACCACCAGCCGCCGCGCCACCGCCCATGTCCGGCCCCAATCGAGTATGGTCTCGGCCGGATAGTCGCCCTCCTGGCCGCCGATGGTCAGATACAGGCTCGCGCCGGGATCGACCGGATCGCGCCGCCTTGCCTCCTCGAACGTATTGTTCCGGTTGTCCACATAGACGACATAGCTGCCGGTACCGCCGCCGACGACGAGATGACGGCCCGTCGCGAGACAGATGGTGCAGATCGAATGGCGGTGCTGATCGAGCCGTCGGATGGCCTGCTCGATATCCGACAGGCTCGGGCGGATGCGCGTATCGACACGGCAGAGGCCGCCGGTCCAGATGTCCCATTCGATCGCGGTGGCCAGCGGCGCCGACGAAAGTCCATCCATGATCGCGTCTCTTGCCTGGTCGTCCGGTACGGCGGATCGGCCATGTGCGCGTGAATTTCACGCGGCATGATAGCAATCCAAATCCGAGACTGACAGAATCAAGGACCTCATACGAGGGGCCGGGACGACGGCCGTTGGACCGACGATGCGCAAACGACGTCGGATCCCCCGTGGGTGCTGCCGAACCGGCCCAGACCGGACAGATGCGGGTCCACACCGCCCCGATACGGTCGGCGCTCATGCAGCGGCGCTGCCGTTCAAGCTGGCGGCGACGGGAGGCGGTGAGGGCGGTCACGCTGGCGGCCGCTCCCCCTCGGCATTGGCCGGAACGAGTCCTCCCGGACGGCCGGAGTGGGACGGCCGCTCCCGCGCGGGCATCCGGTCCGGCGGCGCCCAGGGGACCGTGGGCCGTCGCCGCCTGAGGATTCTCCGCGGTGGCGGTTTCCATCCGGATTTGAAATGCGCTAGGAAAGTCCGTCTTCCGGCTGGCGGTTCGCGGGCCCGACGAGGTCCCCGCGGGGATGCGGCGGGCCGGGCGGGTCTTCGGATGGGGGGCGTCCGGCGTCGGCGCACGGCCGTCCGATCCCGCGGTGCGGGGTCCGGCCCGTGACGCAGACTGTTCGGTCTCAATTCTCTTCGTCCCGTTGTCCCGCCTTCGGCCTTGCCCTCGGAACCCAGCGCCTCATGCCCGATCCCGCCTTCTTTCCCCGCCCGCGCGCCGTGGCTCTCGAGGAAATCGCGGCCTGGTGCGGCGGGCGACTGGCCGATCCGGCCCAGGCCTATGTGACGGTTTCGGGCGTGGCGCCGCTCGATGCGGCCGGCAACGGCGATCTCGCCTTCCTGGACAATCAGAAATATCTCGGCCAGCTCGCCGCGACTCACGCGACCGCCTGCCTGGTGCATCCGCGCTTCGTCGGCCGCGTGCCGCGCGATGTCGCCGCGATCGAGACGGCGGAACCCTATCGGGCCTTCGCGACCGTGCTGGCCAAGCTCTATCCGGCCGCCTTCCGGCTCGAGGGCGCCTATGGCGGTCATGCCGGGCATATCTCGGAAGGCGCCCATATCCATGCCTCGGCGCGTCTGGAGCCGGGCGTCACGGTCGAGCCCGGCGCCGTGATCGGTGCCCGGGCGGAGATCGGCACCGGCACGACGATCGGCGCCGGAACGGTGATCGGCCATGACTGCCGCATCGGCCGCAACTGCCATATCGGCCCGAACGCGACCGTGATCCATGCGCTGATCGGCAACCGCGTGATCATCCATGGCGGGGTCCGGCTCGGCCAGGACGGCTTCGGCTTCGCCATGGGGCCGCGCGGCCATCAGAAGGTGCCGCAGATCGGCCGCGTGGTCGTCCAGGACGATGTCGAGATCGGCGCCAACACCACGATCGACCGCGGCGCCACGCGCGACACGATCGTCGGCGAGGGCACCAAGATCGACAACCTGGTTCAGATCGCCCACAACGTGGTGATTGGCCGCCATTGCGTGATCGTCTCCCAGGTCGGCATTTCCGGCTCGACCACGCTGGAGGACTTCGTCGTGGTGGCCGGGCAGGCCGGACTGGTCGGCCATGTCCGCGTCGGCGCCGGTGCGCAGATCGGCGCCCAGTCGGGCGTCACCGGCGACGTGCCGCCGCGGGCCCGGATGGGCGGCACCCCAGCCCGGCCGATGACGCAATGGGCCCGCGAAATTGCCAGCCTCAAGCGGCTGGCCGAAAGACGCCCCGGGCGCCCCCGAGCGGATGCCGCCGAAGGGCAAGAGCAAGAGGGATAGACGCGATGACCGAAGCCACGGTGACCACGCTCGAATCCGCCGACCTGCAGCGGCTTCTGGAACTGCTCCCGCACCGCTACCCGTTCCTGATGGTCGACCGGATCGTCGACATGGACGGCGACCAGTCGGGCGTCGGGATCAAGAACGTCACGATCAACGAACCCCAGTTCATGGGCCATTTCCCCGGCCGGCCGATCTTCCCCGGGGTGCTCCTGATCGAGGGCATGGCGCAGACCGCCGGCGCCATGTGCGTGGCGGCGACCATGAAGGGCTGCGCCCCGAGCGTGGTCTATTTCATGACCATCGACCGGGCGAAATTCCGCAAGCCGGTCGTCCCGGGCGACCAGGTGCGCTACCATATGACCAAGCTCAAGAGCCGGGCCAACATGTGGTGGTTCCGCGGCGAGGCCAAGGTCGGCGATACGCTGGTGGCCGAAGCCGAACTCAGCGCGATGCTGGTGAAGGACTGAGCATGACAGCACGCATCCATCCCTCCTCGGTCGTCGAGGACGGAGCGCGGCTCGGCGACGGCGTCGTGGTCGGACCCTTCTGCGTCGTCGGCCCGGAATCGGTGCTGGCCGACGGTGTCGAACTGGTCAGCCATGTCAGTCTGGCCGGGCGCACAGAACTCGGGGCGGGCGTGAAGATCTACCCCTTCGCCTCGATCGGCCATCCGCCGCAGGATCTGAAATATCGCGGCGAGCCGAGCCGGGTCACGGTCGGCGCCCGTACGGTCATCCGCGAGCAGGTGACGATCAATCCGGGTACCGAGGGCGGCGGCATGCTGACCTCGATCGGCGAGGACTGCCTGATCATGGTCGGCGCCCATGTCGCCCATGACTGCCGGGTCGGCAACCACGTCATCCTGGTCAACAACGCCACGCTGGCCGGCCATGTCACGGTCGGCGACCACGCCATCCTGGGCGGGCTGTCGGCGGTGCACCAGTGGGTGCGGATCGGGCCGCATTCCTTTCTCGGCGGCCTGTCGGGGCTGGAGAACGACCTCATCCCCTACGGCTCGGCGCTCGGCGACCGCGCCCGGCTTGGCGGGCTCAACCTGGTCGGCCTGCGCCGGCGGGCCTTCGAGCGGGACAGCATCCACAAGCTGCGCGCGGCCTACCGCATGCTGTTCTCCGACGAGGGCACGCTGATGGAGCGCGTCGGCGATGTCGCGGCCATGTTCGCCGACGAGCCGCTGGTCATGGAGGTGGTCGATTTCGTGCGTGCCGGCGGCGATCGGGCCTTGTGCATGCCCCGGGCCGGTCGGGAGGCGTGAGCCGCCATGGCCAAGCGCGCCGCGGAACCCGCCGGACCGCGCCCCCTGGTGATCCTCGCCGGCGGGGGTGACTTCCCGCTGATCGCCGCCGAACAGGTCATGGCCTCCGGCCGACCCGTGCTGCTGGTCGGCATCGAGGGCGAGGCCTCGTCCGAGATCGAGGATTTCCCCCATACCTGGGTCAAGCGCGGACAGCTCGGCAAGCTGTTCTCGATCATGAAGACCTTCCGCGCCCAGGATCTGCTGATCCTCGGCATGCTCGCCGACCGGCGCATGCCGACCTGGCGCGAGGTCGACCTGACCGGCCTCTGGGAGGTACTGCGCCACTGGCGCATGCTGCAGGACGGCGACGACACCGTGCTGCGCAAGGTCGCCCGCATGGTCGAGGCGCGCGGCTTCACCATCGTGCAGCCAGCCGAGGTGATCCCGTCGATGATCGCGCGTTCGGGCCTCTACGGGCGCTATCGGCCGACCGACGGCGACCTCGCCGACGTGCTGGTCGCCTACCGGGCCGCCAAGGAACTCGGCCGGCGCGACAAGGGGCAGGCCTGCGTCGCCTCGGACGGGCAGGTGATGGCGCGCGAGGATCATCGCGGCACCGACAATCTCCTGGAGCGGGTCGCCGCCGAGCGCCGCCAGAAGGGCTTCACCGGCTCGAACGGCGTCCTGGTGAAATGTCTGAAGCCGGGTCAGGATACCCGCCTCGATCTGCCGGCGGTCGGGCCTGCGACCGTGCGCAATGCCGCCGCCGCAGGCCTCGCCGGCATTGCCGTCGAGGCCGGGTCGACCCTGGTCGTCGACGAGGACCTGATGATCGAACTGGCCGACCGTCTCGGCCTGTTCCTGATGGGGTTCGCGCTGTCCTCCGCGGCGCTCGGCGGGCGGCCGGGCGACGGGCCGGCGAAGGACGGCAAGCCGACCGGCGGGAAGGCCCGGGGCGCCAAGCCGTGAGCGCGCCGGAGCCGCGCGTCTTTCTGATCGCCGGCGAATCCTCCGGCGACGAACTCGGTGCGCGCCTGATGCGCGGCCTTGCCGAGGCGACCGGCGGCAGGGCCGCCTTCTCAGGCATCGGAGGTCCGGCCATGGCGGCTGCGGGCCTGGAGAGCCTGTTTCCGATGGCCGATATCGCCGTCATGGGCATCGGTCCCGTGCTGGCGCGACTGCCGACCCTGATCGACCGCATCCGGCGCGCGGCCGACGCGGCGATCGCGGCCGCGCCGGACGTGGTGGTGCTGATCGACAGCCCCGATTTCACCCATCGCGTCGCCGCACGCCTGCGCGCGGCCCGGCCCGAGGTGCCGATCGTCGTCTATGTCTCGCCGACGGTGTGGGCCTGGCGTGCCGGGCGCGCCCGCAAGCTCGCCCGGTTCACTGACCGGCTGCTCGCCATTCTGCCGTTCGAGCCGGAGGTGCACCGCATCCTGGGCGGGCCGCCGACCGTCTATGTCGGCCATCCGGTGCTGGAGCGGCTGGCCATCTTGCGCGGGGCCCGGTCGCTCGCGCCGGAGCGGCCGCCCATGCTGCTCGTCCTGCCCGGCAGCCGGCGTTCCGAAATCGCTCGCCTGATGGCGGTCTTCGGCGCGACGCTGGGCCTTCTGAAGGCGCGCGGTCTGGCATTCGACGCGGTCCTGCCGGCCGTGCCGCATCTGCGCGGCGAGATCGAGCGTCTGTCCGCGGCTTGGCCGGTGGCGCCGCGCCTCGTCGGACCCGACGGCAAGGCGGCCGCGTTCCGGGACGCCGGCCTCGCCCTGGCGGCCTCCGGCACGGTGACGCTGGAACTGGCCGCCGCCGCCATCCCGACGGTCGCCGCCTACCGGCTCGACTGGCTCGGCCGGCGCGTGGTGCGCTTCATCGACATTCCGCCGACGCTGCGGCCGATCGTTCCGGTCCGCTCCGCACTGCTGCCCAATCTGATCCTCGGCCGCCGCGCCGTGCCGGAATTCATCGACCGGGACTGCACGCCGGACGCCCTCGCGGATGCCCTGGCGCCGCTCTTCGCAGACGGCCCGGAGCGTCGGGACCAGCTCGCCGCCTTCGCCGAACTGGAGGCCAGGATGGCCCTGCCGGACGGCCGCCGTCCCGGGGAAGCCGCGGCAGCGGCGGTGCTCGACGTGATCGCACGCCGCGCCCTGCGCCGGCCATAGGGCAGGGACCGGTCGGGGCGCTCGACGTCGCACCCGGTGCCGAGACCGGGCACCCAATCCCCGGCACCCAATATCCGGCACCAACGACGAAGGGCGCCCCTCGCGGGACGCCCTCGATCTTTCGATCCTGAAACGCCGGACCTCAGCCGCGATCGGCGACCGCGGTGACATCGCGGCGCACGGCGCCGGTATAGAGCTGGCGCGGACGGCCGATCTTCTGGGACGGGTCCTCGATCATTTCCTTCCACTGCGCGATCCAGCCGACGGTGCGCGCGACGGCGAACAGCACGGTGAACATCGAGGTCGGGAAGCCCATCGCCTTCAGGGTGATGCCCGAATAGAAGTCGATGTTCGGGTAGAGCTTCTTCTCGATGAAATACTCGTCGTGGAGCGCGATCCGCTCGAGCTCGATCGCCACCTGCAGCAGCGGATCGTCCGGATTGCCGACGATCTTCAGCACGTCGTGGCAGGTCTGCTGCATGATCTTGGCGCGCGGGTCATAGTTCTTGTAGACCCGGTGACCGAAGCCCATCAGACGGAACGGATCGTTCTTGTCCTTGGCGCGCGCGACATAGTGCGGAATGCGGTCCGGCGTGCCGATCTCGGTCAGCATGTCGAGTGCCGCCTCGTTGGCGCCGCCATGGGCGGGTCCCCACAGGCAGGCGATGCCGGCCGCGATGCAGGCGAACGGGTTGGCGCCCGAGGAGCCGGCGAGACGAACGGTCGAGGTCGACGCGTTCTGCTCGTGGTCCGCATGCAGGATGAAGATGCGGTCCAGAGCCCGTGACAGGATCGGGTTGACGACATACTCCTCGCACGGAATGGCGAAGCACATGCGCAGGAAGTTCGAAGAGTAGTCGAGATCGTTCTTCGGATAGATGAACGGTTGGCCGATCGAGTACTTGTAGGCCATCGCCGCAATGGTCGGCATCTTGGCGATCATACGGATCGACGCGACCATCCGCTGGAACGGATCGGTGATGTCGAGCGAGTCGTGATAGAAGGCCGACAGCGCGCCGACCGTGCCGACCATGACCGCCATCGGATGGGCGTCGCGACGGAACCCGCTGTAGAAGCGGTTCATCTGCTCGTGCACCATGGTGTGGCGCGTGACGCGGCCGACGAAGTCTTCCTTCTCGTCCGCCGTCGGCAGTTCGCCGTAGAGCAGCAGGTAGCAGGTCTCGAGGAAATCGGTGTGCTCGGCGAGCTGTTCGATGGGATAGCCGCGGTAGAGGAGGACGCCCTCGTCGCCGTCGATATAGGTGATCTTCGACTCGCAGGATGCGGTCGAGGTGAAGCCGGGATCGTAGGTGAACATTTTCGAAGCGCCGTAGAGCTTCGAAATGTCGATCACGCTCGGCCCGATCGAGCCGTCCTTGATCGGGAAGGACAAGGTCTCATTGCCGAGCGCGAAGCTGGCGTTCTTATCGGTCATGCGGCAATCCCCGTGAGGTCGGTATCGCTCGGTGAGGGACGCTCCGGACCCGGATGACGGCCAAGCCGGCAATCCGGGAAAGCGTGGCAGGACGAGGGTTTCGGTGCCGGTGGGATAACGGTCCGCCCGCCCGAAGGGCTGCGACCATCCGCCACGTCCGGACGCCGGAAACCGACACCGGTCCCCGTAGCCCATTTGTGCGGGAGCGACAAGCGCGCCGAAGGGATGATGCGGTGCGGGAGGATGCTAGCCGAAAAATCGACGGATGACAGCCGCCATTTGTGCGTTGCCGAAGAGCTTGCCTGCGCATGGCCGCAGTGCGGGGTCGCGACGGGTCTGTCGATGGCAGAAGATTAAAATCACCCGATTCTCTGAAAAATACTCTCATAGACAAATATTAAATTGCCAATTAACGTAATGATAACCAAATAAATCGTCTATAACTGTCAAGTCTGAGTGATGAATACCTATTACTACTCACTTGCGCTGTCCTGTCCGTTTGGTGACACTATATAAGCAGACACTAAATTACATGTCGCTTACACAGGAGATGGCCTTGTCCTTCTTGCGAACCATCCTGGCCGCCGGTCTGACGATCAGCGCCTCGGCGGCTGCGGCGCAGACCGCCAGCCCCAATGACGGGCGGTTGCTCGCGTCCAATTGCATGCAGTGCCATGCGACCAACGGCCAATCGCGGCCGGGCTTCAGCAGTCTGGCCGGAAAGAGCGCCTCGGAGATCACCGGCGAGATGTTGGAAATGGCGCGGATGACGCCCGGCAAGGAGCCCGAAAAGGACCTGATGGCGGTCCATGCGCGTGCCTATACGCGGGCCGAGATCGATCTCATCGCCAAGTATCTGGCTTCGAAGTGACGGGGGCTCGCATGGATCGCCGACAGTTTATCGCCTCCCTCGCGGCCGGTTCGGCCATCGGGCTGACCGGGCCGCTGCCCGCCTTCGGTGCCGCGATCGTGAACGTGGTCGTGGTCGGCGGCGGCATGGCCGGGACCACCGCGGCCAAGTATCTGAAACTCTGGGGCGCCTCGTCGGGCCTCGACGTCCGCGTCACCCTGATCGACGCCAACGCCGCCTATGTCTCCTGCATCATGTCCAACAAGGTGCTGACCGGCGAGACGACCCTGTCGGCCCTGACCTACCGCTACACCAAGCTGGCCGGGCGCGGCGTGACGGTCGTGCAGGGGCAGGTCGCGTCGGTCGACAAGACGAACCGTGTCGTCACCCTGGCGGACGGGCGGACCTATCCCTATACGCGCCTGATTCTCGCACCCGGCATCGACTTCGACTATTCGGCGCTGGCCATCTCGGCGCGCGGCCTGACGCTCGACCAGGCCCTGGCCGCCGTACCTCATGCCTGGAAGGCCGGCCCGCAGACGACCGAACTCCGCCGGCAGTTGCTCGCCCTGACCAACGGCAACCGCGTCGTGATGACCATTCCGGCAGCGCCCTACCGCTGTCCGCCCGGCCCCTACGAGCGTGCCTGCGCGATCGCGGGCTGGCTGAAGGCCAATCGGCCGAAATCGAAGCTGATCGTCCTCGACGCCAACGCCAAGATCATCGCGGAACCGGTCAATTTCGGCAGGGCCTTCTCGGAGACCTACCGGACCGTGATCGAATACTATCCCGGCGTGACGGTCAAAGGCGTGACCTGGGATTCCGCGACGCCGAAGCTGAAGACCGTCTCGCTGCTCGACGCCGGCGGCGCGTCCGTGACCATGCCGGCCGAAGTGGTCAACCTGATCCCGCCGCAAAAGGCCGGCCGCGTCGTCATCGACACCCTCGGGCCGACCGGGCTCTCGGCCAATGGCCGCTGGGCCCTGGTCGACGAGATCAGCTATGAATCCAAGATGTTCCCGGGCATTCACGTGATCGGCGACGCGATCAATTCGAAGCAGCCCAAGGCCGGCCATATCGGCAACCAGGAGGCCAAGATCTGCGCGGATGCGATCCTGCGGCTCGGGTCCGGGCGGGCGCCCTATGCGGCGCCGGTCACCAACTCGGCCTGCTTCACGCCCATCACCCCGACCACGGCGACCTGGCTGACCGCGGTCTATCGCTATCAGACCGACATCGATCCGGCGACGGGGCAGAGCCTCGGCACGAAATCCATGCAGATGGTCAGCGGCTCGCCCGTCGGGGTGGCGAGCGAGACCCCGACCGGCGCCTCGGGCGACAATGCCGATGCCATGAAAAAATGGTTCGCCGCGCTGATGGTCGACACCTTCGGCTGAGGCCGAACCTCGCAGGCCGCGACCGCGCCCGCTCCCGTCCGGTTCGATCCGGCAGGAGCGGGCGGGCGCGTCCGCAGGACGCCCGGCGGCGGCCGGGGAGGAGATCGGGAAAGCGGTCGGGGAGGCGACCGGTCAGGCGGTCGCCTGATCGCGGATGCGGGCGAGGCTTTCCTCGCGGCCGAGCACGGCGAGCACATCGAAGATGCCCGGCGAGGTCGACCGGCCGGTCAGCGCGGCGCGCAGCGGCTGAGCCGCCTTGCCGAGTTTCAGCCCAGTCGCCTCCGCATAGGCCCTGACGGCGGTCTCGGTCGAGGCCGCGGACCAGTCGTTGATCCCCTCCAGCGCGGCGAGCAGGCCGGCGAGCGTGGCGCGGGCCGGGGCGTCGAGCAGCTGCGCGGCCTTCTCGTCGAGCGGCAGCGGACGCTCCGCGATCAGGAAGCGCGCACCGTCGAGCAGTTCGATCAGCGTGCGGGCGCGTTCTTTCAGGCCCGGCATGGCCTCCAGGAACCGGCCGCGCGCCGGCTCGGCGGCGAGCGGCGCGAATTCGGCGCCGTTCGGCAGGTAGGGGATCAGCGCCAGCGCCTCGGCATGCAGCTCCGCGTCGGCGGTGCGCCGGATCCACATGCCGTTCAGGTGCTCGAGCTTGGCGAAATCGAACCGCGTCGCGGCCCGGTTGATGTCGGACGGCTCGAACCAGCCGACCGCCTCGGCGGTCGAGAAGACCTCGTCGTCGCCATGGCTCCAGCCGAGCCGGCACAGATAGTTGCGCAGCGCCTCGGGCAGGTAGCCGAGCGCCCGGTAGGCGTCGACGCCGAGCGCGCCGTGGCGCTTGGACAGCTTGGCGCCGTCCGGACCGTGAATCAGCGGCACATGCGCCATCACCGGCACCGACCAGCCCATCGCCTGATAGATCTGGGTCTGGCGCGCGGCATTGGTCAGATGGTCGTCGCCGCGGATGATGTGGGTGACGCCCATGTCGTGGTCGTCGACGACCACCGCCAGCATGTAGGTCGGCGTGCCGTCGGAGCGCAGCAGGATGAAGTCGTCGAGCACGTCGTTGCGGAACACGACGCGGCCCTGAACCTGGTCGTCGATGACCGTCTCGCCGGTCTGCGGCGCCTTCAGCCGGATCACCGGGCGGACGCCCTCCGGTGCCTCTGCAGGGTCGCGATCGCGCCAGCGGCCGTCATAGCGCGGCGGGCGGCCCTCTTTCATGGCCGCTTCGCGCATCGCCTCCAGTTCGGCCTGGCTGGCATAGCAGCGATAGGCATGGCCGCGGGCAAGCAGTTCGTGGGCGATCTCGGCATGCCGGTCCATGCGCGCGAACTGGAAGATCGGCTCGCCCTCCCAGTCGAGGCCGAGCCATTTCAGTCCGTCCAGGATGGCCGTGATGGCCGCCTCGGTCGACCGCTCCCGATCGGTATCCTCGATCCGCAGCAGCATCTTGCCGCCGGTGTGGCGGGCATAGAGCCAGTTGAACAGCGCCGTGCGGGCGCCGCCGATATGCAGGAAGCCGGTCGGCGAGGGGGCGAAGCGGGTGACGACGGGGGCGGACATGGCGTGAGGCTCCGACCGGCGCGGCAGGGCGCCAGGATGGCGTGATCGAGGGCGGTTCCTGTAGCATGGCGCGACAGAAAAGCCAGAGCTTCGGCAGGTCCCGGGCGCGGGCGCGGCGGTCGGATCTGGGCCCGGCGGCCGAATGCGGTGCAAGTCCGAAAGAGCGCGGCGCCTGGCGGCGATGCGGCGGGCCGGACGCTGCGGAGATCGGGACGGGAAGTGAGGCGGCCGCCGCCGCGAAGCCGGTCGCCATGTATCCCGTCGGGTCGCGGTATCTCCGAAATGCGCTGTTGTGGCCGCGCCGGGCGCGCCGTCGGTCCGTCTGACGGGGGGCGACGGGGCGATCCGGCGGAATCGGGCGGCCGGTCCGGGGAGGGTGGGACGGCGGCCAACCGGCCGGCCGGCGGGAACCGCCGGCGAGGAAATGCGCTCGGGAACAGGCGTCCGAAGCAGGCGCCCGGAACAGGCGGCCGGAACAGGCACCCGGAGAGCCGTCGGGCAGGGATGTCGGGACCCGAGGCTCTGCGGTTCGGTCGGAACCGGTGGTGGGATCCCGTCTCGGCAACCGCTATGGTGCGCTCCGGGGCGGGCGCGCCCCGGGATCGAGCGGGGTCTAGGGTGCTGGACGAGCAGGCGCCATCCGCCGCCACGGAGCTTCGGCCGGCCCCGGGACCGGACGACGGGCGGAGCCGTGCCCGTATCGGCCTGGCGCGGCTGCGCGCGCTGCCGCGGCCGTCCGCGCTGCGCGTGGCCGTCGCGGCCCTGATCGAACACGATCTCGATCGGGGCGCCGGCTTCTGCTGGATGGTGGTCGCCTTCGGCTGCGGCGCCGGCCTCTATCTGGTCCTGCCGCAGGAGCCGTGGTTCCCCGCACTGGCGCTTGCGGCCGCCGGCCTCGCCGCGCTCGCCACGATCCGGCGCCGGGCCGGGCACCGGGCGGCGGTACTCAGCCTGGCGGCAGCCGTCGCGGCCGGCATGCTGGCCGGCAAGATCGAGGCTTGGCGGGTGGCGGCGCCGCGGCTCGACCGCGAACGGACGGTCGTGGTCACCGGCTGGGTCGCGGAAGCGGAGACGACGGCGAGCGGCGGCACGCGCATGATCGTGCGCGTCGCCCGGATGGAAAGCCGCGGCAGGGCGATCGCGGAGCCGCCGGCGCTGATCGCGGCGACCGCGCAGCGCGGGCGCGATGCCGGCGCAGCGATCGGCGCCGGCGTCACCTTCATGGCGCGGCTGAAGCCGCCCGACGGCCCTGTCCTGCCGGGCGGCTACGATTTCGCCCGCCGGGCCTATTTCGACGGTCGCGGCGCGGCCGGCTACGTGCTCGGCCGGGTGCGGGCAGCGGATGCCGGACCGGCGCCGACAACGCTGGTGCTGAAGGCCGCGATCGCGGACCTGCGCCACCGGATCGCCGTGCGCATCCGCGCCGCGCTGCCGGGCGCCTCGGGGGCGATCGCGGCGGCGCTGACGGTCGGCGAGACCCGGGCCATCCCGGCCGAGGCGAACGAGGCGCTGCGCGCCTCCGGGCTGACCCACATCATCTCGATCTCCGGTCTGCACATGACCCTGGTCGGCGGCGGCGTCTTTGCGGCGGTGCGCTATGGGCTCGCCCTGGTGCCGGTCATCGCGCTGCGCCGGCCGGTCAAGAAATGGGCCGCGGTCGCCGCCTTCGCGGCCGTGACCTTCTATCTGCTGCTGTCCGGCGGCGGGGTCGCGACCGAACGCTCCTGGGTGATGTTCGTGGTCGGACTGGTCGCGATCCTGGCCGACCGGCCGGTGGTCAGCCAGCGCAACGTCGCCTTCGCGGCGCTCGCGCTGATGGCGATCGAGCCCCATACTGTGGTCGAGCCGAGCTTCCTGATGTCCTTTCTGGCGGTTCTGGCGCTGGTCTCGGCGTGGCGCGGCCTCAGCGCCCGGCCGCCCGACCCGGCCTCTGCCGAGGCGTCCGGGATCGTTGCGGAACTGGTCCGGCGCGGCTTCGGCCATGTCATCGGCATGGCGGCGGCCTCCTTCGTGGCGGGTCTGGCGACCGCACCCGTCGTGGCGGCCGAGTTCCACCGGGCGGCACCCTACGGCATGATCGCCAATATGATCGTGTTGCCGATCGTCGGTACCGTGATCATGCCCTTCGCCTGCCTCGCCATGCTGGCCATCCCGTTCGGTCTCGAAATCGTGCCGCTGACCGTGATGGGCTGGGGCATCGACGCGATGCTGGCGGTCGCCCGCATGGTCTCGGCCTGGCCGGGCGGGCAGGGGCTGATCGGGCGCATCCATCCGGCAAGCCTGCCGCTGGCGATCGCCGGCATCCTCTGGTTCTGTCTCTGGACGACGCCGCTGCGCCGTCTCGGCCTCGTGGCGCTGGCGGCGGCCCTGGCGGTCGCCCCCTTCGCGGCGCGGCCGGATATCCTGGTCGGCCAGGGCGGTGCGCCGATCGCGGTTCGGGCGGCCGACGGACGGCTGGCGATCCTCGACGCTCGCGCGAACCGCTTCACCACCGCGACCTGGCTCGCCGCTGGTGCCGACCCGCGCAGCCCCACCGCCGCCCGCGACCTTGCCGGGGACTGGCGCTGCGACCCGCTCGGCTGCGCCTTCCGGGACGGGCATCCCGGCCGTGCGCCGCGGATCCTGGCCCTGGTGCGCGACCCGCGCGCCTTCGAGGAGGACTGCCGGCTGGCCGCCATCGTGGTGACCACGCTCGACGCCCCGCCGGGCTGCGCGGCGAGCGCCGTCGTCATCGACCGCAAGACGCTGGCCCGTACCGGCGCGCTGACGCTCGACTGGCCCCGGCCGCCCGCGTCGACCGGACATCGCCCGTCCTCCGAAGCCGAACCGGGCGATCGCGGCGACCAGTACGACCATCAGCCTGCCTCCGCCCTGGAGCCCGCAGGTCCGACCCCGCCGCAGGCCACGATCACCGCCAGCTTGCCCGCCGGCCGACGCCCCTGGCACGCAGCCGGCCCGTAGTCGTGCAGTCTCCGACCGCGCTGGGACAGTCCGCGCCGGCCCATGACGCCACGCCCAACGCCCCCACCGTACGGCCAGCCATCCAGGGACCCCGGACATCGGACCCCGGATCTCAGCTCGACCGGCACCAGGACCGCTCCGGCCACCGGGCCCGAGCGCCGCGCCGCTCAGTAGCGGCGGATCAGGCCGACCAGCTTGCCTTGGATCTTGACCCGGTCGGGGCCGAAGATGCGGGTCTCGTAGGCCGGATTGGCGGCTTCCAGCGCGACCGAGGCGCCGCGCTTGCGCAGCCGCTTCAGCGTCGCCTCCTCTTCGTCGACCAGCGCGACGACGATGTCGCCGGTATCGGCATTCTCCGAGCGCTTGATCACCACCGTGTCGCCGTCGAGGATGCCGGCCTCGATCATGGAATCGCCGCGCACTTCAAGCGCGAAATGGTCGCCGGACGAGATCAGGTCGAGAGGCACCGGGATCGCGTGGCTGTAGGTCTGGATGGCGGCGATCGGCGTGCCGGCGGCGATCCGGCCCATGACCGGCACCGAGACGACCTGCGCCTTCTCTTCCGCCGGCCCCACCGGCTTCATCTTGCCGAGGCTGCCCTCGATCACCGAGGGGGCGAAGCCCTTGGCGTTGCGGGCGCTGGCAAGGCCCGGCACGACCGAATCCGGCAGCCGGACGACTTCCAGCGCGCGCGCCCGATTGGGCAGGCGCCGGATGAAGCCGCGCTCCTCAAGGGCCGTGATCAGGCGATGGATGCCCGATTTCGAGCGCAGGTCGAGCGCATCCTTCATCTCGTCGAAGGAGGGCGGGACGCCGGCTTCCTTCAGCCGCTCGTGTATGAACATGAGGAGCTCGAATTGCTTCCGCGTCAGCATCGATCGCCGCCTTCGGTTTCGTTTCCAGGTTTCGTGCCCTTCGGATCCGACCGCCGGCCCTCGGCAGCATCGCGGCGGCGAAGACGATCGATCGACCGTCACGACTGCCCGAACACTCTGATGGACCGGTACAAATCACGAACTAAAGCTACACGTTCCCTCGATGTTCTACAAGTGTTAATTTTTCGATAAAAACGGAACACGAACGAAAGAGACACGCATCGAAACGAAACCGTGATGGTCGAAATCGCTCATGTGCGGTCCCGAATCCCGCCGGGCCGGCATGCCCGCCCTCGCGCCCGGCCGGTGGTTCGGCATGGTGGCGCCGTTCGGCGCAAAACCGGCGCGGCCGGACGCGAACCGGCGCGAACCGGGATCGGCGCGTTGCCGGTCTGCCGCCGGGATGCCCGGCGAACCGATCGAATTGTTTAGCCGGCTCTCGGTTGGTCGCGCGGCGGCCGGCCTGCTCAGAAGCGGATGATTCGGCAGGCATCGCCGGCCGCCGCCGCTTCGGCGCCGGGCGCGCGCACGACCAGGCAATCGGCACGGGTGAGCCGGCTCAGCATCGAGGAATCCTGCAGGTCGACCGGCCGGACATGCGGCGGCACAGTGCCGCCGGGCTCGAAGGTCGCGCGCAGGTAGTCCTGCCGGCTGTCGTTCGCCGGCAGTGGCGCGGCCAGCACGGCGGGTTCCTCGGTTTCGATCGCCGGCGCGAGGCCGAGCAGTGCCTTGAGCAGCGGCTTCAGGAACAGGAGCGCGCAGACGAGGCCTGAGACCGGGTTGCCGGGCAGGCCGAGCACGCGCATCGGCCCGAGCGTGCCGAACATCAGCGGCTTGCCGGGCCGCATGGCGATCTTCCAGAAGCCGAGATCCATGCCGGCGCCGCCGAGCGTCTTCTGGACCAGGTCGAGATCGCCGACCGAGGCGCCGCCGAGCGTGACCAGGATGTCGGCCTCCGCGGCCAGTGCCGCGCCGATCTTCTCGGCGATCGCCGCCTCGGTGTCGGCGGCTATGCCGAGATCGATGCCGAGGCCGCCCTGGGCTTCGACCATGGCCAGCACGCCGAAGGCGTTGGAGGCGACGATCTGGTCGGGTCCCGGCATGGCGCCGGGCGGGACCAGTTCGTCGCCGGTCGCCAGCACCGCGACCCGGGGGCGGCGGCGCACCGGCAGCACCGGATGGTTCATGGCGGCGGCGAGCGAGACGGTCCGCCAGTCGAGCCGCGTACCGGCCGGGATGAGCACGTCGCCGGCACGAAAGTCGAGCCCGACGGCACGGATATGGCGGCCGGTCGCGACCGGCTCGACGACCTCGATCTCGCGCTCGGCGACGACCCGCGCATTCTCCTGGATCAGGATGGTGTCGGCGCCCTCCGGCACGGGCGCGCCGGTGAAGATCCGCACGCACTGGCCGGGTCCGAGCCGGCCCTCGAAGGCGCGTCCGGCCGGCGCGGTTCCGATGACGGCGAGGCGGCAGCCGGCGACGGCGTCTTCGGCCCGCAGCGCGTAGCCGTCCATGGCCGAGGCCGCAAAGGGCGGCTGGGTGCGGGTGGCGGCGAGGCCGGCGGCGAGGACCCGGCCCGCCGCCGCGGCGAGCGCGACCGTCTCGCCGCCGAGCGGTTCCACCCCGGCGAGCAGCCGCGCCCGGGCGGCCTCCACCGACAGCAATCCTCCGGCCATGCCTGCGTTCTCCCCGTCGTGCCTGCGTCGCGCTGCCCGGTCAGGCGGCCTGCCAGGGGCCCGACTTGCCGCCCGACTTCTCCAGAAGCCGGATGCCCCCGATCACCATGCCGCGGTCGACCGCCTTGGCCATATCGTAGACCGTCAGGCAGGCGACCGAGACTGCCGTCAGCGCCTCCATCTCGACGCCCGTCTGCCCGGAGACCCGTGCGGTCGCCGTGATCCTGAGGCCGGGCAGCGCCTCGTCGGCCTCGATCTCCACGGCCACCTTGGTCAGCAGCAGCGGATGGCAGAGCGGGATCAGCTCGTGCGTGCGCTTGGCCGCCATGATGCCGGCGATGCGCGCGGTCGCGATCACGTCGCCCTTCTTGGCGAGGCCCTGGCGGATCAGCGCCAGCGTCTCGGGCAGCATGGTCACATGGCCTTCGGCGACGGCCGTGCGCTGGGTCACGCTCTTGTCGCCGACATCGACCATGTGGGCAGCGCCGGTATCGTCGAGATGGGTGAGCCGGGCGGTCAAGGGGCGCTCCTCCGGGGCGGCTGCGTCGGGATTCGGGGACACTAGTCCGCGGCCGGGGCGGGGGAAAGAGCATTGCCGCGCGGCCGGCCCGGCCGCCGGGTGCTGCGGTCGCCGGCCGGCGATGCGCCGGAGCCGCGACCGGCCTCCGCGGTCGGCTCCCGGGGCAGGCGCGCGGGGTGGGCGCGCGGGGCGGGGATTGCGCCTGGCCGCGGGGCGGATAGGCTCCGCACCAACAACCAGCAAGAGGGAGCGAACCGGCATGGAGCGGGATGGGGCGGCGGCGGCGGAGACCGTCTGGGCGGCCTGGCAGGCGGGCGAGCGCTTCGAAGCGCTGCCGGAGGCGCAGCGGCCGGCGGACCGGCGCGACGGCTACAGGATCCAGGCGCTGCTGGCCGCCCGGAGCGCGCGGCCGATCGTCGGCTGGAAGATCGCGGCGACCAGCGAGGCTGGGCAGCGGCACATCAATGTCGGCGGTCCGCTGATCGGGCGGCTGCTGGCCGAGCGGGTCCATCCGGACGGGGCGGATGTGCCCTTCGGCGCCAACGCGATGGCGGTCGCCGAGCCGGAATTCTGCTTCCGCATGGCGCGCGACCTGCCGCCGCGGGCCGAACCCTATGGTGTCGCCGAGGTGCTCGACGCAGTTGCGGTGCTGCATCTGGCCATCGAGCTGCCCGATTCGCGCTTCCGCGATTTCACCAAGGCCGGCGAGGCGCAGCTCCTCGCCGACAATGCCTGCGCGCATGAATTCGTGCTTGGGCCGGAGGCGCCGGCGCTGTGGCGCGACCTCGATCTCGCCGCCCATCGTGTGTCGGGCCGGGTCGTCGGCGGGCCGGTGCACGAGGGTGGCGGCTTCAACGTGCTCGGCGATCCGCGCGCCGCGCTCGCCTGGGCGGCCAACGAGCTTTCGGGCCTCGGCATCCCGCTCAAGGGCGGCGAGATCGTCACCACCGGCACCTGCGTGGTGCCGATCCCGATCGCCCGCGGCGACCGCGTCGAGATGGATTTCGGCAGCCTCGGCACGGTCGCCTGCCGGCTGGTCTGAGGGGCCAGCCGGGGTCTGGTTGTAAACCGTGGGGTTGCGCCGAGATCGTCGCAAGACGGCTTCCAAGCGCGGCCCGATCTCACTATGGTGCGCGCCGCCGCGGGTGTGGTGGAACTGGTAGACACAACGGATTTAGGTTCCGTCGCTGCAAGGCATGGGGGTTCGAGTCCCTCCACCCGCACCATTTGACAGATCCGCCCTCTGGCCCTCGAGGTCGAAGACGGGCGGATTGCCATACAGTGCTTCGTCGACGGCGGATCGGTCGTATTGACATTGTGGATACGCCCACCCATTCTCGGGGCATGGCAAAGCAACTCTCATCGTCCGACGAAATGGAGCCTGCGGAGGTCGCCGTCGCGGCGCGGGGTGCCGGGGGCGACGCCAAGGGCAGCATCAATCTGCGCATCGGTGCCGAAACCCGCCAGCTGATCGACGACGCGGCCGCCGTCTTGGGCAAGACGCGCACGGAATTCATGATCGACAGTGCACGCCGCCAGGCGATCGATGTCCTGCTCGATCAGCGTCTGTTCGCCCTGGACTCCGACCGTTTCGATGCCTTCATGCGGGCGCTCGACAGCGCCCCCGAGCCCGGGCCGAAGCTGCGCGCGCTGATGCGTCGCGTCCCGGCATGGCGGTCCTGACGGACAGGTCCGGGCGCCCGGACGGCTCCCTGTCGGCGCCGGTTCCACTGACCGCGGCGCACGACCTGTCCGGCTTCGATTGCGGCGAACCGGCGTTGAACGAATGGCTGCGCCAGCGGGCCTTGAAGAATGAAAGCCGCTTTTCCCGCACCTATGTGGTCTGTGTCGGCGATCGGGTCGTGGCCTACTATTGCATCGCGGCCGGGGCGGTCGACCGGGCCGTCGCGCCCGGCCGGTTGCGGCGCAATGCCCCCGATTCGGTGCCCGTCTCGGTGATCGGACGGCTGGCCGTCAGCCGCGAGCATGCCGGCCGCGGGTTGGGCACCGACCTCGTGGCGGATGCGCTGCGGCGCATCGCGCATGCCTCGCAGAGCATCGGCATCGGCGCGGTCCTGGTCCAGGCCAAGGACGAAGCCGCCCGTCGCTTCTATCTGCGCTGCGCCGAGTTCATCGAATATCCGGCCGAGAGCCGGACCTTGTTCCTGCCGATCGAGACGGTGGTGACGGCCTTCGGTTGATCGCCGGGGCCTTGCCTCACGGCAGCCGGGCGATGGCCTTGATGCCGTCGGCGACGAACTGAACGGCGAGCGCGGCGAGGACCAGACCGAGCAGGCGTTCGACCACGACGCGGCCGGTCTCGCCGAGCAGGCGGTTCAACTGGTCGGCGGCCATGAAGACGGCGAGGCAGGACCCGACCACCACCACGATGATGCCCAGGAACAGCGCCAGTGCGACGGGGCCGGGGGCCTGCGAGGCGGCCAGGATGGTCGCCGAGATGGCGCCCGGACCGGCGACCAGCGGGATGGCGATCGGGAACACGGCGAGATGGCGGATCTCGTCCTCCGACAGGGGCCGGGCGACCTGCTCGGACTTGCGCTCGCTGCGCTTGGCGAAAACCATCTCGAAGGCGATGTAGAACAAAAGGAGCCCGCCGGCGATGCGGAAGGCCGGCACGGTGATGCCGAGCAGCGCCAGGACCGGCCCGCCGATCGCGGCGAAGACCAACAGCGTGACGGTCGCGATGATCGTCGACCGGATCGCCACGGCACGCCGGTCGGCCGGCTGCAGCCGGGCGGTCAGGGCCATGAAGATCGGCGCCAGACCGGGCGGGTCGACGGTCACGAACAGCGTCACGAAGGCATTGAGCAGATAGTCGGGCATCGGCTATTCCGGGCTCACAACGGTGACGTCCGACCATTGCATCGGATTTTGATATGACCATTGCGTCACACCGCCGGCAATCGGAATTCGATAAAGCATTGGCGAGCCGCGGCTGCTCTTCCGACTGCGGTCGATCAGATAGATCCAGGTGGAATCCACGAAAAGTTCTTCGAACCGAAAATTGCGACCAGGCGCATAGGGAGGCTGCTCGACCCAGCCGGATCCTTCCTTCTGGAACCATCCCGTTGGCGAGCGGTAGCGCCGGGCCGGTTTACGTGGAGCGGGCGTCGCCGGTGCCAGACTGGCCGTGGCGGGGCCGGACGAGCCGGCGCTAGGCGTCGATTCGGATCCCGTGGCCGCCCGCGACAAGGCGATGGCCTCACCGCCGATCGAGCCGGTCTTGAAGGGCCTCTGTGCGCCGCCGGTCGCCGTCATGACGTCGTCGCGCACCTTTCGCAGCGCCATCTCCACATCGAGACCGGGCGTGGCGAGATGCTGTGCGAGGGCGATGGCGAAGGGACTGGCGCCGCGGGTGCCGTCCTGGGCGGTTTCGCCCTCGGCGGTGGCGAAACCCACCAGGGTGTCGCTCGCAGTCGGTTCGAATCGACCCAGGCCTCGCGTCAGCGAGCGCGAGGCTGAGCGGCGCGCCATCGTGGCGAGGAACGGATTGTCCCGGCACGCATCGAGAAGAACCAGCTTCAGGCGCCTGACACCGTCGAGGCTGCGCAGAACGCGGTCAAGCGATACGGTCTCGTCTTCGATGTCCCGGTCGGTAGCCAGACGTGCATCGGTCGGGACCAGATAGTTCTGCCCCTGGGCCGACAGCCCATGACCGGAATAGTAGAGCACGGCGATGTCAGCGTTCTGCGCCGCATCCTCGAACTGACGCAGGGTCCGCTTTATCGCCGTCAGATCCAGATCCTTGGCGACGCTGACATTGTCGAATCCGGCGTCGGCGAGCGTCCTGCGCAGCAATTCCACATCGTGGTGCGGATTTGTCAGCGCCGGCGCCGACCGGTAGGCGGCATTCCCGATCAGCAGGGCGATGCGCCGGTCGGCCATCGCGGCCGTGGCGAAGACGAATGTCGCCGCCAGTGCAACCACGGTCGAAAAAAGACAGCGCGGCATGCCAGTCCCCACCGGTCAACTGCGGGAACCGTAGACTGCGGGGCCGCCGCGCTCAAGGCCGCAACATCTCAGTCCGGCAGCGCGAGGATATCCAGGTGGCCGACCTCGAAGCGGGCAGTGCCGGCGGCGATCTCGGCGTGGCGGCGGCGCGACCAGCGGGCGAGTTCGGCCGGATCGACGAGGCCGGTCTCGGCGGCGGCTGCGGTCCAGCCGTCGAGCAGGCGGATGGCGAATTCCGGTTCGTCGGCGCCGACGGACCAGTCGGAGCGACCGGCCTCGACGCGGAAGCCGCGCTGGCGCAGCACATGCAGGGCGGTGTCGGGCGCGCGCGGGCCGCAGGCCGGACCGAAGCCCTTGTCGCGGCCCATATGGGCGTTGAAGGCGTCGAAGACGGCCCGGTCGAGCGGGTCGGGCGGCTCGCAGGCGAGGCGGCCGTCCACCGTCAGGGCAGCGTAAAGGGGGATGCCGCGGGCGGCGGCGGTGGCGGCGAGCCGTTCCAGGAAACCGCGCGAGACGAGATCGAAGAAGGCCGAGGTGGCGATCAGCCCGCAGCCGTCGAGAAGCGCGGTCGGCACGCCGGCGGAGAGGTCGGCCCGGCAGGTCTCCAGAGCGATCGCCCGTCCGTCGCGGTCGGTCAGGCCTGCGAGCGCGGTGCGGGCGCGGGCGAGATGGCCCTCGTCGTGATCGACCAGACGCCAGCGTTGCGGGCCGGGCAGCAGGCCGGCGATGGCGCGCGCGGTCGAGCCGGTGCCGCAGCCGAGATCGACCACCGTCAGGCCGTCGGCGTCCTTGAAGCGGCTGGCCAGGCGGGCGGCGATGACGCCGTTGCGGGCGCGGCGGTCGGCCGGCTCGCGCAGGTCCAGCCAATCGGTCTCGAACTGGTTCATGTCGGCCGTCCGATCACGCGCGCCACGGCCAGCGCCGTCTCGCGCCAGGTGGGAAGGAGGCGGGCCGCCGCCTGCGCCGCGGCCGAACGGGCCCGGCGGGCGTCGGGGTCGGCGAGGAGGCCGCGCAGGGCGGCGGCAAGGGCCGGGCGATCGCCGGCCGGGACCAGCACGGCGGCCTGCCGCACTGCCTCGGCCATCACCGCCTCGCCGGTTCCGACCACCGGAAGGCCATGGGCCAGCGCCTCCGTATAGGCCATGCCCCAGCCTTCGTAGCGGGAAGCCAGCACGAAGAGATCGGCGGCGCGGTAGCGGGCGGCGACCGCCTCGGCGGGAATCGCGCCGGTCAGGCGGATGCGATCGGCAAGGCCGGAGGCCTCGATCCTCTGTGCCAGGGTGGCGGCATGGCCGCGATCGAGCGTGGCCGAACCGACGATGTCGAGCCGCCAGTCGAGATCGGCGAGGCCGGCCAGCGCGGCGATCAGGTCGTCATGGCCCTTGCGCGGGATCAGCGAGCCGACCGCGAGCAGCCGCACCGGTCCGTCGTCCGAAGGGATGGCCGGCGGCGCCGGGTCGGTGCCGGGAGGGGCCAGCGTGATGCGGCCGGGCGCGACGCCGTACTCGGCGGCGAGGCTGCGGGCCGTGCCGGGACCGGTGGCGACGACGGCGTCGGCATGGGCCAATGCGGCGCGCTCGCTCGCCGCCAGCCGGGCGGCGGTCTCTGCCGAATGCCCGGTCTCGTGGGCGAGCGGATGGTGCACCAGCGCGACCAGCCGCCCCCGCCGGGCGACCGCGGCGGCGGCCTCGGGCAGCACGCCGAGCGCGAGCCCGTCGACCAGCACGGTCTCGCCCGCCGGCACCTCTGCCAGCAGCCGGCCGGCCTCGGCGATGGCCGCGGCATCGGGGAAGGGGAACCCCTCCGGCAGGCGCAAAGGCGTGACGCGCAGGCCAAGTTCGGTCAGTTCGAGCGCGATGCGCCGGCCGTAGCCGTAGCCCCCGGTCGGCAGGCCGGGATCGCCCGGGACCGCGAAGGTGAAGCCGTCAGCCACCGAGCGCCGCCTCGTACCAGGCGCGGGCGACATGGCTCTCGTGCAGGGTCACGCGCAGTTTCGCGATCGCCCGGGCGTCCGCGCCGAGGTCGCCGCGCGCGATTGCGGCCGCCATGGCGTCGAAGATGTGCCGGGCCAGCACCTCGGTGGTGGTGTTGCGGCCGGCGAATTCGGGCAGGTCGTCGAGATTGCGGTAGGTCAGCGGGCCGAGCACCGCCTTCAGCGCCTCGTGGGCGAGGCCGATGTCGACCACGATGCCGTTCTCGTCCAGTTCTGGGCGGAAGAAGGCGAGATCGACCACGAAGGTCGCCCCGTGCAGGGCCTGGGCCGGGCCGAACACGGCGCCCCGGAACGAATGGGCGATCATGATGTGATCGCGGACTTCGACGGCAAACATGGCGGGCTCCGGGGTCGGGCGCGAGGGCTGGGAAAGACGGATCTACGGGCGGGCCGGGTATCGGATCAGCGGACAGGGCGCCGTGCCGGGGGCGGTCAGGATGGCCGGCAGGCGCGCCGGCACCTCGTCGAAGGGTATCGGGTCGCCGAGGAGGACGTCGAGCCTGTCGTCGGCGAGGAGATCGAGCGCCTTGGCCAGACGGCGGCGATAGTCCCAGCGGCTGCGCCGGCCGGGCGCGACGCGGCCGACCTGGCTGGAGACGAGCTTCAGCCTCTGGGCGTGGAAGCCGCCGCCGAGGCAGACCGAGACCTCCGCGGTGCCGTACCAGCTCATCTCGACCACGGTCGCCTCGTCGCCGGCGAGCGACAGGGCGGTGGCGAGGCCGGCGGAGCGGGCGGAGGCGTGGAAGACGATGTCCGCACCGCCCGGCGCCGCCTCCGGCAGGGCGAAGCCGACGCCGAGCGCGGCGGCGATGGTCGCGCGGGTGGGATCGATATCGACCAGCGTCACCTCCGCGCCCGGCAGCCGGCCGGCGAGCGCGGCGGTCAGCGCGCCGACCGCACCGGCGCCGACCACCACGATCCGGTCGCCGGGGCCGGCGCCGCCGTCCCACAATGCGTTGAGGGCGGTCTCCATGTTGGCGGCCAGCACGGCGCGCGCCGGCGGCACGGCGGCCGGCACGACGGTGACGGCACCGACGGGCACGCGGAACAGGTCCTGGTGCGGGTGCAGGCAGAAGACCGTGTGGCCGACGAGGTCGTCGGGGCCATCCTCGACCCGCCCGACGGCCGCATAGCCGTATTTGACCGGAAAGCAGAAATCGCCGGCCTGGAACGGGGCGCGCATGCGCTGATGCTCGCCGGGGGGCACGCGGCCGGCGAAGACGAGGCTTTCGGTGCCGCGGCTGATGCCGGAATAGAGCATGCGCACCTGCACCGTGGCCGGATCGGCCGCGGCGAGGGGCTCGGCCCGGATCGCCGCCCGGCCGATCTCCTCGAACCACAAGGCACGGCCCAGTGCGGGGCAACTGACGGATTCGTGACCGTCACACGGCGATTTCGGCATCTGTCTCCCCGGATCCGCCGCATCCGACGGGCATCCACTCGCGTAACCTTGCCGTCTCCGCTAAGGTTCGTCCATTCTCGATCCGTCTACGCGTGGCGGTGGGATCGGATCGCCGGTGCCCCGGAGACCGGCCACATGCGGGACGAGGGATCCGCAGCCGGCCAGACCTGTCACCCATCCCCATCCAGGCGATCCGACCGATGAGCCTCAGCACCGACGCCGGCCAATTCGATGCCGACGCCAGCCGTAGCACCAACCCGGCCGGAGGGCGCCGGTTTCTTTTCGGGCTCCTGGTTTTCGCCTCCTGGCTCGCCATGATGGCACTCGCCATCGCGGCGCTCGCGCCCGGCGGCTACGGTGCGCTCGACATCGCGATCCTTGTGCTGGTCGGCTTCTACCTGCCCTGGTCGCTTCTAAATTTCTGGAACGCCCTGATCGGCTTCGTGATCATGCGGCTCGCCCGTGATCCCCTGGCGCTGACCTGCCCGCCGGCCGCGACCGTCTCGCACGACCAGCCGATCACCGCCGACACCGCGATCCTGATGTGCATCCGCAACGAGGACAGCGAGCGGGTGTTCCGCAACATCGCGCTGATGCTCGACGATCTGGTCAGGGCCGGCGCCGGCGCGCATTTCGCGCTGCATGTCCTGTCCGACACCAACCGCGCCGATGTCGCCCGCGCCGAGGAGGCGGCCTTCGCAGGCCTGCGGGTCCGCTTCGAGGGCCGCGTCAAGGCGCTCGACTATCGCCGCCGCGCCACCAATCCAGGTTTCAAGGCCGGCAACATCCGCGAATTCTGCGAGCGCCGGGGCCACGAGACCGAATTCGCGCTGGTGCTCGATGCCGACAGTTTCATGGCCGCCGACCGCATCCTGCGCATGGTGCGCATCGCCCAATCCGACCCGAAGCTCGGCATCCTGCAGAGCCTGACCGTCGGCCTGCCCTCGGCGAGCCCGCTGGCGCGTCTGTTCCAGTTCGGCATGCGGCTCGGCATGCGCTCCTACACGCTCGGCAGCGCCTGGTGGCATGCCGATTGCGGACCCTATTGGGGCCACAACGCGCTGATCCGGCTCGCGCCCTTCACCCGCCATTGCCACCTGCCGGCACTGCCTGGCCAGGGACCGCTCGGCGGCGACATCATGAGCCACGACCAGGTCGAGGCGGTGCTGATGCGACGCGCCGGCTATGACGTGCGCGTGGTGCCGGAGGAGGGCGGCTCCTACGAGGAGAATCCGCCCACCCTGATCGAGTTCATCCGCCGCGACATGCGCTGGTGCCTCGGCAACACGCAGTATCTGAAACTCGTCGGCCTGCCGGGCATCCGGCCGACCAGCCGGTTCCAGCTGGTCGTCGCTGTGGTCATGTTCGCCGCCTCGCCGGCCTTCATCGCGATGTGGCTTCTGGCCTTGCTTGCGGCCCATGTCGCGGCTCCGGGCGAGGCCTGGCTCGCGGCCGGCCCCGCGCTCGGCCTGGTCGCGCTCCTGTTCGTGACCATGTTCGCGCCGAAGATCATGTCCGCGCTCGACGTGCTCGCCCGGCCGGCCGCGCGCGCCGGCTTTGGTGGCACGGCGGCCTTTCTCGGCGGGCTCCTGACCGAGACGGTGTTCTCCCTCCTGCTGACGCCGATCTCCGCGCTCAGCCACACGATGATGCTTGTTGCGGTTGCCTGCGGCCGCACGGTCGGCTGGACCGCGCAGGTCCGCGACGCCCACGCGGTGCCGTGGCGCGAGGCCGCCGCCCGCTTCTGGCCCCATACCCTGCTCGGCGCCGTCGCGGGGTTGGGCCTGTGGACGCTGTCGCCTTGGGCCTTTCTGTTCGCCACGCCGCTGTTCCTGGGCCTGCTCCTGGCCATCCCGCTGACGGTCCTGACTTCCAGCCCGGCCTTCGGGCGCTTCATGGTCCGAACCGGCTGGTGCCGGATCCCCGAGGAGGTGGCGACGCCGGCCGAACTCGACGGCTTGCAGCTGCCGGCGCTCGCCATCGCCAAGGCCAAGCCATGAGCGGGGGCGAAGCGCTTGGCCCGGGCGGCGCCGACGCCGAGGCCGGGGTGCGCCGGTCGCTCGACATCTACTATGGCGACCCGGCGCGCGACGCGGCGATGGATCGGCTGCATGCCCGCTTCGTGCGCCCCGGAGACCTCGCCTTCGACATCGGCGCCCATGTCGGCGACCGCATCGCCTCGCTGCGCCGCCTCGGCTGCCGGGTTGTCGCGGTCGAGCCGCAGCCGGCCCTGGTCGCCACGCTGACGCGGCTCTACGGCGCCGCCGCCGCGGTCGCGATCGAGCCGGTCGCGCTCGGATCGGCGGAGGGCCACGTCGACCTGCATGTCAATCTCGCCAATCCGACCATCTCGACGGCCTCGGCCGAGTTCATCGCCGCCGCCGCAGCGGCGCCCGGCTGGGAGGGGCAGGTCTGGTCGGAGCGGATCGCGGTGCCGCTGACCACGCTCGACCGGCTGATCACCCGCCACGGCGCGCCGGCCTTCGTGAAGATCGACGTGGAGGGCTTCGAGGCCGAGGTGCTGGCCGGCCTGTCCCGGCCGGTGCCGGCGATCTCGTTCGAGTTCACCACGATCCAGCGGCCCGTCGCCCATCGGGCTCTCGACCGGCTCGCCGCGCTCGGCTACGACGGCTTCGAGGCCTGCCTCGGCGAGAGCCAGCGTTTCGTCCACGACGCCTGGATCCCGCTCGACGCGTTGCGCGCCTGGCTCGACGCCCTGCCGGTCGAGGCCAATTCCGGCGATATCTACGCGATCCTGCCCGGTTCGCACCTGAGATGAGGATGTTGATGCAAAGCTTTGTCGCCACGCACTTCCGCAAAGGTTTCGGTGCCACGCTGTCCGCCGTTCTGATGGCGCCGGCGATGTTGCTGCCGGCGGTCCTCGGACCGGTCGCGGCGCGCGCCGAGACGGTCACGGTCGATGTGGCGAACAAGTCCTACGCGACCAAATGCGCGGAGGAGGACAACATCTACTACACGCTCGGCGGCGCCAAGGTCGACGGCTTCACGGTGATCGCGCGCAGCCCGGTCTATCTCGACACGGTGATGCGCGATTCGACCGCGCCGGACTTCACCGACTGCTCCTTCGGCCCGGGCCCCGATCCGGCGCCGGTGAAGCCCTACATTCCGCCGACGGCGATCCTCTACGAGGACGACCAGTATATGGTGAAGGGCGTCGTCTATCCGGACTTCTGGCGCCCGACCGTGGTGCCGGTCAAGGTCGGCAAGCTGACGCAGAATTTCCTACATCTGGTCCAGGTCTGGAAGAAGACCGTCGCCGGCCCCTACGAGGTGCTGGTCATGTATCCGCAGGACGGCTACTGGCGCCTGCGGCCGCTGCCGCCCTTCCGCATGCACGAGGTCGCCTACGGCTCGTCCTTCCTGGTCGGCCCGGTCGAGGAATCGACCCGACCCTTCGTCGCCTACAAGGCGATCGAGTTCGACCCGAAGACGCTGACCTTCACGCTCGATTTCGCCAAGGGCGGCAAGGGCACGGTGCGGCTGGCCGATCTCGACATCGGCCACGCCGCGGTCGCGGTCAAGCTCGACCCGCCTTCCGACGGCGCGCTGCCCTTCTCGGCACTGCGCTCGATGTATGTGCGCCCCGGCAATGCCGATACCGCAGAGGCCCAGTGGCGCGCCGCGCCGGGGGCTCCGGTGCAGGTCCAGTCGGTGATCGAGTTCAAGTCCGGCAAGGCCGCCGAGATCGTCTTCGGCCGCTCGACGCCCTCGACCCACAACACCTCCGCCCCCGATGTCGGCTTCACGGGGTTCACGGCCGGGCGGTAAGGGGTATCATCGTTTTTGTTTGATGCGTCGGTCCAGCATGCGTGTTTGAACCAAAGGCGTCCCACGGCCGCCCTCCCTTGAGGGAGATCGCAATGAGCAAGTTCGGCGAGACCCTGGTCGAGGCGGCCCGTGAGGCGCTGGCGGTTGCGGAAGGACGCGCCGAGCCGGCCAGGATCGTCACCGTCGAAGATATCGATGTGAAGGCCATCCGGTTGCGCCTGAAAATGTCCCAGGACGCCTTCGCGGCCGAATTTGGTCTGTCCCCCGCCACGGTGCGCGATTGGGAGCAGGGTCGGCGCAAGCCGGACGGGCCGGCGCGGACGCTGTTGCGGGTCATCGCCAGCGAACCCGATGCCGTCCGCCGGGCTGCCCGCGCCTCATGATCGCCGGGGTGGCAATTGCCAACCTCGGGTGGCCGGGCTAGGCTCCGTTGCGTCACCCGAAGGAGCCGAACCCATGCGCCTGATCCTTGCTGCGCTTCTCGCCCTCGCGGTCCTGCCGGCGGTGCCGGCCGCCGCGGCGGGGTCCTGTTCCGGGTTCCAGTCCATGTGCGCGGCGCGCTGCAAGCAGCGCGCGCCGACCGACCTCAACTGCGTCCAAGACCATTGCACGCCCAAGCTGCAGGAATGTCGGGCGACCGGCTGCTGGCAGGAGGGCAAGCTCTATGGTGGCGCGAAGACCTGCAACCTGAAGAAGACCTGATCCCGTTGGGCAGCGGTTTCCGCATGCCCGACCCGGGTCACGGCGGCCGTCTCGCCGGCTGATCGCGGCTTCGTGTCTTCCGGGCCGACCCGGGCCGCGATAGCGTCTTACCCTGCGGTAACGGGGGATGCGGGATGCAGCGGATCGGGCTCATTCTCTCAGGCGCGGGCGCGGCGCTGCTGCTTGGCGCCGGGCTGGCGCAGGCGGATGCCATCGACGGCAAATGGTGCCGCAAGGATGGCCGGCGCATGGAGATCGATGGCACCCGGATCATCACGCCCGGCGGGGCCGACATGACCGGCGACTACAGCCGTCACGCCTTCCGGTATCTGGTGCCCGAGAAGGAGGAGCACGGCGGCACGCGCCGGTTCCTGCGCCTGCGCGGCGAAAACTGGGTTTATGCCTATCCGGCCGACCAGCCGGGCGCCGATCCGGAAATCTGGGAACGCTGCACGCCGGTCAGCTGATTTAGACCTGGCTCCCGGCCGCTCGCCTCAGCGTGCGAGCAGGGTCCGCGTCGCCGCCGTGACATCGTCCTGGCGCATCAGGCTTTCGCCGATCAGGAAGGTGCCGATGCCGACGTGGTCCAGGCGGGCGAGATCGGCGGGCGTGAAGAGGCCGCTTTCGCCGACCACCAGCCGGTCGGACGGGACCAAGGGCGCCAGCCGCTCGGAGGTGGTCAGCGACGTCTCGAAGGTCTTCAGGTTGCGGTTGTTGATGCCGACCATCGGGCTCGTCAGCTTGAGCGCCCGTTCGAGTTCGGCCTCGTCATGGACCTCGATCAGCACGTCCATGCCGAGCGCGAAGGCCGCGTCCTCGAGCGCCGCCGCTGCATCGTCGTCCAGCGAGGCCATGATGATCAGGATGCAGTCGGCGCCCCAGGCACGCGCCTCGGTGACCTGGTAGGGCTCGAACAGGAAATCCTTGCGCAGCGCCGGCAGGCCGGAGGCGTCGCGGGCGGCGGCGAGATAGTCGGGCCGGCCCTGGAAGGAGGGCGCGTCCGTCAGCACGCTGAGGCAGGCGGCGCCGCCGTCGCGATAGGCGCGGGCGAGCGCGGGCGGATCGAAGTCCGGCCGGATCAGGCCCTTGGACGGGCTCGCCTTCTTGATCTCGGCGATGAGCGCGTAGCGGCCCGCCGCCCGCTCGGCGCGCAGTGCTGCGAGGAAGCCGCGCGGCGGCTCCACATCGGCGATGCGCGCCTTGAGCTCGGCCTCCGGCACCGCGGCCTTGGCGGCGGCGATCTCCTCGCGCTTGTAGGCTTCGATGCGCTTCAGGATGTCGGTCATGGTCGGGTCAGCCGTTCGAGACGCGGATCAGCGCTTCGAGCCGGGCGCGGGCGCCGCCCTCGTCGATGGCGCGGGCGGCGCGCTCGACGCCGTCCTTCAGCCCGTCCGCCTTGCCGGCGACCACCAGGGCCGCGCCGGCATTCATCAGCACGATGTCGCGATAGGCACCCTTGCGGCCGTCCAGCACGGCGCGCAGCGCCTCGGCGTTCTGGATGCCGTCGCCGCCACGCAGATCCGCCGGGTCCGACCGGTCGAGCCCGACATCCTCGGGCGAGACCTCGAAGGTCGCGACCCGGCCGTCGCGCCATTCGGCGATGGTGGTCGGGCCGGTCACGGTGATCTCGTCGAGCCCGTCGGAGCCGTTCACCACCCAGGCGCGCGCGGCGCCGAGATTGCCGAGCACGCGGGCGATCGGCTCGACCCAGGAGCGCGCGAAGACGCCGGTCATCTGCCGCTTCACGCCGGCCGGGTTGGAGAGCGGGCCGAGCAGGTTGAACATGGTGCGCGTGCCGAGTTCGACCCGCGCCGGGCCGACATGCTTCATCGCCGAGTGGTGCGCCGGCGCGAACATGAAACCGAGGCCGGCGACGCGGATGCATTCGGCGATCCGCTCCGGTCCGATGTCGATCTTGACGCCGAGCGCGGTCAGCACGTCGGCGGCGCCGGATTTCGACGACAGCGCACGGTTGCCGTGCTTGGCGACCGGCACCCCGCAGGCGGCGGCCACGAAGGCCGAACAGGTCGAGACATTGTAGCTGCCCGAGCCGTCGCCGCCGGTGCCGACGATGTCGATCGCATCCGCCGGGGCGGCGACGCGCAGCATCTTGTCGCGCATGGTCTCGACCGCGCCGGTGATCTCGTCGACGGTCTCGCCGCGCACCCGGAGCGCCATCAGGAAGCCGCCGATCTGGGCCGGGGTCGCCTCGCCGGACATCATCACGTCGAAGGCGGTGCGCGCCTCCTCCCGGCTCAGCGTGGCGCCCGTGGCGGCCTTGCCGATCAGCGCTTTCAGGTCGGTCATGGGGTGCTCGGTTGGTTCGTCTGTCGTTTGGGGCGGAGCGGCGGGCGCGGCCGGGTCAGGCGGCGGCCGGCCGGGCGCGGTGCGTCCGGTTGAAGTCGTGCGCCAGGTCGAGGAAGTTCTTCAGGATGCGGTGGCCGTTCTCCGAGGCGATCGACTCGGGGTGGAACTGCACGCCGTGGACCGGATGCTCGCGATGCATCAGGCCCATCACCAGACCGTCGTCGGAATGCGCGACCGGAACCAGCGCCTCCGGCATGGTGGCGCGCTCGACCACCAGGGAATGGTAGCGGGTCCCGGTGAAATCGGCGTTGAGGCCCCGGAACACGCCGCGGCCGTCATGACGGATGGTCGAGGTCTTGCCGTGCATCAGATGCGGCGCGCGAATGACGTTGCCGCCATAGGCCTGGCCGATCGCCTGATGGCCGAGGCAGACGCCCATGATCGGCATCCGCCCGTCGAAGCCCGTGATCAGGTCGAGGCAGATGCCGGCCTCGTTGGGCGTGCAGGGGCCGGGCGAGAGGATCACCCCCTCCGGGTCCATCGCCGCCACCTCGTCGACCGTGATCTTGTCGTTGCGCACGACCTTGAGCGTGGCGCCGAGCTCGCCAAGATAGTGGACGAGGTTCCAGGTGAAGCTGTCGTAATTGTCGATGACCAGGAACATGCGCCGACGACCCCGTTTCGCGGACGCACAGGTTTAGAGACATCCGTCCGGTTTGTCATCCGAGCGGCGCGGGATCGCTCACCCGGCCTTCGGGGCGTAGGCGGCCGGGTCGACGGCGGCGGGGCGGCCGGGGAGCGAGAGGCCGGCGATGCGGGCCGGGGTCTCGGCGATCACGCGGCCGCGGCGAACGACGAACAGGCGGTTCGCGCGCAGCCGGATTGCCTCGATTGGATCCTTCGCCTGCAGAACCACCAGGTCGCCATGACTGCCCGGTGCGAGGCCGTAGCCGTCGAGATGCATGATCCTGGCCGGATTGGCGGTGACCGCGTCGAAGCACCAGCGCATCGCCTCGCGCGAGGTCATCTGCGCCACATGCAGCCCCATATGGGCGACATCGAGCATGTCGGCGCCGCCGAGGCTGTACCAGGGGTCCATGGTGCAGTCCTGGCCGAAGCCGATCTCGATGCCGAATGCGCGCATCTCCGGCACCCGGGTCATGCCGCGGCGCTTCGGATAGGTGTCGTGCCGGCCCTGCAGGGTGATGTTGATGAGCGGGTTCGGGATCGCGGCGAGGCCGGCCTCGGCGATCAGCGGCAGGAGTTTTGAGACGTAGTAGTTGTCCATCGAATGCATCGAGGTCAGGTGCGAGCCGGCAACGCGACCGTTGAGGCCGAGCCGCTGTGTCTCGTACGCGAGCGCCTCGATGTGGCGGGAGAGCGGGTCGTCGGTCTCGTCGCAATGGATGTCGACGAGCAAACCGCGCCGCTCGGCGATCTCACACAGCGCCTTCAGCGAGGCGGCGCCGTCCGCCATGGTGCGCTCGAAATGCGGGATGCCGCCGACCACGTCGACGCCCAGGTCGAGCGCCCGGTCCAGATTGGCGGCGGCGGTCGGCGAACGGAAGTAACCGTCCTGCGGGAAGGCGACCAGCTGCAGGTCGAGATAGGGCGCGACGGTCTTCTTGACGTGCAGCAGCGCCTCGACGGCGAGGAGGCGGTCGTCGCAGATATCGACATGGGTGCGCACCGCCAGGAGCCCCTGGGCGACGGCGAGATCGCAATAGCGCAGCGCCCGCTCGACCACCGCCTCGAAGGTCAGGAGCGGCTTTAGTTCGCCCCACAGCGCGATGCCCTCGAGCAGCGTGCCGGAGACGTTCATGCGCGGCAGGCCCAGCGACAGGGTTGCGTCCATATGGAAATGGCAGTCGACGAAGGGCGGCGCGACCAGATGTCCGCCGGCATCGATCACCCGGCCGGCCTCGGCGGCGATTCCGGGCTCGATCGCGGCGATGCGGCCATCCGCGATGGCGATGTCCTGGCCGGTGCGGCCGTCGGGCAGGGTGGCGTTGCGGACGAGGAGATCGAGGCTCATGGGGCGGGTCCGGTGCGGGTCGGCGTGAGGCGGCGGGCGGGGCAGGGCGGTCCGGCGTCGGGGCGATCCCGGCTGAGGCGGGCGGAGGCGCGCGATCGCCGGCGCGCCATCATCGCTGGCCCTTGATGTAGGGCACCATCAGGGCCTTGGGGTAGCTCGCCTTGCGCGACCAGACCACCAGGGCGACGATGGACAGGAGATAGGGGATCATCAGGAAGACCTGGCCGGGCACGGCACCGCCGACCACCTGCTGCAGGCGGACCTGGAAGGCATCGAAGGCACCGAACAGGATCGCGCCGAGCAGGGCCTTGCCGGGACGCCAGGAGGCGAACACGGTCAAGGCGATGCAGATCCAGCCGCGGCCGGCGACCATCTCGAAGAAAAAGGCGTTGAAGGCCGACATGGTCAGGAAGGCGCCGCCGAGCGCCATCACGGCCGAGCCGGCGACGACCGCGCCCATCCGCAACCGGTGCACGTCGAGCCCCTGCGCCTCGACGGCGGCCGGGTTCTCGCCGACCGCGCGTACGGCGAGGCCGAGCGGCGTGCGGGCCAGGAACCAGGCGGTCAGCGCGACCAGCGCGATGGCGAGGAGCGTCAGCGCCGTCTGCTGGAACAGGATCGGCCCGATCACCGGCAGGTCGGAGAGGCCCGGAATGTTCAAGGGTTCGAAGGGCTGGATGCGCGGCGGCGTGTTGGCGTTCGGCAGCACGACCCGGTAGGTGAAGTAGCTGGCGCTGGTCGCCAGCATGGTCACGCCGAGGCCGCTGACATGCTGGCTGAGGCCGAGCTTGACGGTCAGCACGGCCAGCACGAGCCCGCACAGCGCCCCCATCGCCATGGCGGCGGCGACCCCGCCCCAGAGCGATCCGCCGAGATGGACCGTGATCCAGCCGGTCATGGCGCCGACCGTCATGATGCCTTCGATGCCGAGATTGAGCACGCCGGCCCGCTCGCACAGCAGCGCGCCGGTGACGCCGAAGATCAGCGGCGTGGCGATGCGCAGCGCCGCGACCCAGAACGAGACAGTGAGCAGGATGTCGAAGATTTCCATGGCGCCTCAGCCCCCCGGCCGGCCGAAACGGATGCGCCAGCGCGTGACCACGCCGGAGACGAGCACCGAGATCAGGGCGAGCGCCACGATCAGGTTGGCGATGTAGCTCGACACGTTGATGCCGCGGCTCATCGAATCGGCGCCGACGAAGACCGCGGCCACGAAGAAGGCCGCCAGCACCACGCCAAGCGGCGACAGCCCGGCCAGCATGGCGACGACGATGCCGGCATAGCCGTAGCCCGGCGACAGGTTGTTGGTCAGGTAGCCCTTCAGGCCGGCGACCTCGCCGACCCCGGCAAGGCCCGCCAGCGCCCCTGACAGGGCGCCGACCAGCAGCATGGTGCCGGTCACGCTCATGCCGGCGAAGCGGGCGGCGGCCGGGTTGGCGCCGACCGCGCGGATGCGGAAGCCCGGCACCGTATGGGCCAGGAAGACATGCACGCCGAGCGCGGCCAGAAGCGCGACGATCAGCCCGGCATGGACGCGCGTCTTCTCGATCAGCTTCGGCAGGGCGGCCGAATCGATGATCGGCTCGGATTGCGGCCAGCCGAGGCTCATCGGATCCTTCATCGGCCCCTCGATCATGATCTGCACGAACAGGATCACGATGAAGTTGAGGAGCAGCGTGGTGACCACCTCGTCGGCGCCGAGCTTCACCTTCATCAGCGTCGGCCCGAGCATCAGGAGCGCGCCCGCGACCGCACCGGCGATCAGCACGGCGGCGATCATCAGCGCCGGCGGCCCGTCGAAGCGGCCGGAGCCGACCGCCACGGCCGCGACCGCACCGAGATAGAGCTGGCCCTCCGCGCCGATATTGTAGAGCCGCGCCCGGAAGGCGATCGCGGCGGCGAGGCCCGTCAGAATCAGCGGCGTGGCGCGCGAGACGACCTCGGTCAGGGCGAAGCGCGAGCCGAGCGCGCCCTCGAACATGACCTGATAGGCCTTCAGGAGCGGCGCGCCGGCCGCCATGATCGGGATGGCGGCGAGCGCCAGGGCGACCAGGGCGGCGACGACCGGCGCCAGCAGGGCAAGCAGGCGCGGGGTCTCGCCGCGCGGTTCGAGCCGGATCATGCCGCCACCTCTGCCGGATCGTGTCCGGCCATCATCAGGCCGAGGGTCTTCAGGTCGAGCCCGGCCGAGGGCAGGGCGGCGGTCAGGCGCGAGCGGAACATCACGGCGATGCGGTCGGACAGTTCGAACAATTCGTCGAGATCCTCGGAGATGAGCAGCACCGCGGCGCCGCGCATGCGGGCGGCGAGCAGGCGGCGGTGCACCTCGGCAACGGCCCCGACATCGAGCCCGCGCGTCGGCTGGTTGGCGATGATCAGCTTCGGCGCGCCGTCGAGCGCGCGCGCCAGGATCGCCTTCTGCATGTTGCCGCCGGACAGGAGCCGGATCGGCGCGTCGGGCCCCGGGCATTTGATCTCGTAGCCGCGGATCGCCGCCTCGGCGGCCTGGCGCATGGCACCGAAGCGGAGGAAGCCGCCGGTCTGGAAGCGCTCGGTGCCGATCGTCTCGAGCGCGACATTCTCGGCGATCGACATGGAGCCGACCACGCCCTCGCTGTGCCGGTCCTCCGGGATGCGGCCGATGCCGGCGGCCACGAAGGCGCCGGGGTCGAATTCGGTCAACGCGTGGTCGAGCAGCGTCATCGTGCCGGCGCTCGGCGCGACCAGGCCGCAAACGAGGCTCGCCAGCGCGGTCTGGCCGTTGCCGGAGACGCCCGCGATGCCGACCACCTCGCCCTCGCGCAGGTCGAGCGAGACCGAGGCCAGCCGGGTGCGCACGTCGTGACCGGCGACCGAGACGGCGTCGAGCTTCAGCACGGTGCGGCCGGGCTCGCGCGGCTCGCGCCGGGAGGCGGCGATCGGGCGGCCGACCATCAGTTCGGCGAGCGTCGCGCGATCGGCGCCGGCCGTCTCGCGTTCGGCCACCTTGCGGCCGCCGCGCAGGACCGCGACGCGGTCGCTGGCCGAGACCACCTCGTTGAGCTTGTGGGAGATGAAGACCACCGACAGGCCCTGCGCGGCCAAGGCGCGCAGCGTCGCGAACAGGCCGTCGCTTTCCTGCGGGGTCAGCACGGCGGTCGGTTCGTCGAGCACCAGGATGCGGGCATCGCGGTAGAGCGCCTTCAGGATCTCGATGCGCTGGCGCTCGCCGACCGCCAGCCGCGCCACGGTCGCGTCCAGGTCGACGGCGAGGCCGGAGCGGGCCATCAGGTCTTCGAGCTTGGTCCGGGCGGCCCGCGTCGAGCGATGCAGCGCGAACAGCGGCTCGGTGCCGAGCGTGATGTTGTCGAGGACGGTCAGGTTCTCGGCCAGCGTGAAATGCTGGTGCACCATGCCGATGCCGGCGGCGAGCGCGGCATGCGGGCTGCCCGGCGGCAGCGGCTGCAGCCCGCCATGGGCGTCGGCGACCAGGACCTCGCCCGTGTCGGCCAGATAGTGGCCGAACAGGATGTTCATCAGCGTGGTCTTGCCGGCGCCGTTTTCGCCGAGCAGCGCCAGGATCTCGCCCTTGCGCATGACCAGGTCGACCGCGTCGTTGGCGACCAGCGGCCCGAATCGCTTGGTGATGTTGCGCAGTTCCAGAACGATCGGGCGGGTTTCGGTCATGGGGGCTCGTCGCGCCGGACGCAGTGATGGGCGGCGCACGGGATCGCGCGCCGCCGGGAGCCGGGATGGGGGGGCCGGCACGCCTGTCGGCGGCGCCGGCCTCCGGGCGTCAGCTCGACTTCGGCTCGGCGTCGTTGATCTTCACCGTGTAGGTGCCGGCGCGGATGTCCTTCTCCTTGGCCAGCACCATGTCGATCACGTCCTGCGGCACCAGCTTCGGGTCCATCTTGGCGATCGAGCAGCCGCCATGGACCATGTGGCTGTAGAGGCCGTAATTCTCGCCCTTCCAGGAGCCGTCGATGACCTTGGCGATGGCGCGGTCGAGGGTCGGCTCCATGTGCCAGAGCGCCGAGGCGATGACGGTGCCGGGATACTGGGCGGCGGTGTCGATCACGTTGCCGATCGCCTTGACGCCCTTCTCCTTGGCAGCGTCCGAGACGCCGAAGCGCTCGGCATACATCACGTCCGCGCCCTTCTCGATCATGGCGAAGGCGGTCTCCTTCGCCTTGGGCGGATCGTACCAGGAATTGATGAAGGAAACCAGGAACTTGACGTTCGGGTTGACGGACTTCGCACCTTCCATGAAGGCCTGCATCAGGCGGTTCACCTCCGGAATCGCGTAGCCGCCGACCATGCCGATCAGGTTCGACTTGGTCGCCTTGCCGGCGACGATGCCGGTCAGGTAGGAGGCGTCCTGGATGTAGTTGTCGAACACCGACAGGTTCGGCGCCTGCTCGGAGAAGGACGAGCCCATCAGGAAGGCGGTGGTCTTGTAGTCGGTCGCGATCTTGCGCGCGGCGCGCTCCAGCCCGAAGGCCTCGCCGATGACCAGATCCTTCTTGGCCTCGGCATATTCGCGGATGACGCGCTCGGCGTCGGTATCGGCGACATTCTCCGAATAGACGTAGGTGATGTCGCCGCGCGCGACCGCCGCCTTCAGGGCGATGTGCAGGCGGGAAATCCACTGCTGCTCGATCGGCACCGAGGTCACCATGGCGACCGAGATCGGCTTGGCCTTGGCGGCGAGCGCCGGGCTGCCGAGGGCGGCGCTGAGAAGGGTCGCGCCCGTGCCGGCAAGGACCGCGCGGCGGCTGGCGGTGAGATCGAGAAAGTCGGTCATGTGGCTCCCCATCCGCCCGGGTCCGGACCTGTCCCTCGGCCGGGCGGATGAATTTGGCCATATGGTCAAGATTTGCGCAAGGCCATGGCGTGGGCACGATTGCCATGTGTATCGGCGGCGCCTGCCCAATCCTTCGGCGCTGTGCCGAGCCGCTGCGCAAGGTCCGGGCGATGAGGCCGCCGGGCTCGGCGGCAGGCCGAGCCGTGCCGGCACGCCCGCCATCGTCGGTGGATCGGGCTCTCGACGCGGTGGCGGCTGGCCTCTCGCGAACGAGGCGCCGGCCACCCCGGTCCGCACGCTGCGGCATCCCGCCGCAAGACGCACCGCCGTGCCGACAGTGTCAGGCGCGGAAGGTCAGGTAGTCCGACGGGACGTCGGCCGACAGGCCGGCGCCGGCATCGGTGGCTGCGGCGCGGACATAGCCGGCGGCGACCCTGTCGAAATCGGCCAGGAATTCCTCGATCGCCTTGGCGAACTGCCAATAGGCGAGGCCGGCCAGGAAGATGTCGCGCACCAGCACGACCGCCTTGGTGTTCGGGTCGATCGCGAGCCGGGTGCGTCGGGCTGCGAGGGGGCCGTTGGCCTTCAAGGCCGCCCAGGGGTCGGCGAGCCGGCCGCCGGCATCCACGTCCACGATCGCCATCAGGTAGAAGCTGTCATTGGCCGGGCTGTAGGCGATCGAGGTCTGGGTCTCGCGGATCTTCATCGGGATCAGGCCGTCGCGGTCGAAATCGAGCGATTTCAGGCCGTGATCGCGGGCAAGTTCCTGGAGCAGGGCCGAGGCCCGGGTGCTGAGCTGCATGGTCGGTGCCTCCGGTCAGGACTTCGGTTTGTCGTCGCGCGGGCGCGGCTCGGCATCCGCGGAGGTCATCTTGTCGATGAAGTCCTGGGTGAAGGGATTGCGCGTCTCCTTGCGGGCGCGGGCTTCGTATTCGGCGTCGATCGCCTCGGCCTTGGCGATTTCCTCGGGGGTGACGGTACCCTTGATGACTTTCATGTCAGACCTCCTGCAGCGTCAGCGTGGTCTTCTTGGATTCGAGCTTGGTCGGCATGCCCATGATGGCATAGGGGTCGGGCTCCGGCTCGGCCCGCTTCAGGACCTTGAATTTCGTGCCCGGCGGGAAGAGGATCTCGTTCTCGTCCTGCTTGTTCGAGAAGGCCTGCACGTCCTTGCCGCCCGACCCTTCCTTGACGGCGATCCGCATCAGGAATTCGCCGCCGAGGAAGTCCATGGCGCCGGTCGTGATGGTGCTGGTCGAGCTGTAGCCGCCGGGCTCGACGGTATTGCCGGCCTGGTAGTCGTCGGCGATATGCTTGGGCAGGTCGGTCAGGCGGGTCAGCGACGGGCCTTCGTAGCTCGGCAGCTTGGCCATGCCGCTGACGATCTCCTTGTTCAGGGCGCGCACGTCGTCGGTCATCTCGCCGGAGCGGAGCTGATTGTTGATCGGCGTATAGTCGCCGGTCGTGTACATGAAGATGCCGACCGCCTCGCCGAGCGTCAGGCCATGCTCCTTCATCAGGCTGACGCATTCCGGCCGCGACAGGATGGTCTTCATGCCGGTCTCGAGGTTTTCCTTCTTGATGCCGCTGTCGCCGTTCATGACGGCCTGATACATCTCGCTGGCGCGGAAATCCTTCTTGGCCTGATTGATCTCCTTCTTGCTCGTTGTCGGTGAGAAGGACACCTCGGCGCCGCCATTGTCGTGCTTCGGCTGGGTCGCGGTCTTCTGTCCGAGCGAGGCGAAGGTATCGCGGATCCGGCCGAACAGAGCGGAGAAGAAGCGCGTGAAGGCGTTGCCCTTCACCTCCGGCTGATTCTGCTGGGCGTCGACGCCGAAATTGGCGTGGGTTCCCTTCGGGGCATTGACGTTCAGGTGGGTCATGGTCTCGTCTCCCCGTTCAGGCGGCGCGGGCCAGTTTCTTGTCGATGGTGCGGGACATTTCGAGCGCGGCCTTGCCTTGGGCGCCGGCCAGATTGCCGAGCGCCTCCGGTTCCACGGCGGCCAGCGGCAGCACGTTGACGAGTTCCAGGCCGATCCCATCCGCCGGCCAGGCCAGGATGGCGCCGGCAGTGACCGCATTTGGGAAGTTGAACTCGAACAGCGAGGACACCAGCGCTGTCGGCAGCGAGGGCGAGGAGGCGTTGACCGGCGTGCGGATGGTGACGGTTCCGGCATCCGCATCGAAGCCGATATTCACCAGCTGCCGGCCTTCGACGACAATGCCGTAGAAGCCATCGTCCGGCTCGTCGAGCTCGAAGCCGATCCGCTTCTCCAGGGCTGCGATATACTTGCCGATGTCGGTCATGGCTCCCTCCGTGTTGACCGGACCATGTCACGGCGACCGCGCCATCGACTGTGCCATTTGTCACTGAATTGTCTGAATGTGACCAACGGTCCGGACCGCGCCGGCCGGGCGCACGCCGCAGGCCGCCAGCCTTGCGCCCGGGCCGGCCTCGGCCGCGCAAAGGGTCTTCGCAGTGCACCAAAGGGCTGCAGGACCGGAATCGGCCTCCCGGCCCGACCATCCGGCCGGTTCGCCCCCCGGAAAGGCGGGCCCGCGGCGCTTTTTTGCTTTCCATCGGGCCGCCTTTTCGACTATGAGGGCCGCTCGAAACGAAGCGCCCTCCGGCCATGGCAGCCGCGGGGCGTACGACCGCACTCAAAAAAGCCACAGGAATCCGCCCCATGCAGGTGACCGAGACCCTTTCCGAGGGCCTGAAGCGCGAACTCAAGCTCGTCGTTCCGGCCCACGACCTCTCCAGCCGCCTCGACCAGCGGCTGGTCGAGATGAAGGATCGCGTCCGCATCAACGGCTTCCGTCCCGGCAAGGTGCCGGTGGCGCATCTGCGCCGCCTGGTCGGCCGCCAGGAAATGGCGCAGATCATCGACTCGGTGATCGGCGAGACCATCCGCAAGGTGGTCGAGGACCGTAATGAGCGGCCGGCGCTCAACCCCGAGGTCAAGCTGTCCGAAGAGGTCGAGGCCGAGAAGCTGGTCGACGGCGAGGCCGATCTGATCTTCACCGCCACCTACGAACTGCTGCCGGCCTTCGAGATCCAGGATTTCTCGGCGATCTCCGTCGAGCGACCGGTCGCCGAGGTGGCCGAGACGGAAGTCGACGAGCAGCTCGCGCGCATCGCCGAGGGCAACCGTCCCTTCGTCGACAAGGAGGGCGCTGCCGCGACCGGCGACCGCGTCACCATCGACTTCGTCGGCAAGATCGACGGCGAGCCCTTCGAGGGCGGTTCCGGCGAGGGCGTCGACCTGACGCTCGGCTCGGGCCAGTTCATCCCGGGCTTCGAGGACCAGCTGGTTGGCGCTTCCGCCGGCGACGCGCGCACCGTCGAGGTGTCGTTCCCGGCCGAGTATCCGGCCAAGCATCTGGCCGGCAAGGCCGCCACCTTCGACGTGACCGTCAAGACGGTCTCGGCCCCGGGCGAGCTCGTCGTCGACGACGAGTGGGCGACCAAGCTCGGCCTGGAGAGCCTCGACAAGCTCAAGGAGATCCTGCGCGAGCAGATCCGCTCGCAGTACGATCAGGCCAGCCGCGCCAAGGTCAAGCGCGCGCTGCTCGACCAGCTCGACGGCGTCTACCAGTTCGACCTGCCCGAGAAGCTGGTCGAGGGCGAGTTCGAGCAGATCTGGAAGCAGGTCGTCGACGAGATGACCCAGGCGGGCAAGAGCTTCACCGACGAGAACACCACCGAGGAGGCCGCCAAGGCCGACTACCGCCGGATCGCCGAGCGTCGCGTGCGCCTCGGCCTCGTGCTCTCCGAGGTCGGCGAAAAGAACGAAGTCCAGGTGACCGACGACGAAGTCAGCCGCGCGCTGGTCGAGCGGGCCCGCCAGTTCCCGGGCCAGGAGCGCGAGGTATTCGAGTATTACCGCAAGACGCCGGCGGCCCTCGCCACCCTGCGCGCTCCCCTGTTCGAGGAGAAAGTCGTGGATTTCATCCTCGGCAAGGCCCAGGTCACCGACAAGACCGTCGCCAAGGACGAACTGTTCAAGGAAACCGAAGAGGCTTGAAAAAGCCGTTCGGGATCACGATCTGGACGGATGCCGAGCCCGCCTGACCTGGCGGGCTCGCTGCATTTCCGGGGGGTGGTGACGCATCCGCCGGCGTTCACGTTACCGTCACGACGATGGGGTCCGGCCGAGCGGGCCTCTTTCGCTGGCCGGTTCCTTGCAATATGTATCGACGATCAGGCGACTCTGTCCGCTTTTCGACAGGGTCCGGGGGCGGCATGGGCCGTTCCCGACAGAGTTTGGGCCGGAAGGCCGCAGCCGTCGCCCCGCCGCGGGGAACGTGCCAGGAACAAGGACCTCAGATGCGGGATCCCATCGACACCTATATGAGCTACGTGATTCCCCAGGTCATCGAGACGACCAATCGCGGCGAGCGCTATCAGGATATCTTCTCGCGCCTCCTGAAGGAGCGCATCATCTTCGTTTCGGGTCCGATCGACGACGTGATGGCGACGCTGGTCTGCGCCCAGTTGCTATTCCTCGAAGCCGAGAATCCGAACAAGGAAATCGCCATGTACATCAACTCGCCCGGCGGGTTGGTGACGGCGGGCCTGGCGATCTACGACACCATGCAGTTCATCAAGCCGCAGGTCTCGACGCTGTGCATCGGACAGGCGGCCTCGATGGGCTCGCTGCTGCTCGGCGCCGGCGAGAAGGGCTCGCGCTTCTCGCTGCCCAATTCGCGCATCATGCTGCATCAGCCGTCGGCCGGCTTCCGGGGGCAGGCCTCGGACATCCATTTGCACGCCCAGGAAATTCTGAACCTGAAGCGGCGCCTGAACGAGCTCTATGTGCGCCACACCGGCATGGATCTGGCAACGGTGGAGAGTGCGCTCGAGCGCGACAACTTCATGACGCCCGACAAGGCGAAGGATTTCGGTCTCATCGACGGTGTGATCTCCAGTCGCGCCGCTCTCGAGGCCGCCGCCGCCTGAGCGGTGCGACGAGGCGGGGCCGGGTCGGTCCCGCAAGGACAGGGTTCGCGCCCGGTCCGCGCCCCGCGCGGGCGCTGTGCGGACCGGGACGATGCCACGCTGGCGAACTGCAGCCCGGCGGGCACGGCGGCGAGGGTTTCGGTTGTTCTTAAGACAACCTTGAACTTTCGCTCCCTAGCCTGACGGGATGGCTGCCAGGACTCCGCGCGAATCGGCCGACCGCCTCTCGGCGGCACCGGGACGCACGGATCGGAAGTCGACCGAAGACCCGGTCCCTGCCTGGAACGAGCGTTCCGGCGGGTCCCCCGGCGAGACGGGCAGAGGAGGGGAGGCCACGGACCGGGCGACCGGGACGCGGGCTTCCGGGCGATAGCCAATGACGGTCGAGGGGGCGACCCCGCAACCGCGGAGGCCGCGCCCTGATCAGCGGTGGCCGGACGGGTTCCCGATGGAATCCGAAAGGCGCACCCGACGGAGACGATGATGAGCGTCAAGCAAAACGGAAGCGACACCAAGAACACCCTTTACTGCTCGTTCTGCGGCAAGTCGCAACACGAGGTGCGCAAGCTCATCGCCGGGCCCACGGTGTTCATCTGCGACGAGTGCGTCGAGCTGTGCATGGACATCATCCGCGAGGAGAACAAGTCCTCGCTGGTCAAGTCCCGTGACGGGATCCCGACGCCGCGCGAGATCCGAAAGGTCCTCGACGATTACGTGATCGGTCAGGAGCACGCCAAGAAGGTGCTCTCGGTCGCGGTGCACAATCACTACAAGCGCCTGAACCACGCGTCGAAGAACAACGACGTCGAACTGGCCAAGTCCAACGTGCTGCTGATCGGCCCGACCGGCTCGGGCAAGACGCTGCTTGCGCAGACGCTCGCCCGCATCCTGGACGTGCCCTTCACGATGGCGGATGCGACGACACTGACCGAAGCCGGCTATGTCGGCGAGGATGTCGAGAACATCATCCTGAAGCTGCTCCAGGCGGCCGACTACAATGTTGAGCGGGCGCAGCGCGGCATCGTCTATATCGACGAGGTCGACAAGATCAGCCGCAAGTCGGACAATCCCTCGATCACCCGCGACGTGTCGGGCGAGGGCGTCCAGCAGGCGCTGCTCAAGATCATGGAAGGCACGGTCGCTTCGGTACCGCCGCAGGGCGGCCGCAAGCATCCGCAGCAGGAGTTTCTGCAGGTCGACACCACCAACATCCTGTTCGTGGTCGGCGGCGCCTTTGCGGGCCTGGAGAAGATCATCTCCGAGCGCGGCCGCGGCACCTCCATCGGCTTCAAGGCCCGCGTGGCGGCGCCCGAGGAGCGGCGCACAGGAACGCTGTTCCGGATGGTCGAGCCGGAGGATCTGCTCAAGTTCGGCCTGATCCCCGAATTCATCGGCCGCCTGCCGATCGTGGCGACGCTGGAGGACCTGGACGAGGAGGCGCTGGTCAAGATCCTGACCGAGCCGAAGAACGCGCTCGCCCGCCAGTACCAGCGGCTGTTCGAGATGGAAGGCGTCGAACTCGTGTTCCACGAGGAGGCGCTGAAGGCGATCGCCCGCAAGGCCATCGAGCGCAAGACCGGCGCCCGCGGCCTGCGTTCGATCCTGGAAGGCATCCTGCTCGACACCATGTTCGACCTGCCGGGCCTGAAGGGCGTCAAGGAGATCGTGATCTCCTCGGAGGTCGTCGACGGCAAGGCGCGTCCCCTCTACACCTACGAGGATCAGGCCCAGGCCGGCATCTCGGCCTGATCCGATCCCCGTCCGGTCGGTATCTGGTGGTCAAAATCAGACATTTGCGTCCCGCATATGTCTGATTGAAAGGACCACGTCATCAAAGAGTCAGTGGTTCAGATTCACGAGACGGATGGGAACCATCCGTCTCGATCAAACCACTAGGGCGTCCGTGACGAGCGGGCGCCCTTTTCCGTTCGGGGCGTCCCGCCGGCGCTGTCTGGTCGACCGGAGGGCGCCGCGGGCGACGTCGTTGCAGCGCGGCCACGCGCCGTCACCATTGTGACGCAATCCCGCCGGGATCTTGTCCGCCGCAATGCGATGTCAGAATTAAGTGTCGGGTGACATTGAACTTCGCGGCCCGGCGCAATTTCCGGCGAGGATATCCGATCGCCTTGACACCCCCCTGTCGCGTCGCCACCTAATAAACACCTGAGACGGTCCTCGGAGATCTGTTCGCGTGCCCAAGTTGGTCGGGGCGCGGCGGGTCGGCCGATTGCGGCAGCGTCGTCGGCCCTTTGAGACAGGGCGCGGACAACCGGCCGGTCCGTTGCGGGTCCGCTCTCCCCGGGGCCGCGACAGGTGGCCCGGATGCCGAGAGCGACGAGAAAGGAAACGAGAGAATGACCGAGAAGCCCCGCGCCGCCGGGGGACCCGCCGAAGTCTTTCCGGTGCTACCGCTCCGGGACATCGTCGTCTTCCCACACATGATCGTTCCGCTCTTCGTCGGCCGCGAAAAGTCGATTCGCGCGCTCGAGGAAGTCATGCGCGCCGACAAGCAGATCCTCCTCGCGACGCAGATCAATGCCAGCGACGACGATCCGGCCACCGACGCGATCTACACGATCGGCACGCTGGCGAGCGTGCTGCAACTGCTGAAGCTGCCCGACGGCACCGTCAAGGTGCTGGTCGAGGGCGCCTCGCGTGCCGAGATCGTGCGCTTCTCCGACCGCCAGGACCTCTATGAAGCGGAAGTGCAGCCGCTTGCGGAGGAAGTGAGCGCCAAGGTCGAGATGGAGGCGCTGGCCCGCTCCGTGGTCTCGGAATTCGAGAACTACGTGAAGCTGAACAAGAAGGTCTCGCCCGAGGTGCTCGGCACCGTGACCCAGATCGAGGACTACTCGAAGCTGGCCGATACGGTTGCCTCGCATCTGGCCGTCAAGATTCCCGAGAAGCAGGAGATGCTCGGCATCGTCTCGGTCGCCCAGCGGCTGGAGAAAGTGCTCGGCCACATGGAGTCGGAGATTTCCGTGCTCCAGGTGGAGAAGCGCATCCGCTCGCGCGTCAAGCGCCAGATGGAGAAGACCCAGCGCGAATACTATCTGAACGAGCAGATCAAGGCGATCCAGAAGGAACTCGGCGACAACGAGGAGGGCCGCGACGAGCTGGCCGAACTCGAAGAGCGGATCAAGAAGACCAAGCTCTCCAAGGAGGCCCGCGAGAAGGCCGGCAACGAGCTGAAGAAGCTGCGCCAGATGTCGCCCATGTCGGCCGAAGCCACCGTGGTGCGCAACTATCTGGATTGGCTGCTCGGCTTGCCCTGGGGCAAGAAGTCGAAGCTGAAGCAGGATCTGGTCCATGCCCAGGAGGTGCTGGACACGGATCACTTCGGGCTCGACAAGGTCAAGGAGCGGATCGTCGAGTATCTCGCCGTGCAGGCCCGCGCCAACAAGCTGAAGGGTCCGATCCTGTGCCTCGTCGGCCCCCCGGGCGTCGGCAAGACCTCGCTCGGCAAGTCGATCGCCAAGTCCACGGGCCGCGAATTCGTGCGCATGTCGCTCGGCGGCGTGCGTGACGAAGCCGAGATCCGCGGCCATCGCCGGACCTATATCGGCTCGATGCCCGGCAAGGTCCTGCAGTCGATGCGCAAGGCCAAGAAGTCCAACCCGCTCTTCCTGCTCGACGAGATCGACAAGATGGGCATGGACTTCCGCGGCGATCCGTCGGCGGCCCTGCTGGAAGTGCTCGATCCCGAGCAGAACCAGTCCTTCATGGATCACTATCTGGAGGTCGAATACGACCTTTCGGACGTGATGTTCGTGACCACGGCCAATACGCTCAACATCCCGGCGCCGCTCATGGACCGGATGGAGATCATCCGGATCGCGGGCTACACGGAGGACGAGAAGGTCGAGATCGCGCGCCGGCACCTGCTGCCGAAGGCGAACAAGGATCACGGCCTGACCGCCGGCGAATTCGAGATCGCGCCCGAGGCCCTGAAGCAGATCATCCGCCGCTATACCCGCGAGGCGGGGGTGCGCAATCTCGAGCGCGAGATCATGACGCTCGCCCGCAAGGCGACCAAGGACCTGGTGCTCAAGAAGACCGACAAGGTGCTGGTCGATCTGGTCAAGCTCGAGGAGTATCTCGGCGTGCCGCGCTATCGCTACGGCGAGGCGGAGCGCGAGGATCAGGTCGGTGCGGTCACGGGGCTCGCCTGGACGGAAGTCGGCGGCGAGCTTCTGACGATCGAAGCCGTCATGATGCCCGGCAAGGGCAAGATGACGGTCACCGGCAACCTGAAGGACGTGATGAAGGAATCGATCTCGGCGGCGGCCTCCTATGTCCGTTCGCGCGCGCTCGATTTCGGCATCGAGCCGCCGCTGTTCGACCGGCGCGACGTGCACGTCCACGTGCCGGAAGGCGCCACGCCGAAGGACGGTCCGTCCGCCGGCATCGCCATGGCCACCTGCATGGTCTCGGTCATGACCGGTATCCCGATCTCCAAGGATATCGCCATGACCGGCGAGGTCACGCTGCGCGGTCGGGTGCTGCCGATTGGCGGCCTCAAGGAGAAGCTCCTGGCGGCCCTGCGCGGCGGCCTCAAGAAGGTGCTGATCCCCGAGGATAACGCCAAGGATCTGGCCGACATCCCCGAGAACGTGAAGAGCGGGCTGGAGATCGTTCCGGTCAGCCGGATGGACGAGGTGCTCAGGCATGCGCTGAGCCGCATGCCCGAGCCGATCGAATGGGAGGAGCCGGCGACGCCGCCGCGCTCGACCCCGGGCGACGAGGACGCGTCTGGCATCACAGCCCACTGATCCCGCTACGGCAGTCCGAGAAAGCCCCGCCCCGTGAAGGCGGGGCTTTTTCGTGACTGCGAGGCTCCGGCGCGGTGTCGCAGGCGGGAAAAAGGGCGGCAAACTCCCGTATATTTCGGGGTTCGGCTTCGAAAGGCCTTGCGGACGGCCACTTTTCGGGGCTTTTGGCTATCCCGTGATCGTCCCGACTCGAAGGGGCGCCCGCGAGCCTCCGGGCAAGGTCCCGGAGGCGAGGCGAGGAGTATCCGGTCACACGGGGCGCCGTTGCACGGACGGCGCCGGTCGACCGGAGCCGCGATCATTGACCCGGTCAGGAGCCGGGCGGGCTTCGGGTGGAAGCGGGGCCCGATCCGTCCACGAGATCGGCCGGCGCCCTCCGGGACGGCCGCAGAGACGAAAGAAGGAACGCGAGTATGAACAAGAACGAGCTGATCGCCGAAGTCGCCGCCAAGACCGGCCAGACGAAGGCCGCTGCCGGCGAGGCCGTCGATGCCACCTTCGAAGCGATCGCCGCCGCGCTCGCCAAGGGCGACGAAGTGAAGATCGCCGGCTTCGGCAACTTCAACGTCGCCGAACGTGCCGCCTCCGAGGGCCGCAATCCGCGCACCGGCGAGACCATCAAGATCCCGGCGCAGAAGTCGCCGAAGTTCCGGGCCGGCAAGGGCCTCAAGGACGCCGTCAACGGCTGATCCGACGCCCGGGCGATCGCCCACGGGCTGCAACCCCGTCCGGTCCGCCGGGCGGGGTTTTTTCATGCGCCGGCCCGGCACCGGCACCGCGGATCGTTTCGCAGAGGCTTTCCTCCGCCGCGATGGTGCATCAGCCCGGAGCCTGGCATGGCCCGATGTCGAGCCGGGGGCGAGGAAGGCTGACGCTGGGGCCGGGCGGCGAAACCGGGTCAGGTGACGAAGGGCATGATGTCGACGCCATCACCTGGAAAGACGGTGAGGTGCGGGTGATCCAGGAACATCCGTGCCGCCGCATCGGCGGTTTCCGCCTCGACGACCAAGTAGCCGCAGACCGGGTTCACGGCTTCGGCGACGCCGTCCCTGGTTACGCGTGTCGTCTTGCCGACCATGCCGCCGCGATCGCGAATGAACGGCGCGTGGCGTTCCTCCCACGCCGCCCATTGGGCCACGCCTTCCTTGTCGATGGCATCCTGCTCGGATCGGGGCCGGCCTCGAAACGACGCGATCGCTTCGCGGGTTATGGTGTAGACCGCAAGAAATCGCGGCATTGACGGAGCTCCCCTGGCGCGCCGGGTGTTTCCTGACCTGACCTGACCTGACATAGCCCGACCTGGCGGGGCGTCGCGCGACAGCCGCCGCCTACGGCTGGGTAGGCTTCGGCTTGGCGCCCGCGGCGCCGGTCGGACCCGGCCGGGCCCCGGTCGAGGCGCCGTCGCTGCCGAACCCCGAGCGGAACTTGTCGAAATCATCCGTCGTCATGGTCGGCGCCCAGACGCCGTTGTTGACCGGCGCCGGCGCGGCGGCCGGAAGCAGCGGGACGGCCGGGAAGGGCCGGCCGACGACGTGGGCGGCACCGCCGGACGGCAGGCCGGCCGCCGCGGCATCGAGGCCGGCGGGTGCCTTGCCGCCGACGGGCGCCGACGGGCTGCCGAGCGGCGAGGGCGGCTTTGCCGGACCTGCGCCCGCGGCCGCAACGGCCGGAGCCGGCGGTGGCGGCGGTGCCGGACGCGAGGTCGTCAGCGGCGGCGCCGGCGGCTGGCCCGTGGCGAGCGAGCCCGGGCCGCCCGCTCCGGGGCCGCTGTCGCCGAGGCCGGGCGGGGGAGCGTCGTTGATAGCCGCCGTTCCGGTCGTGCCCGCGGCGGACGCCCGGGTCGGCTTCGGACGGGGCTGGGCCGTGATCGTCGGCGTGCCTTCGGCCTCTCCTGAGGCATCGCTGCCGTCCCGGTCGGTGCCGGCCGCGGCGATCGCGTCGCCGGCGCCGGGCGGGCGGCGGTCCAGCGAGAAGCCGGGGATGCGGCTCAGCACCGACTGCAGCGGGTTCGATACCCAGGCCCGCGTGACGAAGTCGCGATGGTTGGCATTGCGCCCGCCATAGAGGAAGCTGACCCGGCCCGGCTCGAAGCGTGCCGGTATGCCGATCTCGAACGGGACGCGCCGCGCTTCGGCTGAATTCATCAGCCGGGTGTTGTTGCTCTCCGACCCGCTCGAATAGGCACTGAAAAAGAAGGCGCGGCCACGCCTCGGCAGCCATTCCGCGAAGCGATCCTCCTCGCCGAACAGGGCGTCGAGCAGCACGACGCCATGGATGCGCTCGGACGCATCGCCGACGCTCATGGCGTAGATCGCCGGCAGGTAGCCGCCGCTATAGGCGACGATCAGCACGGGCGATCTGGCGAGCGTCTCGGCTAGCGGCGGATCGCCCCGCAGGCGGGCGAGCTCGGCCGCCGCCTCCTGCAGGAATTTGGCGAAATGGCCCGGCTGCCAGAACTTGCCGGCACTGGAATCGAGCGCGTTGACGGCGAATTGCGGTGCGACCAGCACGGCGTTGAGACCGGATTCGGCGACCTGGCGCGGCACGCGCTGGCGGTCGCGCACGTCGCGCTCCAGCTTCGCCTCGTTGCCGTGCAGATAGAGCACGATCAGCGTCGGCCTGCTCGGGTCGTAGCCGCGCGGGATCGACAGCAGGACATTGGAATCGCTATAGGTCTGGTCTTCGAAATAGACCCCGCCGCGCGGCGAGGTATGGCCGGCGCGGCCGTCCTGCACGACATCCAGGAAGGGCTTGCCCTGACCGGGTATGTCGCCCCGATATGGGAACGGTGCGGTCGAAAATGGGACCAGGGCGGTTTGCGCGAAGCTCGCGGTCGGATCGCGCAACGGCCGAGCCGCGGCCGCCACACCGGTCCGCGCCGAATCCGCGCCCGGGGCGCGTCCCGCATCCTGCGCGGCGACCGGATCGCACCAGCACAACCCCGCTGCGAGTCCACCGCACAGCGATGCACTCCGCAACCATGTACCGCAACGCCCCACGGCGGCCCATAGCATCGGCTGAACTCCACCATCGCACACCGTGTCCGTGCACGGATTGTATGCTACAGCGTTCCGCCCCGCGCCCCAATCCCGATTTGGTGCGGAAGCGATTTTGTTAACCTACGCTGCGGCCCTCCGACGGGCGAGTAGCAAGCGCCACGCCAGAAATCCGGTGGTCGCGACCAGGCCGATGATGTCGGTGGCCGTGCTCGGAAAGATCAGGAAGCCGGCCGCCACGAAGCAATAGACCCGCTCCGGCCAGGAGACCGGCCGGTCGAGATGGCCGAAGGCGGCGATGCCCCACAGCGCCATCGCGATCACCGCCTTCAGGGTGGTGAAGCCAACCGCAAGCCAGTAGAGCGCGCCGTCGAGGCCCGGCACCGGCTGCAGCATCAGGGTCGGATCGTAGATCGCCATATAGGGAATGATGAAGCCGGGCAGGGCGATGCGCACCGCCTGCAGGCCGATCTTCATGCCGGATTCCTTGGCCATCGGCGCTGCCGCGAAGGCGGCCAGCGCCACCGGCGGGGTCAGGTCGGCCATGATGCCGAAATAGAAGACGAACATGTGGCTGACGATCAGCGGGATGTTCAGTCCGAGCAGGATCGGCGCCGCCAGCGACGAGGTGATGATGTAGTTCGGGATGGTCGGGATGCCCATGCCCAGGATCAGGCTGAAGATCATGGTCAGCACGAGGGTCGCCGCCAGGTTCTCCTTGCCGAGCGAGATCAGGCTGTTGCCGACGATGGTGCCGAGCCCGGTCAGCGTCATGGTGCCGATGACGATTCCGACCAGCGCGCAGGCGAGGCCGACCGGCAGTGCCTGGCGGGCGCCGTCGGCCAGCGCCGCGCGGCAGCCGAGCAGGGTCTCGCGTCCGTGCCCGGTCAGCAGCGCCGGGATCACCATGGCGAAGACCACCGCAGTCACCGCCGCCACGGAGTACCATAGCGAGGCCGCCGACAGGCCGGCGAGTGCGAGCCAGAACACCGTCCGGACGACCACCGAGCCGAGCCCGAGGACCAGGGCCGTGCCGATGATCATGATCACCGTCAGCGCCACGCCGACCGCGCCGGCGAAGAGCGGCGTGAAGCCGGCGAACAGGAGCCAGACCAGCACGGCCAGCGGTAGGATCAGGAACCAGTTGCGCCGGACCTCGCTGAAGAAGCTCGGCAGTTCGGCGCGCGGCAGGCCTTCCAGACCGAGCTTGCCGGCTTCCAGATGCACCGACCAGAAGCAGGCACCGAAATAGAGGCAGGCCGGGATGATCGCCGCCTTGACGATCTCCGAATAGGGCACGTCGATGGTCTCGGCCATGATGAAGGCGACCGCGCCCATCACGGGCGGCATGATCTGGCCGCCCATCGACGAGGTCGCCTCGACGCCGCCGGCAAAGGCCGAGGTGAAGCCGAAGCGCTTCATCAGCGGGATGGTGAACTGGCCCGAGGCGACCACATTGGCGACGCCCGACCCCGACACGGTGCCCATCAACGCCGAGGAGGCGACGCAGACCTTGGCCGGGCCGCCGCGCGACCCGCCGAACAGCGCCATCGAGATGTCGTTGAAGAAGTCGATCACCCCCGCCTTCTCCATGAAGGCGCCGAACAGGATGAACAGGAAGATGTAGGTCGCCGAGACCAGCGTCGGGGTGCCGTAGATGCCCTCGGTGCCGAAGACCATGTGCTCGACGACCTGCTCGACATCGTAGGGCCGGTGGTCGAGCGGGCGCGGCAGCCAGTGGCCGAACAGGCTGTAGGCCAGGAAGATCAGCGCCACGATCGGCAGGGCCGGGCCCATGGCGCGCCAGACCATGATCACCAGGATGGCGAGGGCGCCGCCGCCGACGACGAAGTCGAGCGGGGTGAGGTCGCCGGAGCGCTGCACCAGGGCCTCATAGAGGTGCCACTGGTAGAGGCCGATGGCGAAGGCGGCGATGCCGATCGCCCAGGAGAGGATGCGGCCGAGGCCCGGGCCGCTGCGGTGGTTGGCGAGCATGCCGCCGGCGAGCAGGCACAGGAAGCCGACATGCAGCGCGCGCAGCACCTGGCTCGGCACGCCGCCGGCATAGCGGGCGAACAGGATCCAGGTCGCCGCCATGGCGGCGAGCCCGATCACGCTGCCGGCAACCGAGCCGCCGCGGCTCGCGCGCCATCCGGTCCACACGGCCCAGAGGATCAGGAAGCCGCCCGATGCCCGAATGGCGTCGAGGCCGGGCAGGAAAGCCTTGTCGAGCGGGATGCCGAAGGCGGTGACGAGCTGGAAGGTCGAGAAGGCGACGCCGATCCAGAACAGGACCACGCCGCCGAGACCCGGGCCGAAATCCTCCGGCAGGTGGATTTCGGGATTGTCTGCGTGGCTGGGGCGGGCGAGTTCGTCCTGCGCAATCGGGGTATCGGTCATGAAGGGCTCCGGGCCCGCGCGCGCGGGAATGCAGGCGTCCGCATCGGGTGGCGGGTGCGGATGGCCCGCCGTCCGATCTGGACCCGGCGGACCGTCCGTGGGGCAGGGGCGGTTGACGGCCCCCCGATCGCGAATTGGGCGGCCGGACCTGTCCGGCTAGTGGCGAAGGGGGCGGCCGGACCTGCCCGGTCGGGGCGCCTGATCAGAGCGCGCCTTTCTCCTTGAAATACTTGGCGGCGCCCGGATGCAGCGGGGCGATCGGGTTCTTGGCGCCGGTTTCGATCTTGATCACCTTGGCGGCCGCATGGGCGGCGTAGAGGTCGTTCAGGTTGTCGAAGATCGCCTTGGTCATCTGATAGACGGTGTCCTCCGAGAGGTCGGACCGGGTGACCAGATAGTTGATGATCGCCGCGGTCTGCACGTCCGCGTCCTGGCCCTGGTAGGTCTTGGCCGGGATGGTGGCGGACACGAAGGGCGCGCCGACCTTCTGGATCACGCTCGCCGGCACCTCGACGACGGTGATCGGCACTGAATTGGCGAGGTCACGGATCGAGGCCACCCCGAGACCGGCCGACTGCAGGGTCGCGTCGAGCTGGCGGTTCTTGATCAGTTCGACCGACTGGCCGAAATCGAGATACTCGACCTTGCCGAGATCGGAATATTGCAGGCCGGCGGCAGTCAGGATGGCGCGGGCGTTGAGTTCGGTGCCCGACTTCGGCGCACCGACCGAGAGCCGCTTGCCCTTCAGGTCGGCGAGCGACTTGATGCCGCTGTCGGCGGAGGCGACGATCTGGACATAGTTCGGATAGATCGCCGCGATGGTGCGGATCTTGTCGAGCTTGCCCTTGAAGCCCATCTCGGTGTCGCCCGCGACGGCCGCCTGGACCGCGTCGCCGAGCACCAGACCGATTTCGCCCTTGCCGGATTGGATCAGGTTCAGGTTCTCGACCGAGGCCTTGGTCGCCTGAACCGACGGCCGCGCGCCGGGCATCTTGTCGGTCAGGATCTTGGAGATGCCGACGCCGATCGGATAGTAGACCCCCGACGTACCCCCGGTCAGCACGTTGACGAACTCGTCGGCGCGCGCGATCGCCGGAGCCAGGACGAGGCTCAGGGCCGTCGCCAGGCCGATGGTCTTGGATGCCAATTTACGCATTTCACTTCCTCCCGATCTTTACGTAGGACCAATCGTAGACAAACGACGGGCCGGGAGAAAACCCAAAATTTGCGCGCACCCGGCCGACGCGCTCCGGACCGGGCGCCTCATCGGGCGCTGCTTGGCGGGGCGAGGGTCCGGCGTCGCCGGGCGAGCAGCCAGACCGCCGACCGAAAACGCGCCCAGCGACTTTCGGTGCACACGATATGGGAGAGAATCTCCGCGGCCATGGCGTCGGCCACGGCTTCCTGCCGGTCTTCCGCTGCCTCAGGCAGCGTCAGGGCGATCGGCGGGTGACCCGCCTCGGCGAGGGATCGGATCAACTGGTCGTTTGTGACGAGCTGGCTCTGAGCCCGGAAGCGCGGCTGCGGCCGGTGCACGGCCGGATGGACCGTGATGGCCGGGCGCTCCAGGTAGACCAGATGGTCGATCGGCAGGCCGCCCCGGAAGCTCGGGATGAACTTCGTCGCGCCCTCGATGACGATGGTGTGCGGCCGCAGCCGCAGGAGACGGCGGAACGCGGCGACCGGCAGGTCGGGGGCGATCTTGCCGGCATCGCGGAAATTCAGGCCCGGCAGCGGCACGGCGTCGGCGAGCGCCAAACCCAGGCTTTCGACCAGCGCCGCGCGGGCGTCCGGATCGGCGATCTCCAGCGGGACCTCCGGCCGGAAGTAGCGGCGGTTGTCGAGCAGGGTCGAGCCGGCCCGGGCCATCACGGTCTTGGTGAAATCCGGAAAGCAAACGAACTGCACCGGGGCGACCAGATCGAAATAGCCGAAGGTCAGCGGCGAGGCATTGGCGAGCTGGATGGCGTCGTGGCCGACCTCCGGTCCGGTCAACGCCGGGTCGCGCCAAGCCTGTCGTTCCGGCATTTCGGCAAGCAGGCCGGCCGCGTAGGGTTTGAAGGCCGTCGTCGGATAGCCCCTGCGGTTGAGGACGCGGACCAGCGCGGCGGCAACGGTCGTCTTGCCGACCTCCGTGCCGCTGCCGGTCACCCAGATGATGCGTGGCGGTGGTCGCCGAAACCTGTGCAGAATCGCCATTTCCGAGTCCAGGGCCAGTGTCTGGCCCAGTGATAACCGGCAGCCGCGCCATCTGACATGCGCATGATAGTATTTCGATCCCGATCCCGATCCCGATCAGAATTTCCGGACCCAGGTGTCCTAAGGTGGCAGCCCGTCGGCTGCGCCAGACGGTCCGGCGGTCGGGGCCGCCGCCGTTGCTCCGGCGGCCGTGGTCTGGCCCCGGTGCCGCCTGCGCAGCGGCCGCAGCCGTTCGAGGCGTCCGCGCAGGCCTTCCGCCCGATCGAAGACAGCCAGGATGTCGCGCGCCACGCCATCGGCCATGCCGGCCAGTTCGGCTTCCGCGACCGGGGGCAGGCAGAACGGCGTCGGCCGGTATCCTCTCGCCTCCAGTCGATCAACGAAGGGCGCGGCCGGGATCAGTTGCCGGCCCGGCTCGAAGCGCAGGCGGGCGCCGAGGCCGGCATAGACCGTGACCGCCGGTCGCTGGACATGGACGACATGGTCGATCGTCGGCATGCCGTCGAAGGCCGGCAGGAAGGCGCCGGCGCCTTCGATCACCATGGTGTGCGGCTCGAGCCTGAGCAGCCAGCGATAGGCGGCGAGCACGGCGGCCTGATCGAGCCGTGGCGCATCGCGAAAATTGAGGCCGGGCCAGGGCCTCGCGCTGGCGAGCGGCACGCCGAGTTTGCCGATCGCGTCGGCGACGATCTCGGGTTCGGGTTGCGGCCAGGCCGGTTCGGGCCGGTAGTAGACCATGTTGCCGAGCAGCAAGGACCCCGACCTAGCCGCGACCGTGGTCCGGAACGTCGGATGGCAGACGAACGAGATCGGCGCCACGAGGTCGAAATAGCCGTCGGTCAGCGGGGATGTGCGGGACAGACGCATCGCGTCGCCGCCGACCTCCGGCGCGGTTTTCGCAGGATCGCGGATGGCGAGGCGGTCCGGCAGCAGCGTCAGCTGACTGGCCGAATAGGGCTTCATCGGAATGGTGCGGACGCCGTTCCGGTTCAGGAGCCGGATCAGCGCCATGGCGACGGTCGACTTGCCGGCCTCGGTGCCGTCGCCGACCACCCAGATGATCCGCGGCCGACGGATCGGAATCGAAAAACCGGTCGTGAGTCGCATGCTTCGCCGTGTCGGTTTGAGACCCCAGGATAGACCGGGGCCTCATCCGACAGAAGGCATTCGCGCGGGCCGAGCCGACCGGCCGCCGGACAAGCGCCGCGCGGGCTTAGGCCACCCGGTCGCGCGGCGCCTGGCCGGCGAAGAAGGCTTCGAGATTTTCCAGCACGCGCCAGCCCATCGCCTCGCGGGTCGCCTGGGTGGCCGAGCCGAGATGCGGCAGCAGGACGGCATTCTCGCATTCGAGAAGGGTGGGTTCGATCCGGGGCTCGCCCTCGAACACGTCGAGGCCGGCGCCCTTGATCGTGCCGGCCTTCAACGCCTCAGCCAGCGCCTTGCCGTCGATCACCTCGCCGCGTGCCGAGTTCACCAGGATGGCGGTCGGCTTCATCATCTTCAGCCGCTCGGCATTGATCAGGTGATAGTTGTCCTTGCCGCCCGGCATGTGCAGCGAGACCACGTCGGCCTCGCGCAGGACCTCCTCGATCGTGTCGCGCTTCTCGGCGCCGGTCTCGGCCGCCAGTTCCGGCTTGACCGGGAAGGGGTCGAAATAGATCACCTTCATGCCGAAGCCGCCATGGGCGCGCTTGGCCGCCTCGCGGCCGATCCGGCCGAAGCCGAGTACGCCGAAGGTGCCGCCCGAGACCTTGGTGCCGATCATGTGGGTCGGCCGCCAGCCGATCCAGTTGCCGGCGCGCACCTCGCGCTCGCCCTCGCCGGCGCGGCGCGCGGCCATCAGCATCAGCGTGATGGCGAGATCGGCGGTGCATTCTGACAGCACCTCGGGCGTGTTGGTGACGACGAAGCCGGCCTTCTTGGCCGCTTCGGTGTCGATATGGCTGTAGCCGACGCCGTAGGAGGCAATGATCCGGGTGCGCGCGCCGGCGACATCCAGCACCGTCGCGTCGACCTTGTCGCTGACCGTCGGGCAGAAGGCGTCGTAGTCCTTGAGGGCCTGGCGCATCGCGTCCGCGGTCATCGGCACGTCGGTTTCGTTGAGCGTGACGTCGTAGAGCGCCTTCAGCCGGGCTTCGACGGCATCGGGCCAGCGGCGGGTGACGAGGACCTTGGGCTTGGACACGGGAGCGATTCCTCTTGTGGGTTCCGGCGCGGCGGCGCCTCGACGATCTTACGCATTCTGGCGTCTGGGATGCCACGGGTACCTGCGACATCGGTTGTCGCAGGCCCGCCACGGATGCGGTCCCGCGCGGCCGCCCACGTCGAGGAAGGCACCCGGATCGGCGCTCCTGGCGGGGCCGATCCGGGGGAGGGGCGGGACGGCAGGGACGGTGGGCCGGGGCGGGGCGCGATGCGTCCGCTGTCCGGGCCGGCCGATCACTCCGCCGCGGCCGCGAGGAGACCGCGCTCGGCGAGCATCTTCTGCACGGTCGGGGCGAATTCCGACGGGGTCGGCACGATGGTGACGCCGCACCCCTTCAGGATCTCGACCTTCTCGGCCGCGCTTTCGCCGAAGGCGGACACGATCGCGCCGGCATGGCCCATCTTGCGGCCCTTCGGGGCGGACAGGCCGGCGATATAGGCGCAGACCGGCTTGGTCATGTGGTCGCGCGCATACTGCCCAGCCTCGGCCTCCTGCGGTCCGCCGATTTCGCCGATCATGATCACCGCATCGGTGTCGGGATCGTTCTCGAACAGTTCGAGCACGTCGCGATGCGAGCAGCCGTTGATCGGGTCGCCGCCGATGCCGACCGAGGTCGAGATGCCGAGGCCGACCGCCTTCAGCTGCGAGGCCGCCTCGTAGCCGAGGGTACCGGAGCGGCCGACGATGCCGATGCGGCCAGGCAGGTAGATGTGGCCGGGCATGATGCCGACCAGCGCCTCGCCGGGGGTGATCACGCCGGCGCAGTTCGGCCCGAGCAGGCGCATGCGGCTGTCGGCCTTGTAGCGGCGCATGTAGCGCTTCACGCGCATCATGTCCTGGGCCGGGATGCCGTCGGTGATGCAGACGCAGACCTTGATGCCCGCATCGGCGGCTTCCATGATCGAATCGGCCGCGAAGGGCGGCGGCACGAACACGATCGTGGTGTCGGCGCCGGTCGCCTCGACGGCCTGCTTGACGGTATCGAAGACCGGCTTGCCGTGCACCTCGGTGCCGCCCTTGCCGGGGGTCACGCCGCCAACCACGGGCGAGCCGTAGCGGATCATGTCCTCGGCATGGAAGGAGCCGATCTTGCCGGTGATGCCCTGAACGAGGATCCGGCTGTTCTTGTTGATCAGAACCGACATGGGTCTTGCTCCTCTCAGGCCGCGGCCTTGGCGGCGACGGACTTCGCCGCGGCGACCGACTTCTCGGCGGCTTCCGCCAGCGTGTCGGCGGTGATGACGTTGATGCCGGACTCGCGCAGGATCTGCTGGCCGAGCTCGACATTGGTGCCGGCCAGCCGGACCACGAGCGGCAGCTTCAGGTTGGTCATCTCGACCGCCTTGACGACGCCCTGGGCGACCCAGTCGCACCGGTTGATGCCGGCGAAGATGTTGACCAGCACGCATTTCACGTTGCCGTCCTGGGTGACCAGCCGGAACGCCTTGGCGACCCGCTCGGGCGTGGCGCCGCCGCCGATATCCAGGAAGTTGGCGGGCGCGCCGCCGGCGAGAAGGATCATGTCCATGGTCGCCATGGCGAGGCCCGCCCCGTTGACGATGCAGCCGACATCGCCCTCGAGACCGACATAGGACAGGCCCCGGTCGGCGGCCTGCGTCTCGCGCGGATCCTCCTGGCTCTTGTCGCGCAGCTCCGAGATGTCGGCGTGGCGGAAGAGCGCGTTGTCGTCGAAGCTCATCTTGGCGTCGAGCGCGACGAGGTGGCCCTCATGGGTCAGCACCAGCGGATTGATCTCCAGCATCGTGCCGTCCTTGTCGCGGAAGGCCCGGTAGGCGCGCAGGATCAGCTGGCTGGCTTCCGTCACCGAATTGGCCGGGATGCCGAGCGCGAAGGCGATCTCGCGGGCTTGGAAGGCCTGCATGCCGACCGCGGGCTCGACCGGCATGCGCACGATCTTCTCGGGCGTCGCCGCCGCGACCTCCTCGATCTCCATGCCGCCCTCGGTCGAGGCGATCACCATGACGCGCTGTTCGGAGCGGTCGAGCACGAAGCCGAGATAGAGCTCCTTGGCGATGTTGACGCCGCCCTCGACATAGAGCCGGCCGACCATCTTGCCGGCCGGACCGGTCTGGTGCGTCACCAGCTTGCGGCCGAGCATCCGGTCGGCGGCTTCCTCGACCTCGTTCTCGGTCCTGCACACCTTGACGCCGCCGGCCTTGCCGCGGCCGCCGGTATGGACCTGGGCCTTGACGACCCAGACCGAGCCGCCGATCTCGCGCGCCCGGTAGGCCGCCTGTTCGGGCGAATAGGCCAGCCCGCCCTTGGGGATCGGGACCCCGAACTTCGCGAGAATTTCTTTCGCCTGATACTCGTGAATGTCCATTGTCGGCTCCTCGGGTGAGTGGCGTCAGCGGTCGGGGCGGCGCAGGCGGTCCGGCATGCGGTTCATGCGGGCATAAGGGCGTGCGTCTTCCTTCCCCTTTCCCGGGGGCGGGAAAGGTGGCCGAAGGCCGGGTGGTGCGTTCGGTCGGTTTGGTTGCCTGCGGCCGTCATTCGCCGCGTCCGCAGGATGCATCGGCTTTTCGCGGGCCTCCGCGATCGGCGGGCCGCGCAGTCAAGGCCCCGGCGAGGCCCGGAAGGGTCCGGCCCGGCACGGCCCTCACGGGCGCACCGGACCGGCCTGGCTCAGGCCGCCTGCTTCTTGGCGATCTCCTCGGCCACCTTGACCACGTTCATGGCCATGCGGGCCGAGGCCGCGTCGATCATGCGGCCGTCGAGGGATGCGGCGCCCTTGCCCTGGGCGGCGGCTTCGTCGAGGGCGATCAGGATGCGCTTGGCGCGGTCGACCTCGGCCGGCGGCGGCGAGAAGACCTCGTTGGCGAGCGCGATCTGGGAGGGATGGATCGCCCACTTCCCCTCGCAGCCGAGCACCGCGGCACGCTTGGCGCCGGCGATATAGTCCTGCGGGGCGTTGAAGTCGCCGAACGGGCCGTCGATCGCGCGCAGGCCGAAGGCACGGCAGGCGGTGACCATCCGGTCGATGGCGGCGTGCCACTGGTCGCCCGGATAGTCCGGGTTGAGGCCGCCGATCACCACGGTGCGCGAGCGGCGCGAGGCGGCGAAGTCGGCGACGCCGAAATGCAGCGCCTCCAGCCGCTTGGTGTAGTGCTGGCGGGCGATGTCCTCGACATTGGCCATGCCGATCGCGGTCTCGATCAGGGCCTCCAGGCCGATCCGGTTCGGCAGGCGCTTGGCCTCCTCGATCTGGGCGACCATGGCCTCGACCATGTAGACGTCGTGCGGGGTGCCGACCTTCGGGATCAGGATCGTATCCAGCTTCGAGCCGGCCTGTTCGACCACGTCGACCACGTCGCGATACATGTAGTGCGTGTCGAGGCCGTTGATGCGGACCGACACGGTCTTGCCCTTGGCCTTCCAGTCGATGTCGTTGAGCGCCTGGATGATGTTCTTGCGGGCCTGCTCCTTGTCGCCGGGGGCGACGGCGTCCTCGAGGTCGAGGAACACGAAATCGGCGGCGCTGTCGGCGGCCTTGTCGATCATCGTCGGGTTGGAGCCCGGGCAGGCGAGTTCGGAGCGCTGCAGGCGCGTCGCCACGGGCTTGTACTGGGTGAAGCTCATAGGATGCTCTTCCTCCCTCGAAGGGCGGTTTTGCCGGCGGGGCGCCGGACCAGCGGAAGTGTTGTGTTGTTCGGTGGCGGCCGCAACGGTTTGTCCTGCGGCCCGGGCCGTCGCTCGCCATCGAAGCGAACCGGCCTTGGAGGCGAACCTCCGGAAACGCGACCGCCGGACCGGGGGCCCGGCGGTCGTCGCGGCGGCGGGGTCAGGCCGCCTGCGCCAGGGAGTTGCGGCGGGTCGTGTAGACGCCCTGCGCGGCGGCGACGCCGGAGCCGAGCTCGATCTTGGCACCGCAATCGACCAGCGCCATTTCGGCGACCGAGATCGCGCCGAGCAGCATCAGTTCGTTCATCGCGCCGAGATGGCCGATGCGGAACACCTTGCCGCCGAGCTTGTTCAGGCCCGAGCCGAACGAAGTGTGGTAGCGGTCATAGGCATGGCGGATGACGCGGACGGCATCGACGCCGGCCGGCACGTAGATCGCCGAGACGGTGTCGGAATGCCACTTCGGCGCGGCGGCGACCAGGCGGCAGCCGTTCCAGGCCTCGACCGCGGCGCGCACGCCGGAGGCGACATGGTGGTGGCGGGCGAAGATATTCTCCAGGCCTTCCTCGAACATCAGGTCGAGCGAGGCGCGCAGGCCGCGCAGCAGCGTGGTGGCCGGCGTGTAGGGGAAGTAGCCGTCCTTGTTCATGCGCGCCATGTCTTCGAACGAGAAGAAGCAGCGGCCCATCTTGGACGACTTGTGCGCCTCCAGCGCCTTCTGGCTGACGCAGATGATGGCCAGGCCCGTCGGCAGCATGAAGCCCTTCTGCGAGCCCGAGACGATGCCGTCGACGCCCCATTCGTCCATGCGGAAGTCGATCGAGCCGACCGAGGAGACGCCGTCGACGAACAGCAGGGCCGGATGGCCGGCCGCGTCCATCGCCTTGCGCACGCCGCCGATGTCGGAGGTGACGCCGGTCGCGGTCTCGTTCTGGGTGGTCAGGACCGCCCGGATCTTGTGTTCCGTGTCGGCCTTCAGGATGTCGTGGAAGGTCTCGACCGGGACGCCCTCGCCCCATTCGACCTCGACCACCTGGGTGTCGAAGCCGAGGCGCTGGCACATGTCGGCCCACAGCAGCGAGAACTGGCCGAAGGTCGAGATCAGCACCTTGTCGCCCGGATTGAGCGTGTTGGAGAGCACGGCTTCCCAGCCGCCCGTGCCCGAGGACGGGTAGATGAAGGGCTGGCCGGTCTCGGTCTTGAAGACCTTCTTCAGGTCGGCGAAGAGCGGCAGGGTCAGCTTGGGGAAGTCCGGCGAGCGCATGTCCTCCATCGGGAGGTTCATGGCCATGCGCACCTCGTTGGGGACATTGGTCGGGCCGGGGATGAAGAGACCGGGATGATAGCGCATGGCGTTCCTCAATGGCGTGGCTTAGAAAGGATCCGCCGCCCCGGCCGATGCAACCCGGCGATGGAGAGCGGCGCCTTCTCCTTAACGCCATGGTGGGATCCGGCATTACCGATGAAAACGGCAAGAATGTTTATACGGGCATGAGGTAGGATCATGGCTTCGCTGCGCCGCACACTTCCGCCCGTGAACAGCCTCGTGATTTTCGAGGCCGCCGCCCGGCATTTGAATTTCACCCGCGCCGCGAGCGAGCTGGGTCTGACCCAGGCCGCGGTGTCGCGCCAGATCCAGGCCCTGGAGGCTTCGCTCGGCGCGCCGCTGTTCCAGCGCCAGGCGCGCGGCCTGACGATGACCAAGGACGGCACGCGGCTTCACTATGCCACCACGATGGGCCTCGAATATATCGCGACCGTCTGCGTCGACATCCGCCGCCGGCGCGGCCCGAAGGATCTGACCGTTTCCTCGAGCGTGACCTTCGCATCCTATTGGCTGGTCGGCCGTCTGAACAATTTCCGCGCCGCCCATCCGGATGTCGATCTGCGCCTGGTCGCCTCGGCCCCGGTTTCGGACCTGGTGTCGGCCGGAATCGACGTGGCGATCCGCTACGGTTCGGGCCAATGGCTTGGCGTCGTTGCGGAAAGGCTGTTCGGCAACGAGATCTGGCCGGTCTGCAGTCCGCGCTATCTGGAAGGCCGCGAGCCGCCGAAATCGGTCGAGGACCTGCTCGACGAGACGCTGCTGCATCTCGGCGCCTTCGACCGCAACTGGGTCACCTGGGAGGCCTGGTTCAAGCAGCTGGGCGTCACCATGCGCCCCACCAAACGCGGCTTCACCTTCGACAACTATCTGATTTTGCTGCAGACCGCGATCCGCGGCGAGGGCATCGCCCTGTGCGGCCAGCGCCTCGCCGAGGATTTCATCGCGCGCGGCGACCTGATCCGCCCGATCGAGACGGCGCTCGTCTCCGACAATGCCTTCTATCTCGTCTATCCGACCGACGTGCCGCTCTCCGACAGCGCCCAGCGCTTCCGCGACTGGATCCGCGCCGAGGTCCGCTGAACCCGCCGCCGGCCTGCAAGGGCGGCGGCGGTGTTTGGCCACATATGAGTTTGGGTAATACCGCCGGCGACGGTGCAGGGGGCGGTCCGCAGTTCGGAGGCGGCGCGAACGGGACAGCCCTGTCGTTTGGCGGTGCAACCCTCGCGCGACCGTCCTGTCGCAGGCGATATCTGATCATGGCGGCGCGGCAGAAATCCGCCCCTGCGACATCTTGGCTGCATCTTGCCGGGGGGGCCGATCGCCCCATTTATATTGCAATGCACAATGGAGTTGTCTGAGCCGATGACCGCAATATCCGCCTTTCGGGACGAAATGCCGCGCCCGTATCGCTGGCTGATCTTGGCTGCCTTCATCGTCGTGACCCTTCTGATCGGCTGGGCCAGCGGGATCGTGACGGCTTCGAAGATCGCGACCTGGTATGCCGGCCTCGCCAAGCCCTGGTTCACGCCGCCGCGCTGGGCCTTCCCGGTCGCCTGGACGCTGCTCTACATCATGATGGCGGTGGCCGCGTGGCGGGTCTGGTCGGGGCCGGCCAGTCCGGCGCGTCGGGTCGCGCTCGGCTGGTACGCGGTCCAGCTGACTTTCAACGCGCTCTGGACGCCGGCCTTCTTCGGCGCGGAGAATCCGACGCTCGGCCTTGCCGTCATCGTGCCGCTCTGGATCTCGGTCCTGATGACGCTGCGCCGCTTCGGCGCGATCGACCGCGTCGCCGGCTGGCTATTCGTGCCCTATCTCGCCTGGGTCAGCTACGCAACGCTGCTCAACGCCACCATCGTGGTGATGAACCGCTAGACTTTCTGATCACCGGCGGCGCGCGCGGGGAACGCGCGCGTTCAGCTCGCGAGGGTGGCCGCCCGGCCAAGCAGGTAGCTGCGCAAGGCCGGGTCCTCGGCCATGCCGGCGGCGCGGAGAAAACTCGCCGCGGCCTCGGCGGGCTGGCCGCTGCGGGCCAGGAGATGGGCGCGCGTCGCCCAATAGGGCTGGTAGGCGTCGGCTGCGGCCGCGAGCGCGTCGAGCACGGCCAGGCCTGCCGCCGGCCCGTCGGCCTCCGCGATGGCGGCCGCGCGGGCGACCCGGTTGCCGACCGTCGGCGCCAGGGTGACCAGGAGGTCGTAGAAGCCCGCCAGCGCCGTCCAGTCCGTGCGGCCGGTCAGGCGCCGGGACAGGTGCACCGACTGGATACAGGCCTCGATCTGGAACCGTCCGGGGCGCCCGAATGTGGCGGCCCGGCGCAGCAAATCCTCCGCCTCGTCGATCAAAAGGCCGTCCCAGAGCGCCGGATGCTGGTCGGCGAGCGCGACGAAGCGGCCGGCCGCATCGCGGCGTGCCGGGCGGCGGGCCTCGCTGGCGAGCATCAGCGCGAGCAGGCCGAGCGCCTCCGGCTGCGGCCCGGCAAGCCCGACGATCAGCCGGCCGAGCCAGATCGCCTCCTCGGCAAGACCGGCGCGGCGCGGGTCGTCGCCGAAGGCACCGTCCCACCCGGTGCCATAGGCGGCATAGACGGCCGACAGGACGGCGTCGAGGCGGCCGGCCAGTTCGTCGCGCCCCGGCACTTCGAAGGCCAGTCCGGCTTCGCGGATCCGGGCCTTGGCCCGCACCAGCCGTTGCGACATGGCGGCCGGCGAGGTCAGGAACGACGCCGCGATCCGGGCCGCATCGAGGCCGAGCACAGACTGCAGCATGAGCGGCGCCTGGGCCGCCGGTTCGATTGCCGGATGCGCGCAGACGAACATGAGCTTCAGCCGCTCGTCGGGAATGGCGGCCGGATCGGTCTCGGTCATGGTGTCCACCAGGAGCCGGATTTCGGCCGCCGCCGCTTCGTGCACCCGGTTGTGGCGGGCGGCCTGGCCGAGGCGGCGCCGCGCCGCGACCAGGAGCCAGGCCTCGGGACGGTCCGGCACGCCGTCTTCCGGCCAGCGCAGGAGGGCCGCGGCGAGGGCGTCGGCGAGCGCGTCCTCCGCCGCCGCGATATTGCGCGAACGCGCCGCCAGGATGGCGACCAGCCGGCCATAGGACGCGCGGACCGCCATCTCGGCCGCCGCCCGCGCGTTGGCCCCCGGTGCCGGCGGCGCGTCGATGGTCTTCATGTCCGGCCGGTCGCTCCCGGTCACGGCATGGGCGGCATGAGCGGCCGCACGATCACCGAGCCGTCGCTCGCCGCGGGGCTGCGGGCGGCCCATTCCAGCGCGGTGTCCAGGTCGGGCACCTCGACGATGAAGAAGCCGCCAAGCTGTTCCTTGCTGTCCGGATAGGGACCGTCGACGACCTGGCGTCCGCCGTCGCGCACGGTCACCACCGCGCCGGTCGAGGGCGGCATCAACCCGGCGCCGCCGGTCACGATGCCGCTGGCCCGGATCGCGCCGATATAGGCGTACCAGGCGCCCATGTCGGGACCGGAATTATCAATCGGCGAGCGGTGTTCGAAGGTCGCGGGGCTTTCCATGAAGGCGATCAGATATTGCATTGTCGGTCTCCCTCCGGCCGGATCGGTCGGCAACGGCCGCGCCCCGCGGTGACGGAGCGAGGCGGCGGGGAGGCCGGTCGACCCCCGCGCCCCCATGAGCCGCCAGCATGCCCGGCTTCGACAGCGGCCGCGAAATAATTTCGCAGCCGGTCGGGGAGGGTCAGACGCCGGGGGTCTCGGATGCGCGCGCGGCGGCTTCCTGCGTCAGCCGGCGTTCGATCCGGTGCGACAGGGCCATCAGGATGATCAGGTTCGACCACGCTGCCGCCGAGGTCGCGAGCGCCAGGCCCTGCACGTCGATCATCCCGGTCAGGGCGATCTTCAGCCCGACATTGACGACCAGCACACCGAGGCCGACCAGCATCGGCGTGCGCGTGTCGCCGCGCGCCTGGAAGCTGGCGACGACCGGGCGGAGCATGACCACCGCCATCAGGCCGAGCCCATAGGCCTGCAGCGTGTCGCCGGCGCGGTCGACCGCCTCGGGCCGGAAGGCGCCATGGGCGAACACGAGCCGGATCAGGGTATCGCCATAGACCGAGAAGGCGACCACGAAGGGGGCGGTGACGGCCACGCTGGCGACGAGCGCGCGGCGCCGGGCCGACTGCGCGCCGGCCAGATCGCCGCGGGCGAAGCGCTCCGAGAGTTCCGGCAGCAGCACGGTGCCGAGGGCGACGGCGATGACGCCGACCGGCAGCTGATAGAGCCGGTCGGCATAGTAGAGCGCCGAGACCGCCCCGGCCGGCAGCGCGGCGGCCAGGATCGTATCGGCGAACATGGCGATCTGCGCCGCGCCCGAACCAATCAGGGCCGGGCCGAGACGGACCAGGAAGGTCCGGACCGCCGGGTCGAGCGCGGGCTTGCGTACCGCCGGCAGGATTCCGGCGCGCCGGGCCGCCCAGACGACCAGCACGACCTCGGCGAGGCCGGCCGCGGCGACGCCCCAGGCGGCCCCATAGGCCGGGCTGCCGAGTGGCGCGCCGAGAGCGAGCCCGGCCATGATGCCGAGATTGAACAGCACCGGTGCCGCGGCGACCGCGGCGAAACGCTGGTGCGCGTTGAGCACCGCGCCGATCGCCGTCACCAGCGTGACCGCCGCCAAATACGGGAAGGTGACACGGGTCAGCGCCACGGTCAGGTCGGCGAGCTCGCCCTTGCCGAATTCGGGCGTCACCCATTCGAGCAGGCCGCGCGTCCAGATTTCGGCGACCAGCAGCAGGACGATCTGCAACAGCATCAGGGCCGAGACGATACGTCCGGCTGCGGCCTGGGCCGCCTCCAGTCCGTCGCGTGCCAGCGTTCCGGCATAGGTCGGCACGAAGGCGGCGTTGAAGGCGCCCTCGGCGAAGATGGCGCGGAAATGGTTCGGCAGGCGCAGCGCGATGAAGAAGGCATCGGCCAGCGCACCGGCACCGAGCAGGTTGGCGATGACGATGTCGCGCAGGAAGCCGGTGGCGCGCGACACCAGTGTCATGCCGGATACGACGCTCACGCGCCGCAGGAAGGCGCCGCCGCGGCCTTTGATCAGTGTATCCAGACGCATGAGGCGGAGGCTCCGGCCGTCAGCTGGCTTCGAGGAGCGGTGCCAGCATCTCCGGCGCGGGCCCGGCCAGAAGGGCGTCGCCGATCGAGGTGGAATCGAGAATTTCGACCTGGGCATCGTAGATGCGGGCGAAGACGCGGCGCACCTCGCAGCGGCCTTCGTCGGCGCAGTCCTCGCAGCGCCGGTAGGCCGTGCGCGACAGGCAGGGCAGGGGCGCCACCGGGCCGTCGATCAGGCGCAGCACCTGGCCGAACGAGATGGTGGTCGGATCCTTGATCAGCGTGTAGCCGCCCTCGCGGCCGCGCCGGCTGCCGATGATGCCGGCGCGCTTCAGATCGAGCAGGATTTGCTCGAGAAAGCTCTGCGGCACGTTTTCCTGGGCGGAGATTTCCCGGGCCTGCAGGCTGGCGCCGTGTCCGATGCGCGCCAGCGCGATCAGGGCCTTGAAGGCGTAGCGGGCTTTCTGGGAAATCATCCGGATCGGAATCCTGTCGCCGTCGTCGAGGGAGCGAGCTACACCCATAGCGCAAGAGCGTCAAAGAATTCCGACCGGATTCCCGCCGCAAGGCGTCGGAATCGCGGCGATTTTGCACCCGGGCCACACATGGAGCCGCCATGCCGTCGATCCGCAGCCTTGCCGTCTATTCCGGCTCCAATTTCGGGCGCGGCGACGCCTATCGGGCGGCGGCCGCCGAACTCGGTGCGGAACTGGCCCGGCGCGGCATCGCGATGGTCTATGGCGGCACCCACAAGGGTCTGATGGGCGTCACGGCGGACGCGGCCCTGGCCGGCGGCGGCCGGGTTCACGGCGTGATCACCGAGCGCCTGAACGGCAAGGGCCACCTGCATCCGGGCCTGACCAGCCACGAGATCGTCGCCACCATGCGCGACCGCAAGGCTCGCATGGCCGGGATGGCCGATGCGTTGGTCGCCCTGCCGGGCGGCGTCGGGACATTGGAGGAATTCGCCGAGGCCTGGACGCTGAACCAGCTCGGCGATCTCGACACGCCGATGGGGCTTCTCGACGTGTCCGGCTACTGGCAGCCCTTCGTCGCCTTCATCGACCACATGATCGCCGAGGGTTTCCTGCCGGCCGCCCATCGCGGCGCCATCGTGGTCGAGGCCGACCCGGGCCGCCTGATCGACGCGCTGATGGTCGCCGAGCGCGTCACCGTCCCGAAATGGCTGTAGCGGCACGCGCCTGCGAGTGTGCGGCCGCCGGCGGGTACCGGCGCGGTGTCGGACGTGATGCGGGCTTGTCGGGCAACACCGCTGGCCCGGTCCCCGTGCGGATCCGGGCGGCGGATCAGTTCATGACCCGCTCGCGGGCGCGCAGGTCGCCGTTGTCGTCTTCGAAGAAGGCTTCCTCGACCTGGGGATGGCGCAGCGGCTCGCCGGAGGTATCGGCCACCAGATTCTGTTCCGAGACATAGGCGACGTATTCGGATTCTGCGTTCTCTGCATAGAGATGGTAGAACGGCTGATCCTTGCGTGGCCGGATGTCCTCCGGGATGGCCTGCCACCATTCCTCGGTATTGCTGAAGACCGGATCCACGTCGAAGACCACGCCACGAAACGGATAGACCCGGTGGCGGACGACCTGACCGATCCGGAACTTGGCCCGAGGGATCTCGTCCATGGCTTGAAACGCGGTGTGATGAGGCGTCATAACGTCGACGTATAGCCTGTTCTGGCGTGGCATTGTCAAGCGCTGTCGGACGAATCAGAGGCCGTAGGCCGCCGCCAGCGCGGGATCCTTGGAGGCGACCAGGCGGGCGAGGTCGACGATCACCTTGGCCTGCTTCCAGGTGGCGTCGTCCTGCATCTTGCCGTCGATCATCACCGCGCCGGTGCCGTCCGGCATGGCGTCAAGAATGCGAGCCGCGAAGCGCACCTCCGCCGGGTCGGGCGAGAAGACCCGCTTGGCGATGTCGATCTGGGTCGGATGCAGCGACCAGGCGCCGAGGCAGCCCATCAGGAAGGCGTTGCGGAACTGCGCCTCGCAGGCGGCCGGGTCGGAGAAGTCGCCGAAGGGGCCGTAGAAGGCCTTGATGCCGGCCGACTGGCAGGCATCGACCATCTTGGCGACGGTATAGTGCCAGAGATCCTGCTGATAGGCGGTGCGCGGGGCGTCGCCCTGCGCATCGGCCAGCACCGCATAGTCCGGATGGCCGCCGCCGACGCGGGTCGTCTTCATGCCGCGCGAGGCGGCGAGATCGGCCGGGCCCAGGCTCATGCCGTGCATGCGCGGCGAGGCCAGCGCGATCGCCTCGACATTCTTGACGCCCTCCGCGGTCTCCAGGATGGCGTGGATCAGGATCGGCTTGGCGATGCCGTGGCGGGCCTCCAACTGCGCGAGCAGCTGGTCGAGATAGTGGATGTCCCAGGGACCCTCCACCTTCGGCAGCATGATCACGTCGAGCTTGTTGCCGGCCTCGGCCACGATCTCGGTCAGGTCGTCGAGGATCCAGGGCGAATTCAGGCAGTTGACGCGCGTCCACAACCCGGTCGCGCCGTAGTCGACCTCCTGCGCCATCTTGATGAAGCCGCGCCGCGCCGCGACCTTCTGGTCGGCCGGGATGGCGTCCTCGAGATTGCCGAGCACCACGTCGACCTGCCGGACCAGGTCCGGCACCTTGGCGCGCAGCTTGTCGAGATGCGGCGGCACGAAATGGATCATGCGCTCCAGCCGGACGGGGAGGTCGCGCCAGGGCTCGGGCGCCCCGATGGCGAGCGGCTTGAAGAAGGAACGCGGGCTCTTCATGGCATCCTCGTCGGCTTGTCGGTAATCGCATTGCAGCAATGTCTGAGCGACCTCTACCGGGATGGCGCTGCGCCGGCAATGGGTCGAAAGCCGGGTGCGGCGTCCAGGCCCGGCCGCCGCCGCCCTGCAGGTTCCCTCCGCCGGACGCCCGGCCGGTGCGCCGATGCTCAGCGCGCGGCGTCCTTGTTGCCCGGCGGCGCCCATTTGCGATGGATCCAGAACCACTGCTCCGGATCTTCACGGATCCAGGTCTCGAAGGCGCGGTGCAGCCCGGCTGTCGCCTCCGCCACGTCGGCCTTGCGGTCCCGGGTCCGCGGCACCTCGATCTCGACCGCGTCGATGCGGAAGCGCGCGCCGTCGAGGCGCCGCATCCGGGCGGCGACCAGCGGCACGCCGAGGCTGCGCGCGACCAGGGCCGGGAAGGGCGTGGCGTAGGCGGTCATCCCGAAGAAGGGCACGGCCGGTCCGGTCGGCTCGCGCAGGTCGCCGAGGATGCCGAGGCAGCCGCCGCGCCGGACGATGCCGACCACCCGCATCGCCGTATCGGCCCCGCCGTCGCCGCCCTTGGCGAAGAGGCCGCCGGGAAAGACCGTCTCGCGCAGCACCCGCACCGTCGCCTCGACCAGCGGATTGCGCAATTGCTGATACATGCCGGTCGGCTTCAGGCCGAGCCGGACCAGGGCCTGGGCCGACAGTTCCCAATTGGCCATGTGCAGCGAAACGACGACACCGCCGCGGCCCGAGGCGGCGATCCGCGCGGCCGGCGTCATGTCGCCGATGATCAGCCGGGACGGGTCGGCGGCCAAACGGTCGAGCACGAAGGTCTCGGCGAAGACGCGGCCGAGATTGTCCCACATGGCGCGCGCGATGGCGCGCCGTTCGGCGTCGCTGAGGTCCGGAAAGGCCATCTGCAGATGCGTCAGGGCGCGTTCGTGGCGCGGCGTCAGCGGCGCGATCCGGCGCCACAGCCATCCGCCGAGCGCGGAGGCGGCATCCATCGGCAGCGCCCGGAACAGGGCGCGCGCCACCGCCACGCCGGCGGCTTCCAGACGGTGCTTCAGGCTCGGCGGCGGCAGACCCGGCGCGCCGGGTCCGGACGGCGCGTTGGCTCTGGGGGGCACGGGGGATCCAGGCGGCACGGCGATTCCACGAGAGGGGCACCCATGCACGGTCGGGAATTGACCCGGAGCCGGCGAGCAGGTAACGGCACGTCCATAGCCGACCGTCGGTCCCGGTGCAACGAAGCGCATCCGGTTCCACCGTCTGCGAGCCTCCCGATCCCTCCAGCTGAAGACCGACCATGAACGAGGTCCTGACCCTCGCCCTGCCGTTCTTCGGCCTGATCTTCATCGGCTATGCCTGCGGGCTGATCAACAAGATCCCGGACGAGGGCCTCGCCTGGCTGAATTTCTATATCATCTACGTCTCGCTGCCGGCCTTGTTCTTCCAGCTCCTGTCGAAGACGCCGATCGAGCAGCTCGCCAACTGGGCCTATGTCGCCGGCACCTCGTTTGCGACCGCGGTGGCGCTGGCGCTCGGGCTGGTGGTCGGCATCTTCGCCACCCGCGGAAACTTACGCGAGGCGACCATCGTGGCGGTCGGCTCGGCCTATTCGAACATCGGCTATATGGGCCCGGGCCTGACGCTGGCCGCGCTCGGGCCGGCCGCGACCGTGCCGACCGCGCTGATCTTTTGCTTCGACACCGTGGTGCTGTTCACGCTGATCCCGCTCCTGATGGCGCTCGGCGGCGAGAACCGCGAGCGGGCCGGCGCGATGGTCGTGTCGATCCTGAAGGGCATCTTCCTGCATCCCTTCGTCATCGCCACCATGGTCGGCGTCGGCGCGGCGGCGATCGGCTTCCGCCCGCCGGTGTTCATCGACAAGATCCTGAACTACCTGATGGGATCGAGCGCGCCCTGCGCCCTGTTCGCCCTCGGCGTCACGGTGGCGCAGCGGCCGATCCGGCGCGTGCCGCACGAGATCGGCTTCATGCTGGCGATCAAGCTGATCCTGCACCCCGTCCTGGTCTTCGTGGTGCTCAACTGGATCGGTGGCTTCGACCGGGTCTGGGTGATGACCGCGACCCTGATGGCCTCGCTGCCGCCGGCGCTCAACGTCTTCGTCATCGCCCGGCAATACAATGTCTATGTCGAGCGGGCCTCCTCGACCGTGCTGATCGGCACGCTCGTCTCGGTCGTCACCGTCACCGGCATGCTCTACCTGATCTCGCACGACCTGCTGCCGCTCGGTCTGTTCGGCCGCTGAGCCGGCCCGCCCGGCGGGTGGCTTCCACCCGCGCTGGTGGCTTCCACTCGCGCCGATGGCTTCCCCCCGCGCCGCGAGCCCGAAACCCGCCCCTCCGACGCCGCCGTGCCGGTTGAAAGACCGGATGCGCCGGCGGCCCGTTCGCCCAAGCCGGGGCATCGGCCGCCCGGCCGCATGGACGGCGCGATCGGTTCGGCTAGGATCGCGTCCGACAGATGCGATCCGGGGACAAGGGACCATGCAGGCGCTCGACGGGATCACCGTCCTCGATTTCACCACCCTGCTGCCGGGGCCGCTGGCGACGCTGATGCTGGCCGAGGCGGGCGCGCGGGTGATCAAGATCGAGCGGCCCGGCGGCGAGGACATGCGCCGCTTCCCGCCCTTCCGCGGCGAGGGCGCCGCGGCGGTCTCGATCCCCTGGCTGCTCCTCAACCGCGGCAAGACGATCCGCGAGATCGACCTGAAGGACCCGGCCGCGCGCGGCGCGCTCGACGCGCTGATCGCCGGCGCCGACGTGCTCGTCGAGCAGTTCCGGCCGGGCGTGATGGACCGGCTCGGCCTCGGCTATGAAACCGTTCGCGCGCTCAACCCGCGCCTCGTCTATTGTTCGATCTCAGGCTACGGCCAGACCGGCCCGCGCGCCCTGGAGGCCGGCCACGACATCAACTATCAGGCGCTGACCGGCATCCTGGCCCTGTCGCCCGGCGCCACCGGAAACCCGACGGTGACGCCGACCCAGACCGCCGATATCGGCGGCGGCACGCTGCCGGCGGTCATCAACATCCTGTTGGCGCTGATCCGCCGCGGCCGGACCGGGCAGGGCGCCCATCTCGACATCGCCATGGCGGACGGCCTGTTCGCCTTCGCCGGCTTCGCGCTCGCCGAAGCCCAGGCGAGCGGCCTGGCCCCGCCGCCCGGCGGCGACCTCCTGACCGGCGGCCGCCCGCGCTACGGCCTCTATGCCACCGCCGACGACCGCCTGGTCGCCGTCGGCGCCCTGGAGGAGAAGTTCTGGCAGGCCTTCTGCGATGCGATCGACCTGCCGCCGGAGCACCGCGACGACGCCGCCACCCCGGCGGCCACCCGCGCCGCCGTCGCCGACCGCATCCGCGCCCGCCCCGCCGCCGCCTGGCACCCGATCTTCGCCGCCGCCGACTGCTGCGCCACCCTCGTCGTCCCCCTCCACGAAGCCCTCGCCGACCCGCATTTCCAGGCCCGCGGGCTGTTCGACGGCCGGGTGCAGGTGCCGGGCGGCGGGGAGCTGACGGCGATCCCGGTGCCGATCGCACGGGGGGTGAGGTGAGGGGGGACTACGAGACGGGGCTCGGCCACTTGCGGGCTGGCTTCCCGACAAGCTCTCACGCCTGCGAGAATGGCAAGGGTCAACAGGTCGCGATTGAGATGGCGCCCGGCGGGCCTCCGACGCGATGTGCCCCGTAAGCTTGCTCGATGCCGCTGGATCCGAGCCATGGGTCGTCTTCGCCGACCGCGGAGATGACACCGATCACCTTCAGGAGACGATGCTGGCCCGACAGATTGCTCCGCTGATCCTGATTCCTCGGACTTGCAGGCCGCGGACTCGGCTTCGTCCATGCCACGACGATCTGCCTCGGGGGCGCGCATTTTGCGGCGAAAAGTCCGGATTTCACTTGAAGATGCACCATAAATGGTACATTATGCTCCATAGCCGAACGAGAAGCGGAGTCAGCGAAAGCCCAGAGGCGTTTTGATGCACGATAAATTGGAAGTCGTTTTTTATAGGACCGAGGCGGGGAATGAACCGGTCCTCGAATGGATTAGAAGTTTAGAGGCAGACGATCGCCGCATCATCGGCGCAGACCTGCGGACCGTTCAGTTCGGCTGGCCGCTTGGCATGCCTCTTTGCCGGAAGCTGGGAGACGGGCTCTATGAGGTTCGCAGCCATCTGACGGACAAGAAGATTTCCCGACTGGTGTTTTTCCAGTGCGGAAACACGATCGTCATCGTGGAGGGCTTCATCAAGAAGACCCAGGCCACGCCGAATGAAGTTCTGAAACTCTCGAAGAAGAGAAAGAGCGAGTACGAGAGGGCCGAGGAAGCGGTCAATAAGCTGGCCAAGAAGCAGACCACGACAAAATAGAGTTGAGGATACGATGACCACAATCAAGAATCCGAACCACGGCAGCTCCCTCGAAGATTTCTTGAAGGAGGATGGAAATCTCGAAGCTGCAACCGCCATCGCAGTGAAGCGGGTGATCGCCTGGCAGCTCCAGCGGGAAATGGAAAAGCAAAAGCTCACGAAGAGCGCCATGGCCAAAATGATGCAGACGAGCCGGGTTCAGCTCGACCGCGTGCTGAACCCCGACGATGGAAACGTCACGCTCGAAACCTTGCAACGTGCCGCCCGCGCCGTCGGGAAGGAGCTGCGGTTGGAGCTTGCATAGGCGGCCCCATGATCCATCGCTCCGTGGACCAACTCATCGATAACGTTCTGCCAGCGGCGGCTGACTATTTCATGGCCGAGCAGGAACTGTCTGCAGTGTATGCGGCCGCTACAAACGATCTATCCGCCTGCGGGGGCGAGGCCGCCAAGGCAAAGCGCCTTGCTGCGCAGGTCGCCATTGCAATTGATGGTCTCGCGGACCGCGCCGGCCATGCCCTGCAGCTCAAACCCAATGCGGTGCGTCAGCAAGTGGGTCCGTTGTGTTCGCTCGGAACGGCGCAGAGGGCCGGTTGCATCGAGCGCGTCAGGGCCGTAGCCGACGCCTATCAGCATGACCATCTCTCCAATCCGCAACACCCCATCACGTCGAACGACGATGTTCTCGTCGTCGCGCCGGGGTTCGGAATCGATGGTTATGGCGTTGGAAAGTGGGACGGCGTCGAAGTCTTGGTCCATCAGATCAATGGCGAGCTTTGGAAGGTCCTTGGTGATGTTCCCGCAGCTGTTCATGGCTGGTTCCATTTCTTCTTGATTCACGGTGCAAAGCAAACCACGAGCGAGATCTCTGTCTGCGGCTTGAGGGTCTGGCCATGACTGAGAAAAAGAACTCAGCGCAACTTTCTGAGGGTTGGGCCGCGCACATTCTCATCGATCAAGCCTATCACGATGCTTGGCTCATTGCCTTCGCTCATCCGTTCGAGAATTGGATCGAACGTCACGGTGATGACCTCTACCTTCGATCCGTGTTCTTCAAGAGCTGTCCGAGCGCAAGGGCGGTGCATCCAATAGCCATTGTTATCTTGCGTATGATGACGGGCGCGATGTTGCTTACTCAAATCACTCACGATGCCCGCATCCTAGGTGTTGTAAATGTGGATGGTAGCGGTCGACGGCATGTAACCTTGATCACTGAGAGTTTCCACATGAGGGTTGCCGGTTCAAGTATCATTGAGGGTGGCGAGCCGGCAGCACGGACGGCCGTAAAGCGGGCGTCAAAAAACCTGTATCTCGAAGAGGCGCTTGCCTATTTCGGGGACCAGGGCGGCTGGTTCGACCTCTACAAATGCATCGAGAGTATCGAGCAATGGGCCGGCGGTGGGCATGAGCTCGAGGATATGAATCTCATTCCCAGAGATGAATTCAAGCGAGCAAAGCGATCCGCAAATAACATGCGGCACGCGCGTCTCAAGAATAAGGCACTTACAAATGAGGCTTCGTTCGATGAGGCCTGGGTCATCGTACGTGACCTTCTGAGTGCGGCTCTGGCAAGGAAAGAAAAAGAGTTAAATCAATAGTTGTTCGCAAGGGTGAGCTCAATCGATCTAAAATACTGGATCAGTGTAGGACATCCTTGCCGGCGAGATCGCATCGCGATTTTTCAGATGGAAAAGGGTACCGGTTTGGCCCAGGCGCATGAGGCAGCCGCCGATACTCCACCTCTTTTCAGTGATGTGGAGATGGTGAGCAGCAGCATCCATCGGGATCGACGTGTCCAGGAATATGTCTTTGTAGACGATGAAGCATCGATATCCGACAGATCGCAAGGCGCGCCGTAACGCATCGTCATCCATCGTTTTGCTCCCCTTCACTCTGTCGAGACTGCGCCAGCCACGCCGCGATGTCGTCGATCGATCGGAACAGTGTCGAGGAGTCCGAGCTCGACGGGATGAAGCCGCAGGATTTCCAGAATTCCTCGGCCTCGCCGTCGATCGCCCGGACGATGACCGCGCGCCCGCCGATCGTCTCCACGGCTGCGACGCAGCGTTCCAGGGCGTGCCTGAGGAGTGCGCTGCCGAGCCCTTGGCCGGCATGGGCGGTGTCGACGGCCAGTTGGCCGAACAGGATGCAGGGAACCGGATCGGGCGGCCGTCCGGTTCGCACCTTGCGCGACAGGATCGCGGGCGGGACCGCCGTCGGCGCAAGCCCGTAGAAGCCGATCACGCGGGCGCCGTTCCGGAGGACCATCACCCGGGTGAACCCGTTGGCCTGATTGGCGAGGGCATAGGTGCGCAGCCACTCGTTCAGGGCGGGCTTGCCGCAATCGAAGGCCGACAGGTCATGCTCGGCATTCAGGGGCTCGGGCGGCCGGATCATCCGTTCGACGCTTCGTCCCACGCTGCGGTCCACGGGGTCTTGCGCGACAGCCGCTCGCGCATCTTGGCCGGAACGGCGGTAACCGGCGCGTCGATGGCGGCCACGAACTGCTGATAGGCCTCCGGCGACAGCCTCACGGCCGTCTCGTTGAGAATGGCGATCTGGGCCTCGTGCAGCGCCGCCCGGCGCATGAACTCGGTGCGCGACAGCCCGCTCAAGGCAGCGCCACGGTCGATGATGTCGAGATCCTCGTCCCGGAAGCGCATCGACACCGCCACATCCCGCTTGGGGGCCAGATCAGCCATCCTGAAACTCCCGTGTATCGCGTTTCTATATACACGACTTTCAGGGTGAAGAACCATCCCGCAGCAAGGCTTCTGAAAATCACTCCGAACTCGCCATTCTGTCATCCCCGGGCCTGTCCCGGGGATCCAGCGCGATGGCCAAGCCCTTGGATAGTCTGGATCCCCGGGACAAGCCCGGGGATGACAGAGTTGAAACGGCCCGCGTTCGGTCGCGTTCCGACAGGTTTTTCAACGACCGACCCGGCGAATTCGACCGCCCGGCTCGACCCGCGGCCGCTACAACACCTCCCGCATCACCCGAGGCGTGCCAAACGTCGGGGTCAGGCCTTCGCGGATGATCAGGCGGCGGAGCGGGGGGATGCGGTCGGCCAGCGCGAGGCCGAGGCCGCGGAGGAGCTGGGCGGGGAGGTGGTCGGAGAGGAGGGCGCGGTCGGCCATGTCGACCATGGCGGTGCGCAGGGTCACGTCGCCGCGGCGGGCGCGGTCGAAATCCGCGCAGGCCTCCGGCCCGCCGATGTCGCGGCCGGCGCGGCGGGCGCGCACGGCGACTTCGGCCAGGAAGCCGACATCGCGCAGGCCGAGATTGAGCCCTTGCGCGCCGACCGGCGGGAAGACATGCGCGGCCTCGCCGATCAGCATGACGCGGCGGTCGGCGAAGCGCTGCGCGGTCAGGCCGGACAGCGGATAGACCTGCCGCGGGCTGTCGACGGTGAAGCGGCCGAGCAGCGAATGGGCGCGCCGCTCCAATTCGCGCGCGAGCGCGGCATCGTCGAGCGCGGCGAGGCGCTCGGCCTCGGCGGGCTGTTCGACGAGGACGACCGAGACGCGGTCGCCGGGCAGCGGCACCAGCACGAAGGGGCCGTGGCGGCCGTGGAACTCGGTCGAGACCTCGTCATGCGGCACTTCGCATCTGAGGTTGAGGATCAGCGCCGATTGCGGATAGGTCCAGGTCTTGACGCCGATGCCGGCGGCCTCGCGCAGGCGCGAGCGGCGCCCGTCGGCGGCGGCAACGAGCTTCGCCTCGATCACCGCGCCGGACGCTGTGGTCAGCCGGGCCAGCCGCTCGCCGAGATCGACGGCCTCGACCATCCCCTCGATGCGGGTCAGGTTCGGCGTTGCATCCGCCGCCGCGCCGAGCACGGCGAGGATGTCGCCATTGGTGACGTTGATGCCGAAGGAGCCGCGGCCGATCTCGCGGGCGTGGAAATCGACCTCCGGTGCACGGATCAGCCGGCCGGTCACGTCGACGAGGCGCATGGTTCTGAGTTCCGAGCCGCGCGCGGTCAGCGCCTCCAGCACGCCCATGCGCTCCAGGAGCGCGGTCGAGCCGCCGAGCAGGGCCGTGGTGCGGTGGTCGGCCGGCAGCGCCGGCGGGGCGATCGAGACGGTGCGAAAGCCGGATTGCGCCATCAGGAGCGCGGCGGCGAGCCCGGACGGGCCGGCTCCCACCACGGCAACGTCGAAGGCTGCGGCAACGGGCGCGGTCATGGGCACTCTCCGGGTCGGATCCGACAATCTGACTTGCTGGGGGATCCATATAGCCCGCGGCGGCGATCCGCACATGGGGTTGGATCAAAGCCAGGACGCGATTGTCGTGCTAAGAGGATAAATCCGGTTTCGACGAGACACGCGCCCGCCATGCCGTCCCCTTCCGCGACCATCGCTTCCGATCCCGAGCCCCGGACGTCCGGCCGGGACGCGGCCCTGCGCGTGCCGGCGCCGCTCCTGGTCTCCTTCGCGCTCGCCGTCGGCCTCGGCTGGGCCTGGCTCGCCGTGCTGGTCGCCGCCATGCTGCCGGCGACCGACATGACCGCGCTCGGCCCCGGCATGGGCTGGCTGAACAGCTTCAACATCTTCGCCGGATTGCCGGACGGCGCAAGGGCAGCGCTCGCGGTGCTGTGCACGCCGGATGCGGGCCATTTCGGCATGCCGGGGGCGGGGGCCTGGGGGGCGGGCGATCTGGCGCTGGTCTTCCTGATGTGGCTCGCCATGGTGCTGGCCATGATGCTGCCGAGCGCCGCGCCGATGCTCGCCGCCTTCCATCGCCGCGCCGGGGCCGAGCGGCTCGGATCGACCGCGACCGTGCTGGTCGCGCTCGGCTATCTGACGGTCTGGACTCTGTTCGCGGTCGCCGCCACCGTCGTCCAGGCCGGGCTGACGGTGGTCGGCGCGCTGACGCCGGCCATGGCGCCGGCCAGCCTGGTGCTCGCCGGTTCGACGCTGATCGCCGCCGGCCTCTACCAGCTGACGCCGATGAAGGCCGCCTGTCTGGTGCGCTGCCGCGTTCCGGCGACCGCGCTCGCCTCCGGCTGGCGGGCGCGGGCCGGCGCGGCGTTCGGCTTCGGCATCGATCAGGGCATCGCCTGCTTCGGCTGCTGCTGGGCGCTGATGGCGGTGATGTTCGCGGTCGGGATCATGAACGTGGTCTGGGTCGCCATCCTCGGCGCGGTGATGACGGTCGAGAAGGCGGCCATGTCGCGGGTGCTGTCATTCGCGATCGGCGCGTTTCTGGCCGTCTGGGGCGCCGGGCTAATCCTGGCCTCGCCGGTCGGCGCGCGGCTGCTCGCCGCAATCGGTCTGGGATGATAAAAACCTGACAAACCGGGTCTTGTGGTCATTCCGTAACGTTCTATCTCCTGCGCATCGGTTAAGCTGCCGGCGCGGGGCCGGGCGGCACACCGCATCGCGAGGAGTGGGATGATCGAACTGCTGACGGATCCGACGGTCTGGGCGAGCCTGATCACATTGACGGCGCTCGAGATCGTGCTGGGCATCGACAACGTGGTCTTCATCTCGGTGGTGACCTCCAAGCTCAGCCCGGAACTCGCCAAGCGCGCGCGCCAGATCGGCCTGATGCTGGCACTGGTGTTCCGCATCATCCTGCTGTTCTTCATCTCCGCCATCGTGGCGCTGAAGGACCCGGTCTTCACCGCCTTCGGCCTGGCGCTGTCCTGGAAGGACATCATTCTGATCGTCGGCGGCGGCTTCCTGATCTGGAAGGCGGTCGGCCATATCCATGACGAGGTCGAGGAGGACGCCGTCGGCGAGGCCAAGGTGTCGGCGCCGAAGGCCTTCAACATGGTGATCGGCCAGATCGTCCTGATCGACCTGGTCTTCTCGGTCGATTCGATCATCACCGCGGTCGGTCTCGCCGACCATATCGAGGTGATGGTCGCCGCGGTCGTGATCGCCGTCGGCGTCATGTATGTCGCCGCCGGCCCGGTCTCCGCCTTCATCGAGCGGCATCCGACCACCAAGGTGCTGGCGCTGGCCTTCCTGCTGCTGATCGGCGTCGCGCTGGTCGCCGACGGCCTCGGCTTCCACATCCCGCGCGGCTACATCTACACGGCCATGGCCTTCTCGGCCGCCGTCGAGGCGATCAACATCGTCAAGCGGCGCAAGAAGAACCGGCCGATGTGATGTCGGATCGGCCGTCCGGGGCGCCTATGGCGCGCCCCGGACGGTGCTCTTCGGACCGGGCAGCCGCCATGCCGGCCGGCATCCCGGGGCGACCGTCAATCCTGGCCGCAGGCCGCCGTCATACCGGCCACATGCGCCGCATCAGGCCGTCGCGCTGGACGATGGTGTGGAACATGGCCCCGGCGAAATGGACCAGCACGGCGGCGGTGAACGCGATCGCCAGAACCTGGTGGGCGCCGATCAGAATTTTGAACAGCCCTTCGTCCTTCGGGGCGATCGCCGGCAGATTGAACAGCCAGTAGACCGAGACCGTCGCCCCGAAGGCGTTGGCCGCCGCCCAGCCGGCCAGCGGCGTGGCGAACATGAAGCCGTAGAGCGCCCAATGCACCGCTTCGGCCGCGAATTTCTGTAAGGACGGCATATGGTCGGGCAGCGGCGGCGGACGATGCGTCGCCCGCCAAGCCAGCCGAAGCACGGCGAGGCACAGGATCACGAAGCCGGTCGAGCGGTGCAGGTCGTAGAGGGTGTTCTGGTTCTCGACATTCGCGATGACGATGCCGCCCGCGATATTGGCGATGACCAAAAGGGCGATCAGCCAGTGCAAGGCCCTGGCGACCCGGGTATAGCGCTGCGCGTCTCCCATCGGCGTTCCTCCTTCGGCAGGACATGTGCCGCAGAGTCGACGCTAGCAGGCTGCGCCGGCCGCGTCTGTTCCCCTGGGAACCGGCGCGGCCGCATCGGGCGTCGGCTCGTCTATTCCGCGGCTGTCGCCCGCGCCGAAGCGAGCAGCGCCGCCTCGACCTCGTCGACCCAGGCGGTATCGATCAGGTGGCCGGCGCGTGCGGCCTTGGTCTTGAGATAGTTGGCATTCTCGAGCGTGACCGGCGTCTTGACCGGTTCGCGCGAAACCACGGTCAGGCCGGCGCGCCGCAGCGCCTCGAGCTTGCGCGGATTGTTGGAATGCAGGGCCACACGGGTATAGCCGAGCAGCTGCAGCATCCGCGCCGCTTCAGCATAGTCGCGCTCGTCGTCGCGGAAGCCGAGCTGGGCATCGGCGTCGATGGTGTCGAAGCCGGTCTCCTGCAGCCGATAGGCGCGCATCTTGTTGGCGATGCCGATGCCGCGGCCCTCCTGGTCGAGATAGAGCAGCACGCCGCCGCCGATCTCGTGGAAGCGCGCGACGGTGTTGCGCAGCTGGTCGCCGCAGTCGCATTTCAGCGAGCCGAACAGGTCGCCGGTCAGGCAGGCGGAGTGTAGGCGCACCGGCACCGGCGCATCGACCGGCGGGGTGCCGACCACGATGGCGACCTGGTCGTGCAGGCTGCCGCCGCCGCGGAAGACCACGAAGCGGCTCGGCACGTCGGGGCGCAGCGGCACGCGCGCCTGCGAAACGATCATCAGGTCGGACGGCACGCTGGCCCGATAGGCCGCGACCTCGCCGATCGTGACACCGACCACGAAGGGCGCGATCTCGGCGATGCGCGCGGGCGACAGCGCCATCAACACGACGCTCGGCGCGAGATGGGCGAGGCGGGCGATGTCGACCGCGGCGCGCCCGAAGGCGTCGGCCGGCCGGAGATCGGCGGCGACCGGCGTCGCGGCGGTTTCGCGCGTGCCGAGCACCAGTCCGGCAATGGTCGCGGCATCGACTCCGGCATGCATGTCCAGCGCCACGGCATCCGGATCGTGATCCAGGAGACCCAGCCAATGCGCCCGGCGTCCGGTCAGGATCAGGCTCGGCGCCCGGCCGCCGGCCAGCGCCGACAGCGCGGCCAGCCGGGCATCGTCGAGCCCTTCGCTCGGGGCAGCCAGAAGCGACGCGCCGTCGTGATCGCAAATCAGGCAGGGTCGTCCTGAACGGAATTCCGCCACCGCGCGTTCGACGCCGCGACGGGCATCGCTTCCGAACAGGGTTTCCAAGGCCGTCATGCAACGCGTCTCCCGGCGCAGCGTTTCTTGAAATGCTGCGGATACAGATCAGACGAGACCGGATTTCATCGGCGCGATGCCGCTTTCCTGTTCGTCACATCGCCATATACATATCTCCGCACCGGATGGATGACATCCCGTGAACGAAAATGTGAGGCGAGACCGCTGACATCCTATCACGACCAGCCGGGCGAGGCCGAGTGGCGCGCCATCACGACCGCCTGCAAAAGCGGCGGTGCAATGCCCGGCCCATGGGCAGCCCTGTTCGATCCGTTCCGGGCCGCCCGGTTCGTGGTCGGCCAGTTCGGCCAGTCGCTCGACGGTCGGATCGCGACGCCGACCGGGGAATCCAAATATATCAACGGGGAGGGCGGGCTCGCCCACCTGCACCGGCTGCGCGCCCTGGTCGATGCCGTCGTGGTCGGCGTCTCGACGGCCGTCGCCGACGATCCGCAGCTCGGCGTGCGCTTCTGCGAAGGCCGTTCGCCCGCCCGCGTCGTGATCGATCCCAACGGGCGGACGCCGCGGGCGCTCCAACTTTTTCGTGAGGACGGCGCCCGGCGCGTGGTGGTGACCGGCCCGGGCGCGGCGCCCGACCTGCCGCCCGGCGTCGAGCATCTGACCGTGGACGCCGGACCGGGCGGCCTGGCGCCGGCCGCGGTCGCCGGCGCGCTGGCGGCGGCGGGGCTCGGCCGGCTTCTGATCGAGGGCGGCGCGCAGACCGTGTCGCGCTTCCTGGCCGCTGGTGCGCTCGACCGGCTGCATGTCATCGTCGCCCCGGTGCTGATCGGCGCTGGGCCGACCGGCATCGCGCTGCCGGGTGTGGAACGGCTTGCGGACATACTCCGGCCGCCGGCCGGCATCTATCGGCTCGGCGGCGACGTCCTGTTCGATTGCGATCTGGCCGCCGTCCGCCCGGCCGCATCGTGACCCGGGCCGTCCCGGCCCGATCCGTCGCGAGACGAACCCTCGCGGCCGGCCTGATCGGCGCTCGGCGGCAGGCCGAACCGGGCCCGGTAGCTGCGCGAGAAATGACTTGCGCTCTGGAAGCCGCAGGCGGTCGCCACCTCGATCACCGACAGCCCGCTCTGGGTCAGCAGCCGGCGCGCCCGGTCGAGCTTGAGGGCGAGCGCGTGGCGGCCGATCGTGGTGCCGAGACGGGCGGCGAAGAGGTCCTCCAGCCGGCGCACCGACAGTCCGGCCATGCGCGCCAGCCGGAGGCGGGACGGCGCCTCGGTCGGGTTCGCTTCCATATGCGACAGCACGCGCAGGAGCCGGGGATCGGCGATGCCGAGCCGTTCGGCCGTGCCGGTGCGCTGCGGCGTGCCGCCGACGCGCAATTCGCTACGCAGGAACCAGTCGCCGACGGCCGCGGCCAAGGCCGCGCCGTGATCGCGCGCGATCAGTTCGATCATCATGTCGAGCGCCGCCACGCCGCCGGCCGAGGTCATCCGGTCGCCGTCGATCTCGTAGACGGTGCCTGTCATTTCGACATCCGGGTAGCTCTCCGCGAAGGCCGGCAGGTGCTCCCAGTGGATGGTCGCCCGCCGGCCGGCGAGCAGTCCGGCGCGGGCGAGCAGGAACGGGCCGCCGGAAATGCCGCCGAGCCTGACGCCGCGCCGCGCCAGATTGCGCAGCCAGGCCTCGGTCGGACCGTGCTCGATGGTCGACGGATTGCCGCCGGCGAAGACGACCAGGGCGTCGAGCCGGACATCGTCGCCGATGCGCCCGTCCGGCACGATCGGCACGCCGCTCGAGGCCATCACCGGTCCGCCGTCGACCGAGAAATGGCGCCAGCGATAGAGCGTCCGGCCCGAGAGCCGGTTGGCCGCACGCAGCGGTTCGCTGGCGCAGGCATAGGACATCATCGCGAAGTCCGGCAGGAGCAGGAAGCCGACGGACTGTTCCGCGCTTTCAGGCAAGAAATCGGCGCTCTCGGGCATGCAGCGGATGTCCTAGCCCGGGAAACTGGCGGCCACAACGGTTTTCGCCGACCGTCCCGCATCGTCCTGGCCCGTCTGCCCTTCTGAGGCCCCGCGCGCTCCCATGACCTATTCGATCGCCTCGCTCGTCGCCGGTGCCCTGACCGGGCACCGCCACTGGAAGCCGGCTTGGCGCAAGCCTGCACCGAAGCCCGCCTACGACATCGTCGTGGTCGGCGGCGGCGGCCACGGGCTCGCCACCGCCTATCATCTCGCCGCCACCTTCGGCATCCGCAACGTGGCGGTGGTCGAGAAGGGCTGGATCGGATCGGGCAATGCCGGCCGCAACACCACCATCATCCGGTCGAACTATCTGCTGCCCGGCAACGTGCCCTTCTACGAACTGTCCATGAAGCTCTGGGAGCGCCAGGAGGCCGATCTCAACTTCAACACCATGGTCAGCCAGCGCGGCGTCCTCAACCTCTACCACTCGGATTCCCAGCGCGACGCCTATGCCCGGCGCGGCAATTCCATGCGTCTGCACGGTATCGACGCCGAACTCCTGACCCGCGAAGAGGTGATGGCCCGCCATCCCTATCTCGACTACGACAATGCCCGCTTCCCGATCCGCGGCGGCCTCCTGCAGCGGCGCGGCGGCACGGCGCGCCATGACGGCGTCGTCTGGGGCTATGCGCGGGCGGCCGACCGGCTCGGCGTCGACATCATCGAGAATGCCGAGGTGACCGGATTCCTGCGCGAGGGCGGGCGGATCGTCGGCGTCGAGACCAGCCGCGGCGCGATCCGGGCCGGCAAGGTCGGCATGGCGGTCGCCGGCAACACCTCGCGCGTCGCCACCCTGGCCGGCCTGCGCCTGCCGATCGAGAGCCACGTCCTGCAGGCCTTCGTCTCGGAGGGGCTGAAGCCGACCGTCGACGGGGTGATCACCTTCGGGGCCGGCCATTTTTATGTCAGCCAGTCGGACAAGGGCGGCCTGGTCTTCGGCGGCGACATCGACGGCTACAATTCCTACGCCCAGCGCGGCAACCTGCCGGTCATCCGCGATGTCTGCGAGGGCGGCATGGCGGTGATGCCGATGATCGGCCGGGCGCGCATCCTGCGCCACTGGGGCGGCATCATGGACATGAGCATGGACGGCTCGCCGATCATCGACCGGACGCCGATCGACGGGCTCTATCTCAATGCCGGCTGGTGCTACGGCGGCTTCAAGGCGACGCCGGCCTCCGGCATGACCTTCGCGCATCTGCTGGCGCGCGACGAGCCGCACCCCGACGCGGCGCTGCTGACCCTCGACCGCTTCCGCACCGGCGCGGTGGTCGACGAAAAGGGCATGGGCGCCCAGCCGAACCTGCACTGATGCCGCACCCGCACTGATGCCGCGCGAGCCGAAACCATGCTGATCACCTGTCCTTTCTGCGGTCCGCGCGATGCGGCCGAATTCACCTACCGGGGCGACGCCGCGCCGGTGCGGCCTGCAGCCGATGCCGGCGAGGCGGCCTTTTTCGATTACGTCTATCTGCGCGACAATCCGGCCGGTCCGATCCGCGAGCACTGGTTCCACCGCGCCGGCTGCCACGGCTGGGTGACGGTGGCGCGCGATACCCGGACCCATGCGATCGAGTCCGTCGTGGCGGTGGAAGCTGCGGCGGTGGCCGAGGGAGGCGCCCGATGAGCGGCTATCGTCTGACCGCCGGCGGCACGCTGGTCGATCTCGCCACCCGCCTGTCCTTCCGCTTCGACGACAAGGCCTACCAGGGTCTTGCCGGCGACAGCCTCGCCTCGGCGCTGCTCGCCGGCGGCGTCACCCTGTTCGGGCGCTCGTTCAAGTATCACCGCCGCCGCGGCCTGGTCGCGGCCGGGCCGGAGGAGCCGAACGCGCTGGTCGAACTGCGCGGCGGCGCCCGGCGCGAGCCGAACCTGAAGGCGCCGGTGGTCGAGCTCTATGACGGACTGGAGGCCTGGAGCCAGAACCGCTGGCCGTCGCTCGGCTTCGACCTGATGGCGGTCAACGGCCTCTTCGATAAGCTTTTCGTTGCAGGCTTCTACTACAAAACCTTCAAGTGGCCTGCGAGCTTCTGGGAGAAGCTCTACGAGCCGCTGATCCGGCGCGCGGCCGGCCTCGGCCGCCTGTCGGGCGAACCCGATCCGGACAGCTACGAGACCGCGACCGCCCATGCCGACCTGCTCGTGGCCGGTTCCGGCCCGGCCGGCCTGCTCGCAGCCCGCACCGCAGCGCGGGCTGGCCGGCGTGTCATCCTGGTCGAGCGCGAGGCCCGGCTCGGCGGCTCGCTCCTGACCACGCGGCGCATGATCGACGGCCAGCCCGGTGCCGCCTGGGCGGCTGCGGTCGAGGCCGAACTCGAAGCCGCACCGCAGGTCCGCATCCTGCGGCGCACCACCGTGTTCGGCACCTATGACGGCGGCCAGTTCGGCGCGCTGCAGCGGGTCGCCGACCACCTGCCCGTACCGCCGCCGGATTGCCCGCGCCAGCGCGCCTGGACGCTCGTCGCCGGCGAGGCGATCGTCGCGGCCGGCGCCATCGAGCGGCCGATCGTGTTCCCCGGCAACGACCTGCCCGGCGTCATGCTGGCCGGCGCGCTGCGCCACTACGCGGTCGGCTATGGCGCGGCGGCCGGCCGCGCCGTCACGCTCTTCACTGCCAATGACAGCGGCTGGCACGCCGCCGCCGACCTGATCGCCTCCGGCGTCACGGTCGCGGCCGTGATCGACCCACGCGCCGATGTCGACCCGGTGCTGACCGCCGCGGTGGCGGCCGGTGGCGGGCGGGCGCTCGCCGGTGCCCGGCTGCGGCGCGCGCTCGGCGGCAAGGCCCTGGAGGCGATCGACGTCGATCTGTCCGGCGGCGGGTCCGACCGGATCGTGACCGACGCGCTCGGTGTCTCGGGCAACTGGCAGCCGGACATCCAGCTCGCCACCCATCGCGGCGACCGCCCGGTCTGGTCGGAGGCCCATGCCGCCTTCACGGCCGGGAAACTGCCGGCCGGTATCCGCCTCGCCGGCGCGGCCGCCGGCACCTTCCGCCTCGCCGACATCTTCGCGGCCGCGGGTGCGGAGGCCAAGGTCGATCACGAGGGCGCGGCGCTGACGCCGTTCTGGCATGTCGGCGGCGCGAAGGGCGCCGGCAAGGCCTTCGTCGACTTCCAGCACGACGTGACCGATGCCGACGTGGCGCTGGCCGCGCGCGAGGGCTACGTCTCGGTCGAGCATCTGAAGCGCTACACGACGCTCGGCATGGCGACCGACCAGGGCCGTACCGCCAACCTGAATGGCCTCGCCATCCTGGCCGAACTGACCGGCCGCACGATCCCGCAGACCGGCATCACCACCATGCGTCCGCCGGTCGAACCGGTGGCGATCGGGGCGCTCGCCGGCCATCACCGCGCCATGGCGTTCCGGCCCCGCCGGCTGCCGCCGATCCACATGGTGGCGATCGAGCGCGAGGCGCAGATGATCGAGGTCGGCCCGTGGTGGCGGGCGCAGTGGTTCCCGCTGCCGCACGAGACCGACTGGCAGCAGAGCGTCGACCGCGAGGTGACGACGGTGCGCAACGCCGTCGGCGTCTGCGACATGTCGACCCTCGGCAAGATCGAGGTCTTCGGCCCGGACGCCGCCGCCTTCCTGACGCGCCTCTGCGCCAATTCGGTGATGAAGCTGGCGGTCGGCCGCTGCGCCTATTTTCTGATGCTGCGCGAGGACGGCTACGCCTATGACGACGGCACCGTCGCCCGGCTCGGGCCGGAACGCTTCGTCATGACCTGCTCGACCGCCCATGCGGCCAAGGTCTACGAGCAGGTCGAATATGCCCGGCAGGTGCTGTTTCCCGAGATGGACGTGGTGGTGCAGTCGATCACCGAGCAATGGGCGCAACTGGCTCTGGCCGGCCCGCGCGCCCGCGACGTGCTCGCCCGCATCGTCGATCCCGGCTTCGACCTGTCCGGCGCGGCCTTCCCGCCGGTCGCCTGCGCCGAGACGACCGTGCTCGGCGGCGTGCGCGCGCGCCTGTTCCGCCTGACCTTCTCGGGCGAGCTGGCCTTCGAGATCGCCGTTCCAGCCCGGCGCGGGGCGGAGCTGATGCGGCGGCTGCTGATTGCCGGCCAGGAGTTCGGCATCGTGCCCTACGGCACCGAGGCGGTCGGCGCGATGCGCATCGAGAAGGGTCATCCGGTCGGCTCGGAGATCAACGGCCAGACCACCGCCCACATGCTGCGGCTCGGCGCCTTCGCCGAGCGCAAGCACGACTGCATCGGCCGCGTGCTGGCGGCTCGGCCCTACCTGACCGATCCGGCCCGGGGCCGGCTGGTCGGGCTGAAGCCGGTCGACCGGACCGCGCGGCTGAGGGCCGGCGCCCATCTCCTGCCCAAGGGACCGGACGCCACCGCCGCCCATGACCAGGGTTGGATCACCTCGGTCGCCCATTCGCCGACGCTCGGCTCATGGATCGGGCTCGGCTTCCTCGCCCATGGCGACACCCGCCACGGCGAGATCGTGCGCGCCTACGATCCGGTGCGCGGCGGCGACGTGGATGTCGAGGTCGTCGCCCCCTGCTTCGTCGATCCGGAAGGGAACCGCGCCCGTGCCTGATGCCGTCACCGCCCGTCCGTTCGAGACCGGCTTCGCCGCGATCGTCGCCCCCCGCAGCCGGGCCGCCGCCGCCCGGTCCCGCTTCGCCGAAACCTTCGGCTTCGCCCTGCCGGAGGGGCCGCGTCTCGCCCGCGCCGGCGACCTCATGGCCTTCGGCATCGGCGTCGACCACTGGGTCGCGGCCGCCCCCGGCGACGGCTGGGCGCTGGAGCGGCGCCTGGCGGATGCGCTCGGCGAGACCGCGCTGGTCACCGACCAGACCGACGCCCGCGAGGGCTTCCGGATCGAAGGCCCGGCCGCGCGGCTCCTCTTGGAGACCGGCTGCAGCCTGGATCTGCATGCCTCGGTCTTCCCGGCCGGTGCGGCGGCGGTCACCGAGATCGCCGGCATGCCGGTCTGGCTGTGGACCGAGGATGCCGCATCCTTCCGGATCGCGGTCTCGCGCAGCTATGCCGAGAGCTTCGCCCAATGGCTCGATCATGCCGTTGCGTCGACGCGGGCGCGGGTCGCGGCCGGCGAACGGGCCGCCTGACGGACCGGACGGCCGGATTGGCGCTTCCGTTCGCCGGTGCGGGTCAGCCGCCCGGCGATGGGTAGCTCGCCAGCAGGTCGTCGATCGCGGCGATGACATGCACCGCGAAGGCTTCGGCGGCGTCGGGCAGGCGCCGGCCGAGCATGGCCTGGACCTCGTAGCGGCGCTGATCGACGGCCGGTCCGGTGATCGGCACCGAGGCGATGCGCTCCTGCGTCGAGCGGGTGTGGACCGTGAAGGCGCTGGCGATCGTGAGGCCCCCGCCCATCTCGACGAAGCTCCACAGCGCGGCGATATAGTTGGATTCCAAGACCGGCTCGACCGTCACCCCGGCGAGCCCGCAGGCGATATCGAAGATCTGCCGGGCCGTGGTGTCCTTCTCGGGCAGGGCGAGCGGTTCGCCCGCCAGTTCGGCCAGCGACAGGGCCGCGCGCCCGGCGAGCGGATGGTGGCGCGACATCACCGCGACGATCTGGGCCCGCCCGGCCGCGATGATGCGCACGTCCGGTTCCGGCGCGAAGGTGAAGGTCAGCCCGATATCGACATCGCCACCGCGCACCAGGCGCGTCACCGCGCCCGGCGCCGTCACCTTGAGCTCGAAGCGGATGCCCGGATGCTGCTCGCGGAAGGCGCGGATCGCGGCCGGCACCAGGATCATGCCGAAGCCTTCGGTCGCGGCGACCCGCACGACGCCGGTCGCCAGTCCGCGCAGGCGCTGCAGATCGAGCACAACGCCCTCGGCATCCAGGAAGGTGCGGCGGGCATGCCGCGCCAGCAATTCGCCGGCCTGGCTCGGCACCATGCCGCGCGGGCGGCGCTCGAACAGTTCGACGCCGAGATCGGCCTCCAGCTTGCCGATCTGCCGGCTGATTGCCGAACCGGCCACGTTCAGGCGAAGCGAGGCTTCCGCGATCGATCCGGTGCGGACGACCTCCATGAAGTAGCGCAGTGCCGTGCCGTGCATGCCGTTGGTTTCCATGCATTGCCGAAACGGCAATGATCCAATCCAAATATTATAATTGTGAGAGGCCGTTTTGCCTATTACCGTGCCATGGTCAACTTTGGTGCAGCGCACACAACCACGGTGGAGATGGGACATGGTGGCAATCGAGCGCGGAAGCCTGTGGGTCCTGGCGGCGGCGATGGCGTTCGGCCTGCCGGGCGCGGCCCTGGCCGGCAAGGCCAACGATACGCTGGTCTATGCATCCGACAGCGAGCCGGAAAACATCAGCCCCTACCACAACAACGTGCGCGAGGGCGTCATCATCGCCCGCCACGCCTGGGAGACGCTGATCCACCGCAACCCGAAGACCGGCGCCTACGAGCCCTATCTGGCCACGTCCTGGACCTGGGTCGACCCGGTCACGCTGGACCTCGAACTGCGCAAGGGCGTCACCTTCCATGACGGCTCGCCCTTCACGGCCGACGACGTCGTCTTCACCTTCAACTACGTGCTGACGCCCGAAGCCAAGGTGGTCACCAAGCAGAACGTCAACTGGATGGCGTCGACCGAGAAGCTCGACGACTACAAGGTCCGCATCAAGCTGAAGGGGCCGTTCCCGGCCGCGCTCGAATATCTCGCCGGCCCGACGCCGATCTTCCCGGCCGCCTATTTCAAGAAGGTCGGCCTCGACGGCTTCGCCAAGGCGCCGATCGGCACCGGACCCTACCGGATCACGTCGGTCGACAGCGGCAAGGGCGTCAAGCTGGAGAAGTTCAAGGCCTACTGGAAGGGCAGCCCGCTCGGCGACGTGGCCATCGGCAAGCTCGAGTTCCGGGTCATTCCGGACGGCGACACCCGCATGGCCGAGCTGATGACCGGCGGCGTCGACTGGATCTGGCGCGTGCCGACCGATCAGGCCAAGCAGCTCGAATCCGTGCCCAACGTGACCGTGCTGGCCGCCGAGACCATGCGCGTCGGCTTCCTGCAGTTCGACGCTATCGGCCGCACCGACCCGAACACGCCTCTGAAGAGCGAGAAGGTCCGACAGGCCATCTCGCATGCCATCGACCGCAAGGCGATGGTGGACAATCTGGTGCGCGGCGGCGCGCGCGTCATGCACTCCGCCTGCTTCATCGATCAGACCGGCTGCACCGACGAGGGCGTGCCGCGCTATACCTACGATCCTGCGAAGGCCAAGGCCCTGCTCGCCGAGGCCGGCTATCCGAACGGCTTCGACATCGAGTTCTATGCCTATCGCGAGCGCGACTATGCCGAGGCGGTGATCGGCTATCTGCGCGCCGTCGGCATCCGCGCCAAGCTCAACTACCTGAAATACGGCGCCCTGCGCGAACTGAACCGGGCCGGCAAGGTGCCGATCTACTACCAGACCTGGGGCTCCTTCTCGGTCGGCGATGCCTCGGCCTTCACCGGCGTGTGGTTCAAGGGCGACGAGGACGACATGAGCCGCGATGCCTCGATCAAGGCGCTGCTCGACAAGGCCGACACCACCATCGACCTCGCCCAGCGCAAGAAGACCTATCAGGAAGCCCTCTCGGCGATCGCCGCCAAGGCCTACCTGTTCCCGCTCTTTTCCTATTCGACCAACTACGCCTTCTCGTCCGACCTTGCCTTTGCGGCGCAGCCCGACGAGATGCCGCGGTTCTACGCGGCCCGCTGGAAGTGAGGCGAGGGGCGGGCGGTCGGGATCCGATCCCGAAGCCCGCCACCCGCGGCCGGACCTGCCGGACATGGCGCGCCGCTCCGCCCGTGCGCCATGTCGCCCGCTCCCCGGTTTCCGGAGGCTTCCATGCTTCTCTACGTCCTGCGGCGCCTCGGCGTCGCGCTGTCGGTCGCCCTGACCGTCTCGATCGTCGCCTTCCTGCTGCTGCATCTCTCCGGCGATCTGGCCCTGGCGATCGCCGGACCCGAGGCGTCGCCCGCGCAGGTCGAGCAGGTCCGGGTCCAGTACGGCCTCGATAAGCCGCTCGCGGTCCAGTATCTCGACTGGCTTGCCGGGGCGCTGCATTTCGATTTCGGCCGGTCCTTCTATTTCCGCGAGACGGTCGCCGCGCTGGTCGCCGAGCGCATGCCGGTGACCATGACGCTCGGCGCCATTGCGCTCGGCCTGGCCCTCTTGGTCGCGATCCCGCTCGGCGTCGTCGCCGCGGTCAACCGGGGCGGCTGGATCGACCGCGCCGCGCTGGTCTTCTGCGTGCTCGGACAGGCGATCCCGACCTTCTGGCTCGGCCTGACGCTGATCCTCGTCTTCGCCGTCAACCTGCGCTGGCTGCCGGTCTCCGGCAATGCCACCTGGGCGCATTTCGTCATGCCGGCGATCGCGCTCGGCTGGTACGCGGTGCCGGCGGTGATGCGCCTGACCCGCAACGGCATGCTCGACGTGCTCGCCTCCGACTATATCCGCACCGCCCGCGCCAAGGGCCTGCGCTGGCCGACGGTGCTGTTCAAGCATGCCCTGCGCAACGCCGTGGTGCCGGTCGTGGCGCTGGCGGCGGTGCAGTTCGGTTTCATGCTCGGCGGCTCGATCGTGGTCGAGGCGGTCTTCTCCATGCACGGTCTCGGCCATCTCGCCTGGGAGGCGATCGGCCGCAAGGACTTCCCGGTCGTGCAGGCGATCGTGCTGCTGCTCGCCTCGATCTATATCGGCCTGACCTTCCTGGCCGATCTCCTCAACGCCTGGCTGGACCCGAGGATCCGCGTCGCATGACCGCTCCCGCGCCTTCCGCCGCCCTGTCGGCCACCGACCGGTCGCCCGCCGCCCCGTCGCCCGCCAACCTGTCCTCCGCCGCCGCGCTCGAAGCCGTGCCGCCGCGCCGCTCGCCGGCGGCCCGCTTCCTGCGCCGCGCCGGCCGCAATCCGAGCTTCATGATCGGCGCCACCGTGCTGGCGGTGATCGTCGCGATGGCGCTGTTCGCACCGCTGATCACCGCCTACGACCCCTACGACCAGGACATCGCCCGCCGGCTGATCCCGCCGGTCTGGCACGCCAAGGGCAGCTGGGAGCATTGGCTCGGCACCGACAAGCTCGGTCGCGACTACTTCGCCCGGCTCGTCTACGGCGCCCGCATCTCGCTCCTGATCGGCATCGCCACCGTTATCGTGTCCGGCCTGATCGGCACCGCGCTCGGCGTCGCCGGCGGCTATTTCGGCGGCCGGGTCGACATGGCGATCGGCTATGTGGTCAATGTCCGCCTGGCGCTGCCGGTCGTGCTGATCGCGCTCGCCGCCGCCGCCCTGGTCGGCTCCTCGCTCGAAACCGTCATCCTGGTGCTCGGGCTCCTGCTCTGGGACCGCTTCGCCGTGGTCGCCCGTTCGGCCACCATGCAGGTCGCCCATGCCGACTATATCGCCGCCGCCCGGGCGATCGGCTGCTCGACCCGGCGCATCGTGCTGTCCGAGGTGCTGCCCAACATCCTCAATCCGCTGATCGTGGTCGCCACCCTGGAGATGGCCCATGCCATCCTGCTCGAGGCCGCGCTCTCCTTCCTCGGCCTCGGCGTGCAGCCGCCGCTGCCGTCCTGGGGGCTGATGATCGCCGAGGGCAAGCAGTTCATGTTCTTCAGCGCCTGGGTGATCGCCATTCCGGGCGTGGCGCTGGCGAGCCTCGTCCTGGCGATCAACCTCCTCGGCGACGGCCTTCGCGACGTGACCGCGCCCGAGAACCGGAGCTGAACCGATGGCGCTGCTCGAAGTCGACCGCCTGACCATCGACATCCCGACCGAGGCCGGCCTGCTGCATGCGGTCGGCGGGGTCTCCTTCACGCTGGAGCGCGGCGAGACGCTGGCCATCGTTGGCGAGAGCGGGTCGGGCAAGTCCCTGACCTCGCTCGCCCTGATGGACCTGCTGCCGGCGCGCGCCATCCGCAAGGCCGCGACCCTGCGCTTCGACGGCATCGACCTGATGGCCGCCGGCGAACGGCAGAAGGAGGACCTGCGCGGCGACCGCATGGCGATGATCTTCCAGGAGCCGATGACCTCGCTCAACCCGGCCTACACGATCGGCGACCAATTGACCGAGGCGCTGCGCCGGCACCGCAGCGTGTCGGCCAAGGCGGCGCGCGAGCGGGCGGTGCATCTCCTGGAGCGCGTCGGCATCACGGCCGCGGCGTCCCGGCTCGGCCAGTATCCGCACCAGCTCTCCGGCGGCCTGCGCCAGCGGGTGATGATCGCCATGGGGCTGATGTGCGAGCCCGACCTGATCATCGCCGACGAGCCGACCACCGCGCTCGACGTGACCATCCAGGCCCAGATCCTGCGCCTGTTGCGCGACCTGCAGCAGGAATTCGGCATGGCACTGATCCTGGTCACCCACGATCTCGGCGTCGTCGCCCGCGTCGCCACCCATGTGGCGGTGATGTATGCCGGCCGCCTGGTCGAGACCGGCACGGTGCGCGAGGTGTTCGGCGCGCCGAGCCATCCCTATACGCGCGGCCTGCTGCGCTCCATCCCGGTGCCGGGGCGGACCCGGCCGGGCGAGCCGCTCGGCACCATCCCGGGCCAGGTGCCGGGCCTGGTCGGGGACGTCTTCGGCTGTGCCTTCCGCAACCGCTGCGACCATGCCGTCGAGATCTGCGCCGGCGCGATCCCCGAGCGCGGGCTCGGCGGCAGCCACCGCATGGCCTGCATCCTCGAGACCGTCGGGAGTCCGCAATGACCGTTCCGGTGCTCGAACTGAGGAATGTCACCAAGACCTACCGGGTCGGCCAGGGCTTCATGAAGCCGAAGGCGACGCTGACGGCGGTCGGCGGCGTCTCGCTGACGGTCGCCCGCGGCGAGGTCCATGCGCTGGTCGGGGAGAGCGGGTCGGGCAAGTCGACGCTCGCCAAGCTGCTGCTCGGCCTGATCGCGCCGTCCTCCGGCGAGATCCGTATCGACGGCGTGCCGATCGGCGAGACCGACCGGCGCGAGGTCGCCCGGCGCATCCAGCCGGTGTTCCAGGACCCCTATTCGTCGCTCAATCCGCGCAAGTCGGTCGCCGATCTGGTCGCGCTGCCGCTGGTCGCCCACGGCATCGGATCGTCGGCCGAGCGGCAGGCCAAGGTCGCCGAGATGCTCGATGCGGTCGGCCTGCCGCGCCGGGTGATCGACGCCTATCCGAACCAGCTTTCCGGCGGCCAGCGCCAGCGCGTCGCCATCGCGCGCGCCCTGGTCATGCGGCCGGACGTGCTGATCTGCGACGAGCCGACCTCCGCGCTCGACGTTTCCGTCCAGGCGCAGATCCTGAACCTGCTGATGGACTTGAAGCGCGAGTTCCGGCTGACCTACTTCTTCATCAGCCACAATCTGGCGGTGGTCGAACATCTCGCCGACCGGGTCGCGGTGATGTATCTCGGCCGGATCGTCGAAGAGCGGGGACGGGAAGGGCTGTTCGGCGCGCCGGCGCATCCCTATTCGCGCGCCCTGCTCGACAGCGTGCTGACGCCCGATCCCGATCTCGGCATGCCGGAAGCTGGCATTTCCGGCGCCTTCCCGAACCCGATCGACCCGCCGTCGGGCTGCACCTTCCACCCGCGCTGCCCGCGCGCGTTCGAGCGCTGCAGTCGCGAGGCCCCGGCCAGCGTGGCCTTCGCCGACGGTTTCGCCACCTGCCATCTCGCCGTCCCGGTGCCGACACCAATCTCGGCCAGCGTCTCCGGCTGACCGTCAGAATTCTTGCCGGCACGGCCGGCGAAATCCGATCCGTCCCGCCTAACCGATCGACCCAAGCAACCGACCCAAGGTCCCGTCCCATGTCCGACATGCCGTCGCGCGCCGGCGCCGTCGCCCGCGCCGCCGATCTCTTCGCCTCCGGCCGCTTCCTCGCCGATCTCACCCGCCGGGTGGCGATCAAGACCGAGAGCCAGTCCGGCCAGCGCGGCGTCGAACTCGCCGCCTATCTGACCGACGAGATGGTGCCCTGCCTCGACCGGCTCGGCTTCACCTCGACCCTCGTCGCCAATCCGGTTCTCGGCCGCGGGCCGTTCCTGATCGCGGAGCGGATCGAGGATGCCGACCTGCCGACCGTGCTCATCTACGGCCATGGCGACGTGGTGCTCGGTCATGAGGGCCGCTGGCGCGCGGGGCTGGAGCCCTGGTCGGTGACCGTCGAGGGCGACCGCTGGTACGGCCGTGGCACGGCCGACAACAAGGGCCAGCATTCGGTCAATATCGCCGCCCTGGAGGCGGTCCTCGCCGAGCGCGGCGGCCGGCTCGGCTTCAACGCCAAGATCCTGATCGAGATGGGCGAGGAGGCCGGCTCGCCGGGCCTGCGCGCGCTCGCCGAGGCCCAAGGCGCCCGGCTCGCCGCCGACGTGCTGATCGCCTCCGACGGTCCCCGCCTGACCGCCGAACGCCCGACCGTGTTCCTCGGCTCGCGCGGCGCCATGAACATCGATCTCTCGGTCGACCTGCGCGAGGGCGCGCACCATTCCGGCAACTGGGGCGGCCTGCTCGCCAATCCGGGCACCATCCTGGCCAACGCCATCGCCTCACTGGTCGACGGCAACGGCCGCATCCTGCTCGACGCCCTGCGCCCGCCGCCGATCCCGCCGGCGGTCCGGGAGGCGATCGCCGACCTCAAGGTCGGTGGCGGCCCGAACGATCCGGAGATCGACCGCGACTGGGGCGAGCCGGGCCTGACGCCGGAAGAGCGGGTGTTCGGCTGGAACGCGCTCGAGGTGCTCGCCTACGAGACCGGCACCCCGGCGGCGCCGGTCAATGCCGTGCCGGCCTCCGCCAAGGCGACCATCCAGCTGCGCTTCGTCGTCGGTACCGATCCGGTCGCGGCGGTCGATGCAATCCGCGCGCATTTCGCCGCGAATGGATTCGAGAAAGTTCAGGTTCGTTCGAGCCGCATGGAGACCTTCGCGGCGACGCGGCTCGATCCGAACGACCCCTGGGTCGGCTGGACGCTGGCCTCGCTCGCAGCCACCACGGGCAAGAAGCCGGCGCTTCTGCCCAATCTCGGCGGCTCGATTCCCAACGACGTGTTCTCCGAAGTGCTCGGCCTGCCGACCATCTGGGTGCCGCATTCCTATCCGGCCTGCTCCCAGCATGCGCCGGACGAGCATCTGCTCGGCTCCGTCGCCGAGGAGGCTTTGCGAATCATGGCCGGTCTGTTCTGGGATCTCGGCGAAACCGGTCCTGAGATCCTGGAGGCCCGCCGCGCATGACCACCCTCGCCACCCGGGCCAGCGCCTGGCTCGCCCCCCGCCGCGCCGAGATGGAAGCTTTCCTCCAGCGCCTGGTCGACATCGATTCCGGCAGCCGCGACCGGGCCGGCATCGATGCGGTCGGCGACGCCATGGCGGCGCTGCTGGAGGCCGACGGCATCGCGGTCGAGCGCTTCCCCGATGAGACCTACGGGTCTGTTCTGAAAGCGGAAATCCCGGGACGCAGCGGCGGCGCGCCGGTCCTTGTGATGGGCCACCGCGACACCGTCTTCCCGAAAGGGACCGTCGCCCGCCGGCCGTTCAGCCGTGACGGCGACATGGGCTTCGGACCCGGCGTCGCCGACATGAAGGGCGGGCTGGTCGTCGATCTTTTCGTGCTGAGGGCGCTGAAGGCCGCCGGTGGCACGGACTTCCCGCTGATCGGCCTGTTCACCGCCGACGAGGAGATCGGCTCGCCCTCCGGCCGGCCGATGATCGAGGCCGTCGCCCGGGGTGCCCGCGCCGCGTTCAATGCCGAGCCCGGCCGGGCCTCCGGCAATGTGGTGACGGCCCGCAAGGGCGGCATGACGCTCGACATCACGGTGACCGGCAAGGCCGCCCATTCGGGCGCCAATCATGCCGACGGCGCCAGCGCGATCGGCGCGCTCGCCGCCAAGATCGTCCGCCTGCACGCCCTGACCGACTATGCCGCCGGCATCACCACCAATGTCGGCACCATCCGGGGCGGGCGCACCCACAACACCGTCGCCGACCATGCGGAAGCCGAACTCGACATCCGCTTCGTCGCCGTCGACCAGCTCGACGGCATCCTGGCGGCAGTCGACGCCATCCTGGCCGCCGAGGACGTGCCCGGCACCCGGGCCGGCTACGAGAAGGGGCACCTGTTCCTGCCGCTGGAAGCGCGCCATTCGGCCGACCTCTTCGCCCGCTACCAGGCCGCTGCGGCCGCGACCGGTTTCGCGGTCGAGGGCGAGTTCACCGGCGGCTGCGCCGATTCCGGCTTCACCGCCGCCCTCGGCGTGCCCTCGCTCTGCGGCCTCGGCCCGGTCGGCGGCGGCGCCCACACCGACCAGGAATGGTGCCGCCTCGACACCCTCGTTCCCCGCGCCCAGGCCCTGGCCGCGACCATCGCCGGACTGGACGGGTAGGGGCGGGATCAAGAGAGGCAGGATGGGGAGCGAGCGGGACGGGGAGGGGCCGGGCCGCGAAGGGCACAGTGTTGACGGACCGGCGCGCCGCGCCCTTGCATTCCGCGCCACGATGGTTCATGTCCGGCCCGGATCCCGGCTTTTGCCGGACCCCGGCTCCGGCCGACCACCGGCTTTGGCCGAACCACTCCCTTTTTCGCGACAAGAGCCTGCGACCCATGAGCGACGACCAGAACGGCAACGGCTGGACCTATGCCAAGGCCGGGGTCGATATCGACGCCGGCAACCTGCTGGTCAAGCGCATCAAGCCCTTCGTCAAGGCGACCGCGCGGGTCGGGGCCGATGCCGAGATCGGCGGTTTCGGCGGCCTGTTCGATCTCAAGGCCTGCGGCTATGCCGACCCGGTGCTGGTCGCGGCCAATGACGGCGTCGGCACCAAGCTGAAGGTCGCCATCGATGCCGGGATCCACGCCCATGTCGGCATCGATCTCGTCGCCATGTCGGTCAACGACCTCGTCGTGCAGGGCGCCGAGCCGCTGTTCTTCCTCGACTATTTCGCGTGCGGCAAGCTCGATGTCGATGTCGCGGCGAGCGTCGTGGAAGGCATCGCGGCGGGTTGCCGGGAGGCCGGCGCGGCGCTGATCGGCGGCGAGACCGCCGAGATGCCCGGCATGTACCAGGACGGCGACTACGACCTCGCCGGCTTCGCTGTCGGGGCGGTCGAGCGCACCGGAATCCTGCCGCGCGCCGATGTCGGCCCCGGCGACGTGATCCTGGGGCTCTCGTCGTCAGGTGTGCATTCGAACGGCTATTCGTTGGTCCGGCGCATTGTCGCCGCGGCCGGGCTGACCTGGCAGGACGCCGCGCCCTTCGCCGCCGGCACGACGCTCGGCGCGGCGCTGCTGACGCCGACGCGCATCTACGTCAAGCCGGTGCTGGCCGCGATCCGCGCCACCGGCGCCGTCAAGGCGCTCGCCCATATCACCGGCGGCGGCTTCTGGGAGAACATCCCCCGGGTCCTGCCGGCCGGCACGGCGGCGCGCATCGATCTCGCCCGCATCCCGGTCCTGCCGGTCTTCCGCTGGCTGGCGGCTGCCGGCGGCGTCTCCGAGCGCGAGATGCTGCGCACCTTCAACTGCGGCATCGGCATGGTGCTGGTGGTCGAGGCGCCCCGTGCGGCCGAGGTCGTCGCCAGCCTGGCGGCGTCCGGCGAGACGGTGGTCGAACTCGGCACGATCGAGGCCGGGCCGGACGAGCCCTTCGTCGACCCGGTCGGCAGCCTGGATCTTGCTCGATGACGACGGCGCCGCTTGGTGGGCCTGCGGTCGGGGGGCCTGCGGCTGGCACGGACGCGCCGCGCGGGACCGCGCCGCGCAAGCTCCGCGTCGGCATCATCATTTCCGGTGGCGGGTCCAACATGGCGGCGCTGGTGGCGGCGACCAAGCGGGCCGATTTCCCCGCCGAGGCCGTGCTGGTCCTGTCCAATCGCGCCGATGCCGGCGGCCTCGCCAAGGCGGCGGCGGCCGGGGTGCCGGCGGTGGTGATCAGCCACAAGGGCTTTCCGGACCGCGAGCGCTTCGAGATGGCGCTCCATGCCGAACTCGTCCGCCACGGCGTCGAGCTCGTCTGCCTCGCCGGCTTCATGCGGCTCTTGACGCCCTGGTTCATCGGCCAGTGGAAGAACCGGATGATCAACATCCACCCCTCGCTGCTGCCGGCCTATCCGGGCCTGCACACCCATGCCCGGGCGTTGCGGGACGGCGTCAAGCTCGCCGGCTGCACCGTCCATTTCGTGCGCGAGGCGATGGATACCGGGCCGGTCGTCGCCCAGGCCGCCGTGCCGGTGCTGGCCGGCGACACGCCGGACGGGCTCGCCGCCCGCGTGCTGGCGGCCGAACACCGGCTCTATCCGCATGCCCTCGATCTGGTCGCCTCCGGCCGGACCCGGATCGTGACCCGCGACGACGGCGGCGAGCACGTCGAAATCCGCGGCGAGGCCGAGCCGCCGGCCGCCATGATCTGGCCGCGAACGGCGTGACTTTGGAATCTCGCGTGCGCCCGCGCGCGAAATTGGCGTCCGCGGCCGGAATCGCCTATAGACGAGCCGTCGACATCCAGACCGAAGAGTGACGCGTTTTGGCCTCATCCGAAAAGCCGGTTCCGGGCGGGGAAAGCCCGTCGGACATCAAGCCGGTCTCCATCACCGACGAGATGCGCCGCAGCTACCTCGATTACGCGATGAGCGTGATCGTGAGCCGCGCGCTGCCGGACGTGCGCGACGGCCTGAAGCCGGTGCACCGCCGCATCCTCTTCTCGATGCACGAGAACGGCTACGACTGGAACAAGGCCTATCGCAAATCGGCCCGCGTCGTCGGCGACGTGATCGGTAAGTACCATCCGCATGGCGACCAGTCGGTCTACGACGCGCTCGTGCGCATGGCGCAGGACTTTGCGATGCGGGTGCCGCTGGTCGACGGCCAGGGCAATTTCGGCTCGGTCGACGGCGACCAGCCGGCGGCCATGCGCTACACCGAGGTCCGCCTGGAGAAGGTGGCGCACAGCCTCCTGGAGGATCTCGACAAGGACACGGTCGACTACCAGCCGAACTACGACAATTCGGAGCACGAGCCGACGGTGCTGCCGTCGCGCTTCCCGAACCTGCTCGTCAACGGCGCCGGCGGCATCGCGGTCGGCATGGCGACCAATATTCCGCCGCACAATCTCGGCGAGGTCTGCGACGCCGCGATCGCGATGATCGACAAGCCGGACATGACCGTCGCCGACCTGATCGAGATCATCCCGGGGCCGGACTTCCCGACCGCCGGCATCATCCTCGGCCGGGCCGGCATCCGCTCGGCCTATCTGACCGGGCGCGGCTCGATCATGATGCGCGGCCGGGTCAAGTTCGAGACCGCGCGCGGCGGCCGCGAGGCGATCGTCGTCGACCAGATCCCCTATCAGGTCAACAAGGCCTCGATGGTCGAGCGCATCGGCGAGCTGGTGCGCGAGAAGCGCGTCGAGGGCATCGCCGAGGTGCGCGACGAAAGCGACCGCGACGGCTACCGGGTCGTCATCGAGGTCAAGCGCGACGCCATGGCGGAAGTCGTGCTGAACCAGCTCTACAAGTTCACCACCCTGCAGTCCTCGTTCGGCTGCAACATGGTGGCGCTCAACGGCGGCAAGCCGGAGCTGATGAACCTGCGCGACATCATCCAGGCCTTCATCACCTTCCGCGAGGAGGTGATCGGCCGGCGCACGCGATTCCTGCTCAACAAGGCGCGCGACCGCGCCCATATCCTGGTCGGCTTGGCGATTGCGGTCGCCAATATCGACGAGGTCATCCACCTCATCCGCACTGCGCCCGATCCGGCCACCGCCAAGGCGCAGCTGATGGGCCGCGACTGGCCGGCCAAGGACATGGCGCCGCTGATCGCGCTGATCGCCGACCCGCGCCATACGCTCAACGAGGACGGCACCTACCGGCTGTCCGACGAGCAGGCCCGCGCCATCCTGGAATTGCGCCTCGCCCGCCTGACCGCGCTCGGCCGCGACGAGATCGCCGACGAATTGAACAAGCTCGCCCTGGAGATCGAGGACTATCTCGACATCCTGCGCTCGCGCGAGCGCATCCAGACCATCGTCAAGGACGAGCTTGCCGCCATCAAGGCCGAGTTCGCCACCCCGCGCCGCACCGAGATCGTGGAACTGGACGGCGAGGTCGACGACGAGGACCTGATCCAGCGCGAGGACATGGTCGTCACCGTGACCCATGCCGGCTGGATCAAGCGCGTGCCGCTGTCGACCTACCGGGCGCAGCGGCGCGGCGGCAAGGGCCGCTCCGGCATCTCGATGAAGGACGAGGATTTCGTCACCCGGCTGTTCGTGGCCAATACCCACGTGCCGATCCTGTTCTTCTCCTCGCGCGGCATGGCCTACAAGACCAAGGTCTGGCGCCTGCCCCTGGCCGCCCCGCAGGCGCGCGGCAAGGCGCTGGTCAACCTGCTGCCGCTGCAGGAGGGCGAGCGCATCACCTCGATCCTGCCGCTGCCGGAGGACGAGGAGACCTGGGAGACCCTCGACGTGGTCTTTGCGACCACCAAGGGCACGATCCGGCGCAACAAGCTGTCGGACTTCGTCCAGGTCAACCGCAACGGCAAGATCGCCATGAAGCTCGAAGAGGGCGAGGGCATCGTGTCGGTGGAAACCTGCACGGAGTTCGACGACGTGGTCATCACCACGGCGCTCGGCCAGTGCATCCGCTTCCCCGTCACCGACGTGCGCGTGTTCAAGGGCCGCGATTCCATGGGCGTGCGCGGCATCGCGCTCGGCGACGAGGATCAGGTCATCTCGATGACCGTGATCCGGCATTTCGAGGCCGTCGCCGACGAGCGCATCGCCTATCTGAAGCGCAGCCGCGCCCTGCGCGGCGAGGTCGATGCGGTCGAGAGCAACGGCACGGATGCCGAGGCCGAGGAAGCCCAGGGCGCCGAGGCCGGCAACGAGAACGGTGCGGAGAGCGGGGCCGGGGCGGGTGCCGACGTGCTCGGCGAGCGCCGCTATGTCGAGATGAGCGCCGCCGAGCAGTTCATCCTGACCATCTCGGAGAACGGCTACGGCAAGCGCACCTCGACCTTCGAGTACCGGATCACCGGACGCGGCGGCAAGGGCATCGTCGCCATGGCGGTGACCCCGCGCAACGGCCCGCTGGTGGCGAGCTTCCCGGTCGAAGACGGCGACCAGCTGATGCTGGTGACCAATGCCGGCCAGCTGATCCGCTGCCCGGTCGACGGCATCCGCATCGCCGGCCGCTCGACCCAGGGCGTCATCGTGTTCAACACCGCCGCCGACGAGAAGGTCGTCTCGGTCGAGCGCATCCGCGAGGAAGAGGACGGCGCCGCGGAGGGCGAGGGCGGCAACGGGGCCGGAGAGGCGCCGGCCGAGGGCTGATCGTCGTCCTGACGTGTGGTGCAGGACGACGATGGAATGGACCGCTGATGCGATCATCAGCCTGCAGGCTCGGCCGCGCGACCGGATCTGGTTCGAATGGGCGCCTGCGACCGCCGTTCTCGGGTTGGCGGATTTTGCGCCCCCTCGTCAAAGCCGCCTATGAAGACGGTCGGATCGATCCGCAGATCCAGACCTTCCGGCATGTCGAGGAGGATTTGGCATCTGAACTGGCCGGTCATGGCAAAATGGCGGCCATAGCCCTCACGCCGGCCGTTCCACAGCACCGTGGCGGCCCTCGAGACATGGCATTTCGCCCAGATCGCCGAAGGCCGGGTGCCGAAGCCGATCTCCGTTCCGTCGCCACCGGCTGCAGTCAAGGTCGGACGGAACGATCCCTATCCGTGCGGGCCCGGCAAGAAGTTCAAAAAATGCTGCCCCGGCAAGGACGGCGCGACGCTGCCTGATTTCCGCGTGCTGTGATCGCCTCGGTCCGGAAGGACCCGTCGTCGGCCGGCATCCCGCAGCGTTCCGTACGGCGAAGCGGCCCCGCGTTGGACTTGGGGGCGCCATCCGGCAGGCGGGTTACGGGGCCGCGCTCAGCGGCAGGCGTAGAGGCCCGGCGCCACGGTGAATTTCCGCGGACCCGGCATGGGCTCCGGTTCGGGGACCGATACGATCTTAACTTCCAGCGTGCAGGCGCCGGCCGTGACCCGGTAGAGATCGGGCGAGACATACTCGACCCGGTCGACCGGTGCGCCCGAAAGGCGTCCCATGACGGCGTCGCTGGCGAGAATGGCGCGGAGTTCCGCCAGACGCTGATACTGCGGCGCCAGGGCCGCGTGGCCGGGCAGGGCGGAAGCCGCCAGGCAAAGGCATGTGAAGATGGCAAGGCGCAGCATCGGCGGGGCTCGCAGTTGGAGTGTTCGAGCCAGGATAGCCGGTGCGGACCGGGCGCAACAGCGCCGACCGCGGCCACACATTGCGGATGCTGTCCGGTGGCGTCCGCCCCTTGCGCCACAAGGCTCGGATCGACCATACCGGACCGTCACGCCACGCGCCGGTCAGGGTCCGATGTCCACCGAAGCTCCGTCTTCCGCCGCTCCCGCCCGCGGCCCGACCTTTCCGGCCATCGCGGCCGGCACGCTCGCCGCGGTGGTCGGCTTCGCCTCGTCGCTGCCGGTCGCCCTGCAGGGGCTTATCGCGGCCGGGGCGAGCCAGGCGCAGGCGGCGTCGGGGCTGATGGCGCTGTCCTTCGCCATGGGGATCGGTACGCTCTGGGCGAGCGCGCGCCCGCGCATGCCGATCTCGCTCGCCTGGTCGACGCCGGGAGCCGCGCTGCTGACGGCGCAAGGGGCGGGAGCGGGCGGTTTCTCCGAATCGGTCGGCGCCTTCCTGGTCGCAGGCCTCCTGGTGGTGGTCGCCGGCAGCTGGCGGCCGCTGGCACGCGCCGTGGCGGCGATCCCGAACCCGCTCGCCAGCGCCATGCTGGCCGGCGTCCTGTTCGGGCTGTGCGTGGCGCCGGTCAAGGCGGTGGCGGCGATGCCGCTGCCGGCGCTGGCGATCGTCGCGGCCTGGGCGGTGACCGTGCGCATCAACCGGCTCTTCGCCGTGCCGGTGGCGTTGGCGGTCGCTGCGATCGCCTTCGTGGCGACCTCGCCGGTCGGGCTGGCGCAACTCGGCGCGCTCGCCCCGGAGGCGGTGCTGGTCGTGCCGTCGCTGTCCATCCACGCCCTGACCACGATCGCCTTGCCGCTCTTCGTCGTCACCATGGCGTCACAGAACATTCCCGGCATCGCGGTGCTGGCCGTCAACGGCTACCGGCCGGCGCCGGGGCCGCTGTTCCGGCTGACCGGCATCTTCTCGATCCTGGCCGCGCCGTTCGGCGGTCATGCCGTCAGTCTGGCGGCAATCACAGCCGCGCTCTGCGCCGGCCCGGATGCCGAGCCCGATCCGGCGCGCCGCTGGTGGGCGGCGGCGGTCAGCGGCATCGTCTATTGCCTGTTCGGCCTGTGCGCGACCGCCTTCGCGGCCTTCCTGACCGCCGCCCCGCCGCTGCTGATCCAGGCGGTCGCCGGCCTCGCCCTGATCGGCTCCTTTGCCGGCGCGCTGACCGGCGCGGTCGCCGAGAAGGACAAGACCGAGGCCGCGATGATCACCTTCGTGGTCACGGCCTCCGGCGTCGGCTTCCTCGGCATCGGCGGGGCGCTCTGGGGTCTGCTCGCCGGCGGCGCCTTCTTGGCGCTGCAGCGCTGGCGACGGGCCGGCTGAGGCCGTTTCGGCCGGATCCGTGGCGCCGGACGGACCGATCCGCCGTTGCGCTCCCGTCGCCGGCGGACGGCAGGCGTTCCGCGTCTCGGACTTACTGTCGATGTGCCGTAAGTGACATCGCAATCGTCTCGACCGCGATAGGGTCATGACAGGGGGATGGATCGATGAGCGAACAGGCCGGACGACCGCGAGGCGTCGATATACTGATGGACGATTTCGCGCGCCTCGTCGGGATACCCGGCATGGCCTTCGATGATCGAAACATATGCACGATCGAATATGAGGAACTGGTCCTCGAACTGGCCTTTGTCGGAGAGGATGCGGGCATCGTGGTCCGCCATCCGATTTCGCCGGGGTCACTGCCGCCGACCGACAATGCCCTGCGCATGCTGCTTCAGGCGAACGCCCTGTCGGCGGCGCAGGGGCTGGGGAGCGTGGCCTTCGACAGCGAACTAGGCGAACTCGCCTGGTTCGATCGGATCGCACTGCGCGGATTGACCGCCGACGGCCTCCTTGCGGCTCTGGCCTGGGCAGCCCGTGGCGCCGGCATCTGGCGCCGGGAACTGGTCCGGTTGGTCGGCGAGGAGCGGAGCGCAAGCCCGGATCAGTCATCGCTCGCGATCAGCGACGTGATGCTGTTCCGAGGCTGATGCGCCCGACGGGTCGCCAGACGCGACCCGATCGCGCCGCGCGCCGCCGACGCCGGCCGACATGGCGGGCTACCGGGAAGTCTGAAATCAATCGAAAGCCTGTCCGTAACACTGAACCAGCGGATTGATGCCATGGCCGACATTCTTCGCAGCATTGCCAACAGCACGGTCAAATCCGGCTTCGTCAGCTCCCTCCGTTTTGGGGACGTGGACAAGGGCAAGCAGGATTCCGTCAAGGTCTCTTCCAAGTCCAACCCGATCACATGGGTCGTCAATCAGCTTCGGACGAGCCACAACAAGGCCGTCAAGGATGATTTTCTTCAGGCCCTCGTCGATACGGGAAAATTCGATGCCAAAATCGCCTCCAAAAAGATCGAGGCCCTGAAGTCGGTCATCAACTACGAATCGTCGAAGCCGCTCGACCTGGATCAGGCGAAGCTCGCCATCAAGCTCTTCAACGGCAGCGTCAAGGACTTGAGCGAGGCGGAATACGGCTCCCTCTCGCCAAGCCAGCTTAATGCGCTGTCGCGCGGCACCGCGCTCGTCGGCATGGAGAAGCTCTACAGCGACGAGGGCGCGCGGTCCGGCGTCATGCAGTCGGGTATCGGCAATCCCTACCAGGTCGCCAAGGACAGCGGTCTGCTCGACGTGGCGGCACGCTATTTCACGTTGCGCGAGGACGTGCGCCAGGAGGTTGGCAAGGAAGCCGTGTCCGACACGCGCGGCTTCGACGACATCCACAGCTTCGTCGGCGCCTTCTCGGACAACAAGGACTTCATCGACAGCTTCATCCTGTCGCAGGTGGAGGTGAATGCCGGCAAGAGCCATGCGGAAGTGCAGGCGAAGCCTGAACAGGGCGGAAAGCCGCGCCTGCACGGCGACAACGATCCGAAACCGCAGGATTTCGACAACCCGGTCGACTACGGCAAGGCCATGCTCAGCGGGAAGCATGACGAAAATTCGCCGGTACGCCAGGGTTTCGAGCAATCCCTGAAGGTTCCGATGGGCAATCTGGCCAAGATCATGACCACGGTGCTCGATCGCACCGACATGACCAAGGCCGAGAAGCTCGCCGTTCTCGACGACCTGGCCCAATCGGTGCGCAGCGTGAAGAAGCCAGCCGTCTCCGACGAGGAACACATCGAAAAGCATGAGCGTGGTCAGACTCGGAACGACAACGTTCCGCAGGACGATATCGGCGAGATCGACGAAGAGGTCACAATCAGGAAGCCGAAGAACTGAGGGCGCCGGGCTCGGATGCCCCGGACCGGCGGAAAGGCCGGTCTGCCCCAGGAGGGCCGGCCCCACGTGAGGGCCGGCCGGAGCCGTCGGCTCAGAACTCGACCCGGTCGCCGCCCTTGAGTTCCAGGATGTTGCGCGCCTCGGCCGGGCTGGCGATCTCCAGGCCGAGCCCCTCGATGATCCGGCGCACATGGGCGACCTGCTCGGCGTTCGAGGCGGCGAAGCGGCCCTTGCCGAGCCACAGCGAGTCCTCCAGGCCGACGCGGACATTGCCGCCCATCGCAGCCGCCATCGCGGCGATCGGCATCTGGTGCCGGCCGGCGCCGAGCACCGACCAGCGATAGGCGTCGCCGAACAGGCGGTCGGCGGTGCGCTTCATATGCGCCACGTCCTCCGGATGCGGGCCGATGCCGCCGAGGATGCCGAACACGCTCTGCACGAAGAAGGGCGGCTTGACGAGGCCGCGCTCGACGAAATGGGCGAGCGTATAGAGATGGCCGATATCGTAGCACTCGATCTCGAACCGGGTGCCGTTCTCGGCGCAGGTGGTCAGGATCGTTTCGATGTCGGCGAAGGTATTCTTGAAGATGCGCTCCCGCGAGCCCTCCAGATAGGGCCGTTCCCAATCGTGCTTGAAGGTCTTGAACCGTTCGAGCATGGGGTAGAGGCCGAAATTCATCGTCCCCATATTGAGCGAGGCGACCTCGGGCTTGAAGGTCGCCACGGGGCGCAGCCGCTCCTCGATGGTCATGGTCGCCGCGCCGCCGGTGGTGATGTTCACCACCACGTCGCTCTGCTGTTTGATGCGCGAGAGGAACGGCAGGAAGCGCTCGGGGCTCTGGTCCGGGCGGCCGTCATGGGGATCGCGCGCATGCAGGTGCACGATGGCCGCGCCCGCCTCCGCGGCCCCGATCGCCGCCTCGGCGATCTCGTCGGCGGTGACGGGAATATGCGGCGACATGGACGGGGTATGGATCGAACCGGTGACCGCGCAGGTGATGACGACTTTCCGGGCCATGCGACTTTCCTCCACTATGTCGGCCGGACAAAGCCGCCGGCTCGGCGCGCCGGCTCTCTCGGCCGGTCGGGCGGATCGCGAATCGCGCGGGTTCGTCCATGCGGACGCACCGCGGCGATACCGCGCCGGCCGCCGAAAACCCTTGTATCTGCTGATCCTGCGCCGCACCAAGCCCGATGCTGCGGGCCGGTCATCCGAGCCGCGCAGGGCTGTTCCGGCGACCGAGACGGCGGGTCGCGACGCGGCCGGGTGGGAAGCCGGGGAAATTTCCTCGGCACCGTCGGGGCGTTCGGATCGGCGGAAATTCCGCGGGATTCCGCCATCCTTTCCAACGACTAGGATGATCCCGTGCGTTTTCCCCAAACTCGCCGCGCGAGCCGTGTTGACATGCGGATCGGCGCGCCTTAAACACCCGCCATCGCCGCCGGACATGAGCCGGCGCCGAGTGGGGGCGTAGCTCAGTTGGTTAGAGTGCCGGCCTGTCACGCCGGAGGTCGCGGGTTCGAGCCCCGTCGCTCCCGCCAATCATCTCCTTGAGATCGATTGGCTTTTCCCCACACACCCGCTGCGAGTTGACGCCCGATGCGACGGACCCCCGACGGGTCCATCGGCGCCGCCGTTTGCGCAGTCCCAGAGCGCGCAAGATCGAATGGCCGAACCCCGCGCGATTGGGCGACATCAAAGGCCGTCGGCTGCTCACGCAAAACCCGTCAAAGCTTGTCGATCCCGCCATCCGTGCCGTGACGCGTGGGCGTTTGCGCCGTCGGAGCCGCTCCTGAAACGACGACGGGCGCCGAAGCGCCCGTCCGATCCGTCATGACATCTGGCAAATGATGGCTCAGGCGGCGTCGACCCGGGCCAGGCGGCGGTCGACATAGGTCTCGCATTCGCCCATCAGCTCTTCGACCTTGTTCTCGAAGAAATGGTTGGCGCCCTCGACAATGCGCTGGTCGATGACGATGCCCTTCTGGGTCTTCAGCTTGTCGACCAGGGTCTGCACGTCCTTCTGCGGCACGACCTTGTCCACGTCGCCATGGATGATCAGGCCGGAGGACGGGCAGGGGGCCAGGAACGAGAAGTCGTGCAGATTGGCCGGCGGGGCGATCGAGATGAAGCCCTCGATCTCGGGCCGGCGCATTAGAAGCTGCATGCCGATCCAGGCGCCGAAGGAGAAGCCGGCGATCCAGCAGGAGCGGGCATCGGGATGGATGGTCTGCGCCCAGTCGAGCGCGGCCGCCGCATCCGACAGTTCGCCGCCGCCATGGTCGAACTCGCCCTGGCTGCGGCCGACGCCGCGGAAATTGAAGCGCAGCACGGCAAAGCCGCGCTTCGCGAACATGTAGAACAGCTGGTACACGACCTGATTGTTCATCGTGCCGCCGAACTGCGGGTGCGGGTGCAGGATCAGCGCGATCGGGGCGTTGCGCCCCTTGGCTGGCTGGAAGCGACCTTCGATGCGTCCGGCGGGTCCGTTGAAGATCACCTCGGGCATGGGCAAAGTCCTGTTCGGTTTCTTGTGAGGTTCTGCCGTCGAATGCGGCGGATCGCGTTCGAGGGGGCGTTCCGGCATCCCCGACCCGGAAAACCCAGCCGGAGCGTCGCGTCCGCTTCTGTTACCATGGCGGGGGGTGGCGAATACAAGCGCTAAAATAGGAACCGAAGCGATGGGTTTCGAGGTCACTCTCCGGGCGATGCCGGTTGCCGCCGCCGCCGGATTGGCCGAACTTTCCCCCGACGACGACGGAACCTTCGAAATCTTGGCCGCGATCGAAGGCGGGGCTCGCTTGACTTGCAGCCTCGACCGCCGCTTCGACTGGCTGCGCTTCGTTCTCGCCGGTCTGATCGGTCCGCAGATGGCGGAGGCGGCGGTCTTCGGGCAGGCCGTTGTCGCGCCCGGCTTGAGGGCGAGCCAGGGCTTCGCCTATCGCTGGAACGACGGACCGGCGGTCGCGGCGATCGCCGCATCTCTCGACCGGCTCGACCCGACAGCGGTGCGGCGGGCCGTGGATCTGCCGGCGATGGCCGCGGCCGGTGTCTACAAGATCGGGCAGGCCGATGCGGCGGTCCTGCCGGCGGGCGTCGCGGCGGATTTCGCCGCCTTGCAGGGCTTCTATCGGCAGACCGTCGCCCGGGGGCTCGCCGTGCTGGTCACCCGGGACTGATGTCGCTGCGTTTTGCGCCGTACCCCTTGCGGAGCGGGCCGATCGCAGCCATTCACGAGGCATCGTCCGCCGCCGATACCCCCGAACCGACCCGAGTTCATGTCCGCCGAACCGCGCCTCTATCTCGACCACAACGCGACCGCGCCGCTCCGTCCCGAGGCGATGGCGGCGGCGGTCGCGGCGATGCGGGCGGGTGGCAACGCCTCCTCGGTCCATGCCGAGGGGCGCGCGGCGCGGGCGGCGATCGAGCGCGCGCGCGCTGCGGTGGGCCGGCTGGCGGGCGTCTCGCCGGGTCGGGTCACCTTCACCAGCGGCGCCACCGAGGCGGCGGCGACCCTGCTGCAGCCGGACTGGACGGCGCAGGGCAGGCCGCTGCGATTCGCGCGGCTGATCGTTTCGGCCGTCGAGCATCCCTGCATTCTGCGCGGAGGACGCTTTGCGGCCGGCATGGTGAGCGAATTGCCCGTCGATGCCGACGGGATCGTTCGCCTGGACCACCTCGAGGCTCTGCTGGCGGAGGGACCGGGACCGGTGCTGGTCGCCGTGCAACTGGCCAACAGCGAGACCGGCGTGATCCAGCCGATCGAGGCGGTCGCCGGGATGGTGCGCGGTCATGGCGGCATTTTGGTCTGCGATGCCGTCCAGGCGGCCGGCCGGCTGCCGCTCGCACGGGTGCCGGCCGACTGTCTCATGCTCTCCGGCCACAAGATCGGTGGGCTGGCCGGGGCCGGTGCGATCGTGGCGCGCGACGATGGCGGGCCCGTTCCGCTGCTGACCGGCGGTGGCCAGGAGCGCAACCGCCGGGCCGGCACGGAGGCGCTGCCGGCCATCGCCGCCTTCGGAGCCGCCGCCGAGGCCGCCGTCAACGATCTTCAAAATATCGGCGCGCTGACCGACCTTCGGGACTGGCTCCGCGACGCCTTGCGCACTATATCTCCGACCTTGACGGTCATCGGTGAAAACGCGGATCGTCTGCCCAACACGCTGTGCGTGGCGCTCCCCGGTGTCGCTGCCGAGACAGCCGTGATAGCCTTCGATCTCGAGGGCGTGGCGGTTTCGGCCGGTTCGGCCTGTTCGTCGGGCAAGGTCGGCGCCTCCCATGTCCTCAAGGCCATGGGCATGCCCGACGCGGCGGCGCGCGGCGGCCTGCGGATCAGTCTCGGCTGGTCGACGCAGCGGGCGGATGTCGAACGGTTCATCGGCGTCTGGCGACGTGTCGTCGCGCGGCTCGGATCCGGATCCGGGCGTGCGGCGTAGAAGTGAGTATGGAGGGCTGCGGCCCTTCGGTTTCATGATCCAGTCTTGAACCGGCGGTCCTTGAAGCCGCGTCGGGGGAGAGCAGAATGCCGGCAGTTCAGGAAACGGTCGACCAGGTTCTGGCGATCGACGTCGACCAGTACAAGTATGGCTTCGAGACCGCGATCGAGTCCGATCTCGCGCCGAAGGGCCTGGACGAGTCCACGGTCCGCTTCATCTCCGCCAAGAAGAACGAGCCCGAATGGCTGCTCGAATGGCGCCTCGACGCGTTCCGTCGCTGGCAGACCATGGAGGAGCCGACCTGGGCGCGGGTCGACTATCCGAAGATCGATTTTCAGGACCTCTACTACTACGCGGCGCCGAAGGGTACCGCGGGTCCGAAGAGCCTCGACGAGGTCGATCCGGAACTCCTGCGCACCTACGAGAAGCTGGGCATTCCCCTGCGCGAGCAGGAGGTCCTGGCCGGCGTGCAGGGCGCCAAGATCGCTGTCGACGCGGTGTTCGATTCGGTCTCGGTCGTCACCACCTTCCGCGAGGAGCTGAAGAAGGCCGGCGTCATCTTCTGCTCGATCTCGGAAGCCGTGCGCGAGCATCCGGAGCTGGTCCGGAAGTATCTCGGCTCCGTCGTGCCGGTGACCGACAACTTCTATGCGACGCTCAATTCGGCGGTCTTCTCGGACGGCTCCTTTGTCTACATTCCGCCGGGCGTGCGCTGCCCGATGGAGCTGTCGACCTACTTCCGGATCAACGAGAAGAATACCGGCCAATTCGAGCGCACCCTGATCATCGCCGACCGCGGCGCCTATGTCTCCTATCTGGAGGGCTGCACGGCGCCGCAGCGCGACGAGAACCAGCTGCATGCGGCCGTGGTCGAGCTGGTCGCGCTGGAAGATGCCGAGATCAAATATTCGACCGTCCAGAACTGGTATCCGGGCGATCGCGACGGCAAGGGCGGCATCTACAATTTCGTCACCAAGCGCGGCGATTGCCGCGAGGCGCGCGCCAAGATCTCCTGGACGCAGGTCGAGACCGGCTCGGCGATCACCTGGAAATATCCGAGCTGCATCCTGCGCGGCGACGAGAGCCAGGGCGAGTTCTACTCGATCGCCATCTCCAACGGCTACCAGCAGGTCGATTCCGGGACCAAGATGATCCATCTCGGCAAGAATACTTCGAGCCGGATCATCTCCAAGGGCATCTCGGCCGGCCGGTCGAACAACACCTATCGCGGGCTGGTCTCGATCAACCGCAAGGCGACCAACGCGCGCAACTTCACCAATTGCGACTCGCTTCTGATCGGCCACGACTGCGGTGCCCATACGGTGCCGTATATCGAGACCCGCAATGCGACCGCGACCGTGGAGCACGAGGCGACCACCTCGAAGATCTCCGAGGATCAGCTGTTCTATTGCGTCAGCCGCGGGTTGTCGTCGGAGGAGGCGGTGGCGCTGATCGTGAACGGCTTCGTTCGCGACGTGCTGCAGCAGCTGCCGATGGAATTCGCCGTCGAAGCGCAGAAGCTGATCGGCATCAGCCTGGAGGGGAGCGTGGGGTGATGGAGACCGACAATCTCATCCTCGAGCACCTGCGCGCGATCCGTCGCGACATGGCGCGGATGAACGGGGCGATGCAGACCATGCAGGCCGAGACGACTGCGATCCGCCACCAGCTCGCCGCGATCGTCACCCTGCAGGATCACGATCACGGCGATATCGCCGAGCTCAAACTGAGGGTCGACAGGATCGAGCAACGGCTCGATCTCGTCGACTGATCTGCGGTGACGCCGCCTGCCGTCGCCACGCTCTTTCGGCCGGTCGGGTCGGTTGAGTTGCGGTTGATAGCAGAGGCTGGGTGGCGGGCCTTTCCGCCGCGGCTGCCGGATCAGCCGATCTTCTATCCGGTCACGAATTTGGACTATGCGGTGCGGATCGCGCGCGATTGGAATACGAAGTTTGGCGACCGGCTCGGCCATGTCACACGCTTTTCTGTCCTGAAGCGCTACCTGGATCGCTTCGAGACCCGGATCGTGGGCGGTGCGGAACATGAGGAATACTGGATCCCGGCGGAAGGGCTGCCGGAGTTCAACGCGAATATCGTCGGCTTGATCGAGGTCGTCGCATCCTTCACGGAAGCCGATCGGATCGCCGCGGAAACGGGATGATGGAACGATGCTTGAAGTCAAGAACCTGCATGTGAAGATCGCCGACGAAGGCCGTGAGATCCTTCGCGGTCTCGATCTGGTCGTCAAGCCCGGCGAGGTCCATGCGATCATGGGTCCGAACGGCTCGGGCAAGTCGACGCTCTCCTACGTGCTGGCCGGCAAGCCGGACTACGAGGTCACCGACGGCGAGGTCACTCTCGACGGTGCCGACCTCCTGGCCATGGAGGCCGACGAGCGGGCGGCGCGCGGCGTGTTTCTGGCCTTCCAGTATCCGGTCGAGATCCCCGGCGTCGCCAACATGACGTTCCTGAAGGCCGCGCTCAACGCCCAGCGCAAGGCGCGCGGCGAGGGCGAGATCCTGACGCCGGACTTCATGCGCCTGGTGCGCAGCGAGGCCGGCAAGCTGGCCATCAACCAGGACATGCTCAAGCGTCCGGTCAATGTCGGATTTTCGGGCGGCGAGAAGAAGCGCAACGAGATCCTGCAGATGGCCGTGCTGCAGCCGAAGCTGTGCATCCTCGACGAGACCGATTCGGGCCTCGACATCGACGCGCTCAAGATCGTCTCCGAGGGCGTCAACGCGCTGCGCTCGCCCGATCGCGCCTTCGTGGTGATCACCCACTACCAGCGCCTGCTCGACCATATCCGCCCGGACTTCGTGCACGTCCTCTCGAAGGGTCGCATCGTGCGCTCCGGCGGGCCGGAACTGGCGCTGGAACTGGAGGCCAAGGGCTACGCCGACTATGTCGGTGAGGCCGCCTGATGCCGGAGTCCGCCGTCATGACCGCCGAACCGCGCATTCTCCGGACGCAGGCCGAGAAGGACCTGCTCGATCTGTGGCGCCGCAAGCCCGAGCGCGCCGATTCGGCCGCGATCGCCACGCTGCGCGATGCCGCCATCGCGCGCTTCGACAAGGCCGGCCTGCCGCATCGGCGGGTCGAAGAGTACAAGTATACCGACCTGCGCGCGCTCCTGAAGACGGTGCCGCCGCTGGCCGGCCGCGCCGATGCCGAGACCGCGCGCACCGCCGCCGGTCCGGCGGCCGAGGGCGAGGTGCGGCTGGTCTTCCTCGACGGCCATTTCGAGCCCACCCTGTCCGGCGCGCTGCCGAAGGGCGTCACCGTCGAGAGCCTCGCCAACCTGCTGCCGCACGGCCACACCCTCGGCGACCGGCTCGGCCTCTCGCCCCTGGCGATGCAGGATCCGCTGGTCGGCCTGAACACCGCCTTCATGCGCGACGGCGCGGTGATCCGGGTCGCGGCGCGCACCAAGGTGGCCGAGCGGATCGCAATCGAGCATGTCGCGACCGGCGCCCACGCGGCCTTCCTGCGCCACGCCGTGGCGGTCGAGGATCAGGCCGAGGTCACGATCGTCGAGCGCTATCGCGGTCCGGCGGAAGCGGCCAGCCATGTCAATGCGGTCGTCGAACTGACGATCGGCGACGGCGCGACCGTGCACTGGGTCAAGCTGCAGACCGAAGGTCTCGCGGCGGCGCATTTCTCGACCCTGGTGGTCGATCTGTCCGAGAAGGCCGAGCTCGATCATTTCGCGCTCGGGGCCGGCGCCGCTGTCGCCCGGGCACAGGTCTTCGCGCGCTTCTCCGGCGAGCACGCCACGCTCTCGACCCGGGCCGCGACCCTGCTCGAAGGCCGGCGGCATGCGGACGCGACGCTGGTCGTCGACCATGCCGTACCGCACGGCACCAGCCGCGAGCTCTACCGCGCGGTCATCGACGGCGAGGCCAAGTCGGTCTTCCAGGGCAAGATCGTCGTCCGCCAGCACGCCCAGAAGACCGACGGCAAGATGGCCTCGAACGCCGTCCTGCTGACCGACGCGGCCGAGGCGATGAACAAGCCGGAGCTCGAGATCTTCGCCGACGATGTGGTCTGCGGCCACGGTGCGACGGCAGGCGAACTCGACGAGCGGCTGAAATTCTATCTGATGAGCCGCGGCATCCCGGCCGCCGAGGCCGAGACGCTGCTGATCATGGCCTTCCTCGGCGAGGCGGTCGACACCATCGCCGACGAGGCGCTGCGCGATCAGGTCACGGCCGAGATCGAGGCCTGGCTGGAACGGCGTGCGGCCGCGAAGGCGGCGTGACTATCGATGCCCGACGCGCCCCGGATCACCGGTCCGGGGCGGGGCGGGCGAGCGACGTGAGGCAGGCGGCGGGCCGCTTGCCGGGAAGGCAGGACGACCCGTGAACATCGCCATCGATCCGGCTCAGGCCATGCCCTACGACGTGGAGGCGATCCGGCGGGATTTCCCGATCCTGTCGATGAAGGTCAACGGCCGCGACCTCGTCTATCTCGACAACGGCGCTTCGGCGCAGAAGCCGCAGGCGGTCATCGACCGCATGGTCCGGCTGATGACCACCGAATATGCCAATGTCCACCGCGGTCTGCACTATCTCGCCAATGCGGCGACCGAGGCCTACGAGGAGGCGCGCGAGATCGTCCGCGGCTATCTCGGGGCGGCCTCGACCGACGAGATCATCTTCACGAAATCGGTCACCGAGGCTCTGAACCTGGTCGCCGCCTCGCTCGGCCAGTCGATCGGGGAGGGCGACGAGATCGTCCTCTCGATCATGGAGCACCATTCCAACATCGTGCCCTGGCATTTCCTGCGCGAGCGCAAGGGTGCGGTGATCAAGTGGGTGCCGGTCGCCGACGACGGGTCCTTCCTGTTCGAAGAGTTCGAGAAGCTGGTCACCCCGCGCACCAAGGTGGTGGCGATCACCCACATGTCGAACATGCTCGGCACCGTCACGCCGATCAAGGACATCGTCCGGGTCGCCAAGGCGGTCGGCGCCAAGGTGGTGGTCGACGGCGCCCAGGCGGCCGTGCACATGCCGGTCGACGTGCAGGACCTCGGCGTCGACTTCTACGGCGTCACCGGCCACAAGCTCTACGGCCCGACCGGGATCGGCGTTCTCTACGGCCGGCGCGAACTCCTCGCGGAGATGCCGCCTTTCCTCGGCGGCGGCGAGATGATCCGCGACGTGACCAAGGAAAACGTCACCTACGGCGAGCCGCCGCATCGCTTCGAGGCCGGCACGCCGCCGATCATCGAGGCGGTCGGGCTCGGCGCTGCGCTGCGCTACATAGAGGATATCGGCCGCGCCCGGATTGCCGCCCACGAAGCGAGCTTGCGCGACTATGCCCATGAGCGGCTGTCGCAGATCAACCGCGTGCGCATCTTCGGGACCGCGCCCGGCAAGGGGGCGATCGTCTCCTTCGAACTCGAGGGCGCCCATGCCCATGACGTAGCGACGATCCTGGATCGCTACGGGGTTGCGGTGCGCGCAGGCACCCATTGCGCCCAGCCGCTCTTGCAACGTTTCGGCGTCACCTCCACATGCCGTGCCAGCATGGGCCTCTACAATACCCGCCTGGAGATCGACCGGCTTGCCGAAGCTCTTCAAAAGGCACATGATTTCTTTGCATGACGGATGGACGGTCCGGCATGCGACCGCGTGCCGGGCGGGAAACGAGACTGGACGGGCGAGGGCCGATGGCCATGGACGCAAGAGTGAACGACACCGAACCGCTCGGACAGCCGCCGGCTGCGCCGGAAAGACAGGCGGCGAGCGCGATTCCGGCCGAGGAACTGGAGCGCCTGACGACCGACATCATCGGCGCCCTGAAGACGGTCTACGATCCCGAGATTCCGGCCGACATCTACGAACTCGGCCTGATCTACAGGATCGATATCGACGACGACCGCAATGTCGATATCGACATGACGCTGACCGCTCCGGGCTGTCCGGTCGCCGGCGAGATGCCGGGCTGGGTTGAGAATGCGGTCAATTCCGTGTCGGGCGTCGGCGACGTGCGCGTGCGCATGGTGTTCGATCCGCCGTGGGATCAGGGACGCATGTCCGACGAGGCGCGCGTGGCGCTGGACTGGTATTGAGGGACGACATCCATGTTCGGATTGAAGGTCATCTCGCTCACCGACGCGGCCGCAGAGCGCGTCAAGGAGATCATGTCCGGCTCGGAGCGCCCGATCCAGGGTCTCCGGCTCGGCGTCAAGAAGGGCGGCTGCGCCGGCATGTCCTATACGATGGACTATGTCGAGACGCCCGATCCCAAGGACGACGTGGTCGACGAGAAGGGCGTGAAGGTCTTCGTCGATCCCAAGGCCGCCCTGTTCCTGCTCGGAACCACGATGGATTTCGAGACCAGCAAGCTGTCCTCCGGCTTCGTGTTCCGCAATCCCAACGAGGTTTCGGCCTGCGGCTGCGGCGAATCCGTCGAACTGAAGCCCGCCGAGATCGCCGGGACGCATTGACCCGGGGCACATTGACCGGGGTGCATTGACCTTGATGCATTGGCCGGTTCGGGCCGCGCGGCCCGGGTCTCGCCGTCGGGGGCGGTCGGATGCTGGTTGCCGAACGTGACGGCCTTCTGATCGATGCGGCGGCGGCGCGCCGCCATGACGGCTTCGTCTGCCCGGAATGCGGCCGGGCCTTGATCCTGCGCCGCGGCGACCTGAAGGTATCCCACTTCGCCCATTTGCCGCCGGTCGAGTGCCGGGAGGCACGCGGCGAGACGGAGGCCCACCACTGGGCCAAGGCGGCGCTGCGCGACGCCTTCCTTGAACGCCGCATGGAGGCGGAGGTCGAACGGCGGCTGGTCGGTGATCCGGCCGAGCGGCGGACCGACCTCGCCCTGGCCTTGCCGGGCGGCGGCATGGTGGCGATCGAAATCCAGCGCTCCGACCTGACCGTCGCCGAACTTCGCACGCGCACCGCCAGCTACATGCGCGCGTCCGTCCCGGTCCTCTGGGTCGGTCTCGTCGACGCCGCTCTGGCGGAACGGATCGCGGCCGGGCGGCCGGGAGCCGGGCAGTCGCCCGAGGGGCTGTTTCTGGATCGCCTGCCGCTGCCGGCCTGGGCGCGTTTTGCCGGCCGTCTGGCGTTCGGCCGCGGCGCCTGGCTCGATCCGGCCACCGGGGCGCTGTGGATCGGTCGGCAGGAAGTCGCCCGCCAGTTCGCCGCACCCTTCCGCCGCGGCGATCCCGAGACCGGATTCCAGGATGTCGGTGGCCGCTGGAGTTCGATGAAGACCCGCGTCGACCTGCGCCTGCATGGGCCCGTGCCGCTGCGGGACCTGATCGTGCGGGCCTCGCGCCGGCGGGCGGCGCGGATCGGCGGCATGGACCTGCCGGCCGGACCGATCGCCTGGTTCGACACCGAAGACGGTCTCGACGGCCGCATCGAGGCGTTCACGCGCGGCTACCGCGCCGCGCGGGCGGCCGTGCTCGGACGCCCCGGCGCCGCCGCGCCCGACCGGACGCGCGCCGGGCGTCCTGCGCCGTGAATGCGCCGGCCTTTTTTACGCCCGGCCGCATTGAACGGCCGGCCATGCTCTGCGACAACGAAACCGCCTCGCCTTTGGAATGCTTCCAGGGTTCCGGACCGTCGGAACGCAGGCCGGGTCACGCGCCAATCGCGTCTCCGGGCGGCGCGCCGGCCGCGGCTTCGCCCGGAAACGCTTGAGGAACCGCCGCCATGCCGATCCTGCTTCTCGTTCTGGGTCTCGTGCTCTTTCTCGGGGCCCATATGCTGCCGACCCGGCCGGCCCTGCGCGGCGCGCTGGTCGGCCGCTTCGGGCAGACCGGCTATGCCGGCCTGTTTGCGATCGCTTCGCTCGGCGGCCTCGCCCTGGTGGTCTGGGGCTATGGCGCGGCGCGGTCCTCCGGCCTGACCGGATCGATGGTGCTCTACGATCCGCCGGCCTGGACGCGCCATCTGGTCGCGTTGCTGATGATCCCGGTCTTCCCGCTGCTTGCCGCCACCGGGAGCACGTCGCGAATCCGCACGATCGTCAAGCATCCGATGCTGGTCGCCGTGAAGCTCTGGGCGGTCGCGCATCTGATCGCCAATGGCAGCGTCCCGGACGTGATCCTGTTCGGTTCGATTCTGGCCTGGGCGGTGGTCGACCGCATCTCGGTCAAGCGGCGCGGCGCCCAGACGCCGCCGGCCGTCGCGCGGTGGACGCAGCGCGACACGATCGCCGTGGTGGTCGGTCTCGCGCTCTATCTCGCCTTCGTGTTCCGCCTGCATCTGTGGCTGATCGGCGTCAGTCCGGTCTGACCGCAACCTGTCGGGTCGGTCGGGTGGGTGCGGACGCAAATCCGCCACGAAAAGGATCGAATCCGGCGCGACAGCAGGGAGGTCGGTTTTCGACCCGCCCGATTTGCGGGGATCGAGCCCTCCGGCTATGGTGCGCCGCCCGTCACGGGGCGGCTTTGCCTGTCGCGCCATCGGTGCGGCGGCGGCCGGGCAGGGCAGTGCGGTTCTCGGCGGCCAGGGCCGTCATGAGAGCCGCCGGCGCCGAGAAGAACAGGCCGGGCTGACCGGGAACGAGGATCAATGGCGGATATCTTCAACGAAATCGACGAGGATCTCAGGCGCGACCAGCTGAAGAAGCTGTGGGATCGCTACTCGACTGTGATCCTCGGGCTCGCCTTCCTGATCGTTGCCGGTGTGGCCGGATGGCGCGGCTGGGAATATTGGCGTCTGCAGCAGGCGCAGGCCCATGGCCAGCAGTATTTTGCGGCTGTGAAGCTCTCCGCCGACGGCGATCACAAGGGTGCCGAGGAAGCCTTCCGGGCACTGGGAGCTTCCGGTTTTGCCGGCTATCCGGTCCTGGCGGGTCTGCGTGCGGCGGGCGAACTGGCCTTGGCCGGCGATCCGGCCGGCGCGATCAAGGCCTATGACGATCTCGCCCGTCAGACCACGACGCCGCCGCTCCTCGCCGGAACGGCCCGGGCGCGGGCCGCCTATCTGGCGCTCGATGTCGAGGATCGTGCGGCCGTCGAGGCGCGCGCCAAGGCGCTGACGGCCGCCAACGATCCCTGGCGCTTTTCGGGTCGCGAAATCCTCGCGCTCGCCGCCTACAAGGCCGGCGACATGGAGGCCGCCCGGCGCGAATTCGAAGCGCTGACCAAGGAGGCCGACGTGCCGCGCGATTTCACGGCCCGCGCCGAAATCCTGATGGGGCTGATCCGAGCCTCCGCCTCGGCGAAGCCCGCCGAGAAACCCGCACAGTGAGGTGCATCGTGCTTCGGTCCTTGCGCCCTGTCCTCCTTGCCGCCACGGCCGCCTTCGCCCTGGCCGGCTGCACCTCTTCCGACGATTTCAGCGACACGCTGACCTCGCTCAATCCGTTCGGTGCCCAGGAAAAGCACCTGCCGGGCACCCGCAAGCCGGTCCTGCCCGACCAGTCGCCGGCTCAGCTCGCCAAGAACAAGCCGGTCTCGGTGACCGGCCCGCGTCCTGCCGGCAACTGGGGCCAGGCTTCCGGTCCCGCGACCAACAATCCGGGCCATGTCGCTCTCGACGGGACCGGCGGCAACCGCATCTGGGCGACCAACGCGGCTGATGTCTCGTCGGGCAGCATGCTGCGCGGGGCGCCGCGCGTCTTCGCACGGCCCGTGGCCTCCGACGGACGCATCTTCGTCTACGATCCCAACGGCAACGTGTCGGCCCACTCGGCCGACGGCGGCGGGCGGCTCTGGAAGGTCAGCCTGCGGCCGGCCGGTCGCGACGACGAGCCGGTGGCCGGCGGCGGCGTCGCCGCCGAGGGCGGCCGGGTCTATGCGGCGACCGGCTACGGCACCGTGGTGGCGCTCGACGCCACCTCCGGCGCCAAGGTGTGGGAGCAGAAGATCGGCGAACCCGCCCGCGGCGCACCGACCGTGGCGCAGGGCAAGGTCTTCGCCGTGAGCCAGGCCAACGTGCTCTATGCGCTCAATGCCGGCGACGGCGTGGAGGCCTGGACCTTCAAGGGCGTGCCCGAGGTCGGCGGTCTCCTGTCCTCGGTCAACCCGGCGGTTGCCGGCGACCGTGTGGTGGTGCCCTTCTCGTCGGGCGAACTGGTCGCGGTCGACATCAAGACCGGCAAGCCGGTCTGGAGCGACGGTCTGGCCCGGGCGAGCCGCAACTATGCGGTGACCGGCCTCGCCGATATCGCGGCGAGCCCGGTGATCGACGACGGCGTCGTCTACGCGACCGGCGTCGGCAGCCGCACGGTGGCGCTGCAGCTGAAGTCCGGCAATCGGATCTGGGAACAGGCGATCGGTTCGGCCCATACCCCGGTCGTGTCCGGCAATGCGGTCTTCGTGGTCGACCTCGACGACAATCTGATCGCCTTCGACCGCAAGTCCGGCGAAGTTCTGTGGTCGAACAAGCTGCCGGTGACGCGGACCAAGAAGAAGCGGACCAATTGGGCCGGCCCAGTGCTGGCCGGCGGCTCGCTCTGGCTGGTCTCCAACGAGGGTGGCCTGGTCGCCGTCAACCCGGCCAACGGCCAGGTGGTCAATACGCGCGACACGGGCGAACCCGCGATGCTCGCTCCGGTAGTGGCGTCGGGCAAGCTGATCGTGCTATCCGGCAGCGGCACGCTCGAAGCCTTCAACTGATCGGACTCTTATGCGACCGACCGTGGCCATCGTTGGCCGCCCCAATGTCGGCAAGTCGACCCTGTTCAATCGGCTGGTCGGCAAGCGCCTCGCGCTTGTCGACGACACGCCGGGGGTGACGCGCGACCGCCGCATGGGCGATGCCCGGCTCGGCGATCTCGAATTTGCCATTGTCGATACCGCCGGCCTGGAAGAGGCCGAGGCCGACAGCCTGTCGGCCCGGATGCGGGCGCAGACCGAGGAGGCGATCCGCAGCGCCGACGTGGTCCTGTTCCTGACCGACAGCCGCGTCGGCCTGACGCCGCTCGACCACCATTTCGCCGAACTGGTGCGCCGGTCCGGCCGCCCGGTCATCCTGGTCGCCAACAAGTCCGAGGGGCGCGTCGGCGGGGCCGGGGCCTACGAGGCCTACGAGTTGGGCTTCGGCGATCCGGTGCCGCTCTCCGCCGAGCATGGCGAGGGCCTGTCCGATCTCTACGACGCGCTGATGCCCTATTGCGACGCCCCGGAGCCGGAAGACGAGGCGGACGAAGCGGAGACCGACGTGGCGGTCCTCGACGGCGAGGCGGGGGCCGCGCCGGGGCCGGCCAAGCCGCTGCGCATCGCCATGGTCGGCCGGCCGAATGCTGGCAAGTCGACGCTGGTCAATGCCCTGATCGGCGAGGATCGGATGCTGACCGGCCCTGAGGCCGGAATCACGCGCGACTCCATCTCGGTCGACTGGGAATGGCGCGGCCGGCGGATCAAGCTGTTCGACACCGCGGGATTGCGCCGCAAGGCGCGCATCCAGGACAAGCTCGAGAAGCTCTCGGTCGCCGACAGCCTGCGGGCGATCCGCTTCGCCGAGGTGGTCGTCCTTTGCCTGGATGCGACCATCCCGTTCGAGAAGCAGGACCTGCAGATCGCCGACCTGATCGTGAAGGAGGGCCGCGCCCTCGTCATCGCGATCGACAAGTGGGACCTGATCGAGGACCGCAACAAGGTCTGGCGCGATCTGCGCGAGACCTGCGAGCGGCTGCTGCCGCAGGTGCGCGGCGTGCCGATGGTGCGCGTCTCGGGCCTGACCGGCGACGGGCTCGAGGACCTGATGGCGGCCGTCATCGCGATCGAGGAGGTCTGGAGCCGCCGCGTCTCCACGAGCCAGCTCAACCGCTGGCTCGGCAACGTGCTCGATCGGCATCCGCCGCCGGCGGTGTCCGGCCGACGCATCAAGATCCGCTACGCCACGCAGGCCAAGTCGCGCCCGCCGACCTTCGCGATCTTTTGCTCGCGCCCCGAGGCGTTGCCGGACAGCTATGTCCGCTATCTGTCCAACGACCTGCGCGAAACCTTCGAGCTGACCGGTATCCCGCTGCGCCTGCATATCCGCGGCGGCAGCGACAATCCCTACGATCCCGGCAAGTCCTGACGCCGCCGGCGTCGGGCAAGTCACGAATATCACATCACCATCGCATGCACCCGCTATGGTCGATCCCGTTCACGCCGGGATCGACCGGCGACGGGGAGATTGGGCATGGTGGGGACGGCAGGTGACCGGCTCTTGAGCGAATTCGGCGTGCGGCTCGGGCTGCCCGAACTCGCCTTCGACGACAATCTGAGCCTCCTGGCCTTCGACGGCATGGAGGTCGAGATCGAGCACCGCCCGAACCAGCGGATCTTCTTCGTCTCCGCCGAACTGGCGCAACTGTCGCGGCAGATGCCGGCCGTCGTGCTCGGCCGGCTGATGGAGCTCAACTTCGTCTCCGTCATGGTCGGCGTCGGCGCCATCGCGCTCGATCCCAGCAACGGCACCCTGTCGCTGGCGGCACGCTTCCCGATCGCGCGGGCGACCGTCGACGACCTGTCGGATTTCATCAAGGATTTCATCGACCAGTTGGAGGGCCTCAAGGCCTTGCTGGCGCGACCCGCTTTCCTGAGTGCCGACAGCGCCGTGACCGTCCCGGCGCCCGGCCGCGACGACGATCTCGGAATCCTTGGCATGATCCGGGTCTGAGCCGCCGGCGACGACGTTTCCTATCAGAGGTCTACCATGGCGATCACTCTTCAGGCGCTCAAGCAAGCCGTTGTCGGAACGGACGGCACCCTCGGTCTCGGCAACGAGAAGGGCAAGGGCAAGCTCATCGTGGTCCGGTCGAACACCGGCTTCTTTGGGCGCATCGCGGAGATGATGCAGCCCAAGAAGGAGCAGGCGGCCGTCAAGTCTGAGGTCGTCAAGACCCTGAAGAGCGCCTATCCGGGCCTCGGCTCGCATATCGACGACACCATCGGCGGCCTCAAGGGCAAGCCGCTGACCGCCCGCGTGGTGCGCGACCTGATCAAGATGGGCGAGTTCGGCAACAAGGCCGACGGGCTCGGTCCGGTCACCCAGGATGGCGGCCAGGTTGACCTGCTCGGTTCGCGCCGGAGGCAACCGGAAGGTCAGGTGCAACAGGGATCGGGCGAGCAGGTCGACAGCCAGAACCAGGGCGGGCATGTCCCCGGATCGGAGCAGGGCATCGGACACTCCGGACAGGTCGGCCAGGGCGGCAACGTCCAGACCCAGGGTACCGAACGGACCGACGGGACCCGGACGCCGCCGAAGACCGATTCGTCCAAGGTCCGCGCCGGCGGATTCGCTTCGGTCGACGAGATGCGCGAGGCGGCGACGCGGTTCCTGAAGAATGGCGGACTGGAGGGACGATCGTCTGAAAAGCTGAAGGATTTCGCGCGCTGCATCAACAACCGCAACGACTGCGACGCGCTGCTGTCGGTCGCCAAGTTCGGCCGTGACGGGCTGAAATATGCCATGGCCATGGCCGAGGATACCGCCCTGACGACGGCCTACACCAAGGCGCAGAATTCGCCCGAATGGGCCAAGGCCAAGAGCGACCTGCAGAAGAACAACCCCGAGAAATATGCGCTCTACAGCGCGCGCCAGTTCGGCTCGGAAGCCCTTGCGCTGGTGGGGCAGGCCCATATCGGCCTCTCGGAGAGCCTCGGCCATGTCTCCGACGTGCTCAAGGACCACAAGGCCGGCACGCTCGATCGCACGGCCGCCGGCCAGCGGATGCAGCAGGTCTGCAAGGAGCAGGTTGCCAGCCTCAACAAACGGCTCGATCAGATCGATGCCAATATTGCGATGCTGCGTGATCCCGAGTTCCTGCAGGGTCTGAACGAAGAGCAGTTGCAGTCGGTTCTCGACATGATCACCAAGCTCATGTCGATGAAGACGGCCATGCTGGACAAGAACGGTCCCTACCAGGAGGTCTATGCGCTGTTCGCGCTCGGCACCACCGAACCCCTGGCGCTGCTCGACAATCTCGACAATGCCTACAGCAACAGCGGCCAGGTCGACCAGATCGTGCCGGACTGGACCTCAAAGCCGCCGCCGGTCTCGCAGCAATCCGGCTCGTCGTCGCAGGTCCCGACCTACACCACCGAGCAGGCGCTGAAGTTCAACGCGGTCGATCTCGGCAAGCCGGGCGCACCGGATGCCTATCTGAAGGCGCACGGCATCAAGATGACCGACGGCGAAGGCAATGCCCTGCCGCCGCAGCAGATCATGCGCATCGCCGTCGATACGCTCAACATGCACACCCTGCTCGGACAGATGAATTTCGATCTGGGGCGCGCCAAGCGGGAACTGACGGAGAATCAGTTCGCGACCGTCACCCGCTCCCTCGACCGCATCCGGCAAGGCGTGACCGACGAACTGATCACCGGCAACCCGGACCTCAACTTCAAGGTCGTGACCACCGACACGACGATCACCTTCGAGGCGACCGGAACCAATCCGTTCGACGGCGACGCGGCCAAGCGCCGCTTCGACGAGCGCATGGACAAGCTCTTCACCGAGACCACCAACCCGTTCGGGATCGACGCCGAAGCGTTGTTCGGCCGCCAGATCGGCTCGAAGTGACAGCCTGAAGCGCACGCGGCCGGCACTGGATTGGCCGAGGGTCGCGAATGCGGTCGGCAGAGGGCGCAGACGTTGCGGCTGGCGGGGCCGACCAACAGCTTCATGGCTGCTTGACGGCAGAATGGCCGTCTCGTCCTGCGCGCCGGGCCGTCCCGGTGACAAGGGCCGCAGCACCGCAAGAGCCCGTGGCGTCAGATGCGCTGTGGCGTCACAAAGGCCGCGGTGTTCAGTCGGCCAGCCAGGACCGGCTTGGGAAGTCCCAGACCCGCCCGGTCTCGACCTGGCTGGCGCCGAGCAGCGGCACGAAATGCGGGGCGAGATCCTCGGCGGCCGGTAGCGTCGCGGCATCCTCGCCCGGCATCGCCTTCTCGCGCATGGCGGTGCGGATCGGACCGGGATTGATCAGGTTGGCCTTGATGCCGGCGACGGCGCCTTCCCGGGCATAGGTCGCCACCATGGCTTCAAGCGCGGCCTTGGAGATCGAATAGGGACCCCAATAGGCGCTGCGCTTGCGCGCCGCCCCGGAGGTGACGAATACCGCGCGGCCCGAGCCGGACTGCTTCAGGAGCGGGTCGAACGAGCGGATCAGGCGCCAGTTGGCGGTCACGTTGACGGCCATCACCTCGTCCCAGACCTTCACGTCGACATGGCCGAGCGGGGTCAGCACGCCGAGCACGCCGGCATTGCCGACCAACCCGTCGATGCGGCCGAAGCGTCCGTAGAGCGCGGCACCGAGCCGGTCGATGGCGTCGAAATCCTTCAGGTCGAGCGGCACCAGCGTGGCGGTGCCGCCGACCGCCAGGATGGCGTCGTCGAGTTCCTCGAGCCCGCCGACGGTGCGCGCGACCGCGACCACATGGGCGCCGGCGCGCGCGATCTCGAGGGCGACGGCGCGGCCGATCCCGCGCGAGGCGCCGGTCACCACGACGATGCGGTCATTGAGGGGCTTGTCGGACATGCTGGCTCGGCGCTCCGGCGGCGGCTTGGGGCGATCTGGGGCGACCGGGGCCGCAGGAAGCCGACCCCGGTCGTCGAGAACCGCCATCGCGGAAAGCGACGCCGAGTCTCCCGATGGCCCGCTGTCTGGACCGGCCGCGGCCCGCCGTCAACCGGGTCGCGCCGGACGACGGGCGCGGCTCAGCTCGCCTCGGCGATCAGGTTCAGCTGGCGGACATTGTCGGATCCCGACCGGTCGGTCAGCCGGGTCGGGTACTCGCCGGTGAAGCAGGCATCGCAATATTGCGGCATCTCGTTGTTGCGCCGCGCCTCGCCGACCGCGCGGTAGAGCCCGTCGATGGTCAGGAAGGACAGGCTGTCGACATTGATGAAGCGGGCCAGTTCCTCGACCGACATGCGCGACGCGATCAGCTTCGACTTCTCGGGCGTGTCGACGCCGTAGAAGCAGGGATCGGTGGTCGGCGGCGAGGCGATGCGCATATGCACCTCGGTCGCGCCGGCGTCGCGCACCATCTGCACGATCTTCTGCGAGGTCGTGCCGCGGACGATGGAATCGTCGACCAGCACGACGCGCTTGCCTTCGATCACGGCCCGGTTCGGGTTGTGCTTCAGCTTGACGCCCATATGGCGGATCGAGTCGGTCGGCTGGATGAAGGTGCGGCCGACATAGTGATTGCGGATGATGCCGAGGTCGAAGGGCAGGCCGGAGGCCTCGGCGAATCCCATGGCGGCAGGGGTGCCGGAATCCGGCACCGGGATGACCACGTCGGCGGCGGCCGGATTCTCGCGCGCCAGTTCGCGGCCGATCCGCTTGCGGACCGAATAGATGCTGGTGCCGGCGATCAGCGAATCGGGCCGGGCGAAATAGACGAACTCGAAGATGCAGAAGCGCGAGCGGGCCGGGCCGAACGGCTTCAGGCTCTCGATGCCCTCCTCGGTGATGATCACCATCTCGCCGGGTTCGAGCTCGCGGATGACGCGGCCGCCGATGATGTCGAGCGCGCAGGTCTCCGAGGCCAGCACGAAGGCGCCGTCGACATGACCGAGCACCAGCGGTCGCACGCCGTGCGGATCGCGCACGCCGATCATCTTCTTCTCCGACAGCGTCACGAAGGCATAGGCACCCTCGATCTGGCGCAGCGCGTCGATGAAGCGGTCGACCAGAGGGCCCTTGTCGGAGGTCGCGGTCAGGTGGATGACGGCTTCGGTGTCGGAGGTCGACTGGAAGATCGAGCCGCGCTTCTGCAACTGGCGCTGCAGAGTCAGGGCGTTGGTGAGGTTGCCGTTATGGGCGACCGCGAAGCCGCCGCCGTGGAACTCGGCGAACATCGGCTGGACGTTGCGCAGGATCGCCCCGCCGGTCGTGGCGTAGCGGGTGTGGCCGATGGCGCGGTTGCCCTTCAGCCGGTCGATCACGCTCGGCTTGGCGAAATTGTCGCCGACCAGGCCGATATGGCGCTCGACATGGAACTGCTGGCCGTCGAAGGAGACGATGCCGGCCGCCTCCTGGCCGCGATGCTGCAGGGCGTGCAGCCCGAGGGCTGTCAGGGCGGCCGCCTCGGGATGGGCGAAGACGCCGAACACGCCGCATTCCTCGTGGAAGCGATCGTCGTCGTCGCTGTTGCCGAACGGTAGACCGTGGTCCGCCTCGCCGGTGATCTCAGTCATGCGCATCGTCTCCGAGGGGACCTCAGTCCCGGAACGGCCGGGATCGCCGGGGGAGCGGCGATCGCGGTCGGATCGGCGGTCGACAGGCACCGCCCGTACCATGGACCGGGGCGGTTCGGCGCGGCCGCCTCCGCAGAGGCGATCGAAACCCGGACCCCGGAAAACCCAAAGCCGGCGGTGCGGGGTTCAACCCGCCCACCGGCGATCCCTTCCATATCGGGCGTCCGCGCCGCGAATGCCAGCGCATCCGCGCGACCCGCCCATGCACGGGCTGCGGCTCAGGGCCGCGCCGACGTGGTGATCAACTGGTCGAGGCCTTTGCGGGCGCCGACCTTGTAGGCCGGATCCGTGATGCCGCTGCGCTGCGGCGTGGTCGGCCGCGCATCCTGGTCGCCCGGCTCGGCCGGCATGTCGCCGTCCTTGCGCTTCCTGAGCTTGTTGAGGATCGTCTCCTCGGCATTCTCCGGCAGCGCCGCGATCAGCTGCTGACCGAGATAGTCGAGCACCGGCTTCGACTTGGCCGAGGCGACCCATTTCGGCTGCTGGGCGACCGGCACGAACCAGTTGAAGAACATCATCGCCACGACGAGCAGCAGCACGCCGCGCGCCGCGCCGAACAGGAAGCCGGCCGAGCGGTCGAGCGCGCCGAAGGCGCTGTCGAGCACGAAGTCGGAGATCTTCATGGTGATGTAGCTGACCACGATCAGCACCACCAGGAACACGCCGCCGGCGACCACACCGAGAGCGACATAGTCGTTCGAGATATACTGCTTGGCGTAGGGGAGCAGCGGCTTGTGGAAGTAGAAGGCGGCCCCGGCCGCGACGGCCCAGGACGCGATCGAGAAGACTTCCCGCATCAGCCCGCGATACATGGCGAGCAGCGCGGAGACGAGCACGACGACGATGACGATGCCGTCGAGGACGGTCAGGAAATCCATTGCTCGAACACTCGCCGATCAGGTTGGGCCCCCTGCCAGCCGGCCGGGCGCTCCTTCGATAGCACGATTCCCGGCAGGCCTGCGATCACGATCGAACGCGACCGCCGGCTTCGGGGCGGGCCGAGCGGAGATCCCAGGGTTGCGTGCCGGAGCCTCGAGTCCTGCAGAGCCGGCCGCCACCCGGGCGACCAGATCGGCAAGCGCCTCGACCCCGGAAACGGCACCCGACAGAGCTCCGCCGGCAGCTTCTCCGAGATTGGCGAGGGGCACGATTCCCCCCGTGAATCCAAGCCTTTCCGCCTCCTTGAGACGCTGGTCCGAACGGGCGACCGGCCGGATCGATCCCGAGAGACTGACTTCGCCGAAATAGACGCTATTGCGGGGAAGAGCAACCCCGCTGAGCGAGGAGACCAGGGCCGCGGCGACCGCCAGATCGGCCGCCGGCTCCTGGATTCGCAGGCCGCCGGCGACATTCAGATAGACGTCGTGGCTGGCGAGCCGCACCCCGCAATGGGCGTCAAGGACCGCCAGCACCATCGACAGGCGGTTGCCGTCCCAGCCGACCACGGCACGGCGCGGCGTGCCGAGCGAGGTCGGCGCAACCAGGGCCTGGATCTCGACCAGCAGTGGCCGCGAGCCCTCCATGCCGGCGAACACCGCCGCGCCGGGCGACTTGCCGTCGCGCTCGCCGAGGAACAGTTCGGACGGGTTGGCGACCTCGGACAGGCCGCTGCCGGTCATCTCGAAGACGCCGATCTCGTCGGTCGGCCCGAACCGGTTCTTGACCGCGCGCAGCACCCGGAAGCGGTCGGCGCCGTCGCCCTCGAAATAGAGCACCGCGTCGACCATGTGCTCGACCACGCGCGGGCCGGCGATCTGGCCGTCCTTGGTGACGTGGCCGACCAGCACGACAGCGACGCCGGTCGCCTTGGCGTAGCGGATCAGGGCCTGGGCCGAGGCGCGCACCTGGGTGACGGTGCCGGGCGCGGATTCGGCCGTCTCGGTCCACAAGGTCTGGATGGAATCGATCACCACCAGGCCCGGCGTCGGCCCGGCCTGCAGGGTGGCGAGGATGTCCTCGACGCTGGTCTCGGCGGCGAGCGACACCGGCGCACCGGCGAGACCGAGGCGTTCGGCCCTGAGCCGGACCTGGCCGACCGCCTCTTCGCCCGAGACATAGACGACGCGCTGCCCGTTGAGGGCGAGCCGCGCGGCGGCCTGGATCAGGAGCGTCGACTTGCCGATGCCCGGATCGCCGCCGATCAGAACGGCCGAGCCGCGCACGAAGCCGCCACCGGTGACCCGGTCCAGTTCGGTCATGCCGGAGACGATGCGCGGCGCCTCCCTGGCCTCGCCGGCCAGCCCGACCAGCGGGAAGACCCGACCCTTGCGGCCGGCCAGCCCGATCGTGCGCGGCCCGGCGCCGACGCCGCCGTCGCTTTCCTCCACGATCGTGTTCCACTCGCCGCAGGCGTCGCAGCGCCCGGCCCAGCGGGTCGTGACGCTGCCGCAGTTCTGGCAGGTGAAACGGGCGGAGCGCTTGGCCATGAATCGGGTTCCCGCGTGTCTGTCGGCGCAGGATGCGTGAATGTTCTTGATTTGTACAGGGTGGATTTGCGCGTCCGTGCCATGCTGCCCGGCCCGCATGCGCAAGCCCGCCGGCTCGTGCTTCAATGGCCTGCAACAATCCAAAGGGAGGACGGACATGGCCATCGAGACCGCGGAGAAGCGCCGGAATTTCCACGAGATGCATCGCGAGGGCTGCTTCCTGCTGCCCAATCCGTGGGATCTCGGCAGCCTGCGCCGGCTGGAGGCGATGGGCTTCCGGGCGGTCGCCTCGACCAGTTCGGGGCTCGCCTGGACGCGCGGGCGCAAGGATTACGAGCTCGACCGGGCGACCGTGCTGGCCCATCTTGCCGAACTCGCCGGCGCGACCGATCTCCCGGTCAACGCGGATTTCGAGAACGGTTTCGCCGAGGCGCCGGAGGGCGTCGCCGAGAGCGTCGCGCTGGCGGTGGCGACCGGCATTGCCGGCCTGTCGATCGAAGACGCGGCCGACGGCGCCCTCTACGAGCGCGACCTTGCCGTGGCGCGGATCGCTGCGGCACGGGCGGCGATCGATGCCGCCGGCGGCGACACGCTGCTGGTCGCGCGCAGCGAAGCCTATCTGGTCGGACGGCCGGATCTCGCCGAGGTCATCGCCCGCCTGACCGCCTTCGCGGAGGCCGGCGCCGATTGCCTCTACGCCCCGGGCATGACCGACCTCGACGAGATCGCCGAGACCGTGCGCGCGGTGGCGCCGAAGCCGATCAACGTGCTGATGCGCGGGCCGGACATGCGCGTCGCCGATCTCGCCGCGCGCGGCGTGCGGCGCGTCTCGGTCGGCGGGGCATTGGCGGCGGCCGCCTGGGCCGGGTTCGACGCGGCGGCGCGGCTGTTTCAGGAGGAGGGACGCGTGCCGCCACGGCGCTGATGCGGTCGGCGGCGGATTCGGACCGAGCGGGACGGTGCGGGTCGGGTCGGGGCGGGTCGGGTCGGGGCCTCGCCGGCGGATGCCGGGTCGATCGGGACGGTCTGGCCGGCAACCGGCCCGGAAGGGGGCCGTGCCGTGCCCCTGCGACCATTCGCGCTGCCATGACGCTGCCGCATGGGTCGGGCCCGGCAGGCGACGCTGCGTCGCCTTGTCGCTCGCAGGAAGACTTGCGTCGGCTCCGGGGCTTGGCCCGTCGACGGCGCGCGCGTAAGCTCGCCGTCGTCATGAGGCGGGCTTCTGGCCCTGTGCCGACGGGCGGGGCGCGCGGGGAGACCTTTCGGTCGCGCGCCCGCCGGTCGCATGGACAGCGATTTCCGTCGCATGCAACAAAAGTCGCAAATGCAAGGCCTTGCGGCCATCAATCTCCAGGGGAGGACAGTCCATGAAGAGCGACATCGAAATCGCCCGCAGCGTGACGCCGAAGCCGATCGTCGAGATCGGCGCCAAGCTCGGCATTCCTTACGAGTCGCTCCATCCCTACGGCCACCACATCGCCAAGGTGTCGAACGAGTTCATCGCCGCCCAGGCCGAGCGCCCGGACGGCAAGCTGATCCTGGTCACCGCGATCAACCCGACCCCGGCCGGCGAGGGCAAGACGACCACCACGGTCGGCCTCGGCGACGGCCTGACCCGGATCGGCAAGAAGGCCGCGATCGCGCTGCGCGAGCCGTCGCTCGGCCCCTGCTTCGGCGTGAAGGGCGGCGCGGCCGGCGGCGGCTGGGCGCAGGTCATCCCGATGGAGGCGATCAACCTTCATTTCACCGGCGACTTCCACGCCATCACCTCGGCGCACAATCTGCTCGCCGCGATGCTCGACAACCACATCTACTGGGGCAACACGCTCGACATCGACCCGCGCCGCGTCGCCTGGCGCCGGGTGATGGACATGAACGACCGCGCGCTGCGCTCGATCGTCTCCTCGCTCGGCGGCGTCTCCAACGGCTTCCCGCGCGAGGACGGCTTCGACATCACCGTCGCCTCCGAGGTCATGGCGGTGTTCTGCCTGGCGACCGATCTCGCCGATCTCGAGGCCCGGCTCGCCCGGATGGTGGTCGCCGAAACGCGCGGCAAGGGCTCGGTCACGGCCGGCGACCTGAAGGCCTCGCCGTCGATGACGGTGCTGCTCAAGGACGCCTTCCAGCCGAACCTGGTGCAGACGCTCGAAGGCACGCCGGCCTTCGTGCATGGCGGCCCCTTCGCCAACATCGCCCATGGCTGCAACTCGGTCCGCGCCACCCGGACCGCGCTGAAGCTCGCCGACTACGTCGTCACCGAGGCCGGCTTCGGCGCCGATCTGGGCGCGGAGAAGTTCTTCGACATCAAGTGCCGCAAGGCCGGACTGGCGCCGGACGCGGCCGTGATCGTGGCGACCGTGCGCGCGCTCAAGATGCATGGCGGCGTCAAGAAGGAGGATCTCGGCAAGGAGAACCTCGCCGCGCTGGAAGCCGGCTTCGCCAATCTCGCCCGGCATGTCGAGAATGTCGGCAAGTTCGGCGTGCCGGCCGTGGTCGGCATCAACAAGTTCGTCTCCGACACCGATGCCGAACTGCAGCTGATCGTCGATCTCTGCCGCGACAAGCTCGGCGCGAAGGCGATCGTCTGCACCCACTGGGGCGAGGGCTCCAAGGGTTCTGAAGAACTGGCCCGCGCCGTGGTCGAGATCGCGGAAGGCCCGAAGGCCGGCGGCTTCAAGCCGCTCTACCCCTCCGAGATGCCGCTCCTCACCAAGGTCGAGACCATCGCCAAGGAAATCTACCGCGCCGGCTCGGTCGTGGCCGACAGCAAGATCAAGAAGCGCTTCAAGGATCTGGAGGCGGCCGGCTACGGCGACCTGCCGATCTGCGTGGCCAAGACCCAGTCGTCCTTCTCGGCCGACCCGGAGATCAAGGGCGCGCCGACCGGCCATGCCATCCCGATCCGCGAGGTCCGGCTTTCCGCCGGCGCGGGTTTCCTGGTGGTCATCTGCGGTGACATCATGACCATGCCGGGCCTGCCCAAGATCCCGTCGGCCGAGCATATCCGCCTCGGCGCCGACGGCCAAATCGAAGGGCTGAGCTGATCGAGAAAACCTGATGCGCCGCGCGAGGAGAGTTGCACATGATCCTGATCGGGCAGTATGATTCTCCCTTCGTGCGGCGCGTCGGCCTGGCCCTGACCCTCTACGGCCATGGCTTCGAGCATCGGCCCTGGTCGAGCTTCGGCGATGTCGAAAAGCTGATTGAACTGAACCCGCTCGCCCGCGTGCCGACCCTGGTCACCGAGGCGGGCGACGTGCTGACCGACAGCCACGTCATACTCGCCTGGCTGGACGAGCTGGCCGCGCCGGAGGCCGTGCTGATGCCGGCCGATCCGGACGAAAGGCGCCGGGCGCTCCGGGTGATCGGGCTTTCAACCGGGCTCGGCGAGGTGGCGGTCAGCCTGTTCTACGAGATGCGGCTGCATGTGGAGGCGTCCGACCTGCTGGTCGGCCGCCGTCGCCGACAGATTGCCGGTACGCTCGCCGCGTTGGAGGCGGTTTCGGCGGCCGCGCCGGAGGCGGCCCTGTTCGGCGGACGGCTCGGCCATGCCGACATCGCGCTCGCCGCTTCCCTGCGCTTCGTGCGCGAGGCCCATCCGGGCCTGTTCGATGCCGCCGCCCATCCGTCGCTGGCTGCGCGCACCGCGCGGCTCGAGGCCCTGCCGGCCTTTCAGACGATCTCGCAGGCCTTCATCCCGCCGAACTGAGCGGGCCAGCCGGTCAGCGGTAGCTCTCGATCAGGCGGTCGAGCAGCGCGACGGCTTCGCCGCGCCGGTCCTCGCCTTGGATCGCGACCGTCAGCGAGACCGTGAAGGCGTTGCCGTCCTTGTCGGTGTCGTCGAAGGTCGCGACCCGCTCGGCGACCGCCGTGCCGTCCTGGTCCTCCGCGAGGTCGTAGACCTTCACGATGCGGCCGCCGGGGCCCGTGCGGTCGACCTGCGGCGTGACCGCGAGGCCGGGGCTCTCCGCCTTGAGCCGCTCGATGTCGCCGGCCACCACCCTGTCGAGCGCCATGCGCTCCGGATTGTAGACGGCGCGGGCATAGGCCCAGCGGTCGGCGTCGTCGAGCGTCGTGCCGGCCGGCAAAAGAACCACGATCTCGTTGCGCTGACCGCTGGCGCGATCCTCGACCCAGCCCTCGGGCGGCTCAACGCCGGCCCGAAACCAGGGGCAGAGCTGCTGGGTGCCGCCGCACAGAAGCATGATCTTCTGAACTTCGGCCTGCGCCGGCGCGACGGCCGGCGCCAGGACCAGGGCCATGCCGAGCGCCATCCGCCCGAAGCGGAGGCCGACGGTGCGAAATCGGGCCGGGGCGGCGACCCGGCGGGGAGACGGCAGGAAGCGGGTCATGATCGGCGATCTCCTCACGGCCGGGTCGGGTTCGCGCCCGCATAGCTCGCCAGCATGGCCTTGAAGGCCGGCACGGCACCGGCGACGGCCTTCTCCGAGAGGCCGGACAGGACCAGCTGGACCGAATAGGAGCGGCCGTCCGGCGCGCTCTCGAAGAAGGTCGCGCTCAATTCGGCCGGCTGGTCGCGCAGGCTCGGCGAGACGTAGCGCTCGATCGCCACCGTGCCGATGCCCGGACGCGCCGCGACCGTCTCGATCGGCTCGATGCGCGCATCCGGATGGGCCACGACCCATTTGGCGTTGGAATTGGCCAGCCAGGCCTTCAGGTCGACGCCAGACGCATTCGGGCGCACCTTGGCGTAGATCAGCGCCGGCGCGTCACGGAAGCTGCTGCCTTTGGGCAGGAACACCTGCACGCCGCGCCGGCCGCTTTCGGCGACATCCTCGCGCCAGCCGTCGGGCGCCGCGAGCGTGATCGTCAGGGGCAGACAGCTGGCCGTGGCGCTCGGCGTACAGGGCGGGCGCTGCTCGCGCACTTCGGCGTGGGCGGCGGTCCCGGCCAGCGTAGCGGCGGCAAGGCCCGACAGGCAGGTGGCGGTGAGGACGGAAAGCGGGCGGGCGAGGGACATGATCGGGTCTGTCTCCGGTGGGGCGATGCGGCGTCGGAGCTCCGGCGGTCCGTCCTAAACCGCCGGCCCGACGCCGGTCCTGTCGGGACCCTGCAGGCCTGCGGCTGAATGCGTCATGAATCCGCCGTTCCGAAAGCCGTAATCCTCGCTGCGAACGACAAGACGGGCGGGCCGCCGGTTCGGCGCCCAGTCCGCCGGGTTTTGCATGGGAGGAACAAGCATGCCGATCTGCCTCGTCGGCGGCGCGAAGGTCGCCGTCGTTACCGCCGAACTCTTCTCGGTCTCCTGGACGATCGCGGCGACGGGCGCGGAATGGCAACGGGCCTATCACGGCGCGCCGGGCGCCATCGTCTCGGGCGAATTGAAGGCCAGGGCGATGAGCGCCGATGCCGAGGCGCCGCTGCCGGGTGCGCAGCGCGAGGGCGACTGGTTCGTCTGGCGGACAGCGCGGCGCGCCTTTCCGGTGGTCAGCTTCGGCGCCGATCCGGGCACGCGCGACTGGAAGGTCTGCTGGGACGGCACATGCAAGCCGCTCGCCGAACTGACCGGCGTGCCCGAGGGGCGCGACGTGACGGCCGTGCCTTGCAAGGCCGACGCGGTGCCGTGATTCTGGGGCGGGGCATCCCGGCCTCGATCCGGCCGGGTCCGCGCAGAAGCCCGTGACGACATGAGCCGTCCGGCCAAAGGGAGCCGACCATGCCGATCTGCCTCCTCGCCGGCACCCGCTCGGCGGTCGCCGCCGCCGAACTGGTGACGCTGGTCTGGACGCATTCGGTCGAGAAGGTCGAGTGGCGCGAGACCTGGGCGGCGACGCCGGCCGGGCTCGTGGCGCTGGAAGCCCGCGTCAAGGGATCGGGCGCCGGCATGGAGCCGGGGCCGGAGGCGCGGCTCGTCGACGGCTGGTGGGTGTGGCGGCCGGACCTGCCGCCGCAGGCGGTCCTGAGCCTCGCGCGCTCCGGGGCCGTCGCGGACTGGCGGCTCTGCTCGCACCACGCCTGCACGGCGCCATCTGATCTGATCCCCGGGCTCGCCGCCGACGAACCGGTCCGGCTGGCGGTCTGCCGGCCGGAATGATCGGCCGGGCGCCGGTGCCGATCCGGCCGGCGGTCATTTCGCCGGGCGGTCGAACTGCATCCGCAGGCTCAGGGTCTCCAGCAGGTCCTTCAGTGTCAGAAGGCCGACCAGCCTGCCGTCGGCGACGACCAGCAGCCGGCCCTGTCCGGTCCGCTGCATCTGCTCGAGCGCATCGACGGCCGGACGATCCGGGCCGACGGTGGTCTCCGGCGAGGCCGGGTCCATCAGAGAAAGGATCGGGGTCGTCGCCCAGTCCTCGCGCGGGAGCCTGTGCAGGCTGCCGACCTGGACCAGGCCGCGGGCCGCGCCGGCGCCGTCGACCACCGGATAGGCGGCGTGGCGCGACCGGTAGACCACGGTCTCCAGGAAGTCGCTGACGGCCATGTTCGGCCCGACCGTGATCAGGTCCGTGGCCATATAGTCGGCGACCGCGTGGCCGGTGAAGACCGAGCGGGCGGCCAGGTCGATCTCGGCCGTCTGGGCGGCGGAGCGGATGAAGAAGCCGATCAGCACCAGCCACAGGCCGCCGCCGAAGGCTCCGGCCAGAATCTCCACGATGCCGAAGCCGGCGATGCCGAAGCCGATCGCGCCGCCGATCTTGGCCGCGGTCCGGGTCGCCGCGGCGCGGTCGCCGGATCGGGCCCAGAGCGCGGCGCGCAGCACCCGGCCGCCGTCGAGCGGGAAGGCCGGCAGCATGTTGAAGGCCGCCAGAATGAAATTGAGGGTGGCGAGGTAGCGCAGCAGGATGCCGGCCGGGTCGTCGCCGCCGAGCCCGCTCGCCCACAAGACGAGGCGCAGGATGAGGCCGATCGCGACGCTGGAAGCCGGGCCGGCGATCGCCATCAGGAATTCGGCGCGGGCGCTGGTCGGCTCGGCCTCCATCTCGGCGGCCCCGCCGAAGAGATGCAGCGTGATGCCGCGCATCGGGATGCCGTGCTTCAGCGCCACCAGCGAATGCGCCAGTTCGTGCAGCAGGATCGAGAAGAAGATGCCGACCACGGCGAGGATGCCCATCGCCCAGTAGGTCGCCTTGGCGAGGCCTTCGTGCATGTCCGGGAAGGTGCCGCTCGCCAGAGACCAGGCGATCAGGAGGGCAATGAAGGCCCAGCTGAGATTGACCTTGATCTCGATGCCGAACACACGGAACAGCGTCAGACTGGACCCGAACATGTTGTCTCTCCCGGGTGACCCGACGGGGCGACCTCGCGCAGCGCCATGGTGGTCGATCGGTTCGGCCGTGGGAAGGGCGACCGCGCGATGCCGGGTCCCAGGCAACGGGGATGCCGGCCGGTGCATCTGGTCCGGAACCTGCATTCCAGACCGCATCGCGATGCCGGGCCGATGTGGCCGCATCCGGATGGCGATCCGGACAGAGACCGGACCGACGAGCGCAGGGGAGATCGGAACGTGAGCCGTATCGTGACCGTCGCGGGCGCCCAGATGGGGCCGATCCAGCGTTCCGACAGCCGGTCCGCGGTGGTCGCGCGCATGATCGCCCTGATGGCCGAGGCGCATCGCCACGGCGCCGATCTGGTCGTCTTCCCGGAACTGACGCTGACGACCTTCTTTCCGCGCTGGTTCATGACCGACCAGGCCGAGATCGACCAGTTCTTCGAAAGCGCCATGCCGTCGGCCGAGACCGCCCCCTTGTTCGAAGCGGCGGCCTGCTTCGGTCTCGCCATCTCGTTCGGTTATGCCGAGCGGGTCGAGGAGGCCGGCCGGACGCGGCGCTTCAATACCCAGATTCTGGTCGGCCCGGACGGACGCATCCTGCACAAGTACCGCAAGATCCATCTGCCCGGCCATGCCGAGCACGAGCCCTGGCGGGCCTTCCAGCATCTGGAGAAGCGCTATTTCGAGGTCGGCGATCTCGGCTGGCCGGTCGTGCGCGCCCTCGGCGGCCTTGTCGGGCAGATGATCTGCAACGACCGGCGCTGGCCGGAAAGCTACCGGGTGATGGGCCTGCAGGGGGTCGAGATGATCCTGCTCGGCTACAACACGCCGCGGCACAACCCGCCGGCCCCCGATCACGATGCCCTCGGCGACTTCCACAATGCGCTCGTGATGCAGGCGGGTGCCTATCAGAACGGCACCTTCGTGGTCGGCGTCGCCAAGGCGGGCATCGAGGAGGGCTGCGAACTGATCGGCGGCTCGGTCATCGTCGCCCCGACCGGGGAGGTGATCGCCCGCGCCAGCACGCTCGGCGACGAGCTGATCCTGGCGCGCTGCGATCTGGACTGGACACGCTCCTACAAGGAGACGGTGTTCAATTTCGCCCGGCATCGCGAGCCGGAGCAGTACCGGATGATCGTCGAGCGCAAGGGGGCCGTCCCGCCGGACGCATGACGGCCGGACGCGGGTGTCCGGCCGGGGGCGGCCAGGGTGCCGGCCGTTGTGGTCGGGGCTGCGGTCTTCGGCGAACCGTCGGCGTCCCCTGAAGGGGGCCGGCGGCGACCAGGCCGCCGCCGGCCTTCGGCGCGTCGATCCGATCAACCGCGTCCGCGCGTGCGCACCATCAGCGTGTCGAATTGCAGTTCGCCGACCTGCCACCATTGCAGCACGTCGCCGCGATAGGCGTCGTGGCTTTCCATGGTCTTCTTGAACAGCGGGTTGGTGGCCGCGATCTCGGCATTGAGTTCGTTGGTCGCCTTGAGGGCCGCCTCCATGACCGGAAGCGGGAAGCCCTTCAGTTCGCCGCCGCCGGCAACGATGCGCTTCAGCGCCGGCGCGTTGACGGCGTCATACTTGGCCAGCATCCAGTTGTTGGCGGCCTCGGCAGCGTTGCGGACGATCGCCTGGTAGTGTTTCGGCAACTCGTTCCACTTGGCGAGATTGATGCACAGATGCATCATCGCGCCGCCCTCCCAGAAGCCCGGATAGTAGTAGTATTTCGCGATCTTGTGCAGGCCGAGCTTCTCGTCGTCATAAGGGCCGACGAACTCGGCCGCGTCCAGCGTGCCGCGCTCCAGCGCCGGATAGATGTCCCCGGGGGCGACCTGCTGCGGGACCACGCCGAGCTTGGCCAGCACCCGGCCGCCATAGCCGCCGACACGGAACTTCAGGCCGCTCAGATCGGCGACCTCGCGGATCTCCTTGCGGAAGAAGCCGCCCATCTGGCAGCCGGAATTGCCGATCGGCATCGCGATGGTGTTGAACTTGGCCAGCGCTTCGTTGATCAGGTCGCCGCCGCCGGCGAAATGCCACCAGGAATGCTGCTGGCGGGCATTGAGGCCGAAGGGCATGCCGGTGCCGTAGCCGAGCGTCGGATCCTTGCCGATGTAGAAATAGGTCGGCGTCTGCGCGCATTCGACCGTGGCATTGGAGACCGCATCGAGGGCGGCGAGGCCCGGCACCAGTTCGCCGGCCGCGAAGCACTGGATGTCGAACTTTCCGTCGGTCGCCTCGGCGACATATTTCGAGAAGATCAGCGCGGTGCCGTAGATCGTGTCGAGCTGCTTGGGGAAACTGGAGGTCAACCGCCACTTGATCGCCGGGGCGGTCTGGGCGATCGCCGGAGCGGCGACCATCGATGCCGCGCCGGCGCCGGCGGCGGTCAGGAACTGTCTGCGTTTCATGCGTTGTCCTCCCTTGCGAGGCCGCGGCGGCGGCCGGGAACAGCCCGAGCCCCGACAGGCGGCCTCCGTTTCGAGGCGGCGCTGCGGTCTGGTCTCCCGCATGGCGCCGCATCCTGCGCGCCGGTTCGTCCGGCGCTCCGGAGCGGATGCGAGCATGCCGGGCCGGCTCGGTCAATCGCGCGGGATTGCATAGGACGGCGTCGTCGGCGGCCGAGCCGGCGGGTCAGGCCTCCGCGGCGAGTGCGACGGCGATCTCGGCCGCGACGGCCGCATTGTTCAGCACCAGCGCGCGGTTGGTGGCCAGGCTGCGCCCGCCGGTCGATTCGAGGATGTGCGCCAGCAGGAACGGCGTCACCGCCTTGGCCCGGATTCCGGCGCGCTCGGCCTCGGCCTGGGCGCCGGCGATATGGCCGGCCATCTCGTCGGCGTCGATCTCGTCGGCCGGCGGCACCGGATTGGCCACCAGCAGCCCGCCGCCGAGCCCGAGCGCGCGCCGCGCCGCCATGAACCGCGCCAGGGTCGGCGCGTCGTCGACCCGCAGCGGTGCGGGCAGGCCGGAGCGGCGCGACCAGAAGGCCGGGAAATCGTCCGTCTTCCAGCCGACCACCGGCACGCCGAGCGTCTCCAGCACTTCCAGCGTCTTGGGCAGGTCGAGGATCGCCTTGGCGCCGGCCGAGACCACCGCCACCTCGCTGCGGGCCAGTTCCTGCAGATCGGCGGAGATGTCGAAGCTCGCCTCGGCGCCGCGATGAACCCCGCCGATGCCGCCGGTCGCGAAGACGCGGATGCCGGCGAGGCGCGCGGCGATCATGGTCGCCGCGACCGTTGTCGCACCCGGCCGTCCGGTCGCGACCGCGAAGGCGAGATCGGCGCGGGAGAGCTTCATCACCCCATCGGCTCGTGCGAGCCGGGCAAGATCGTCCGGCTCCAGCCCGATCCGCAGCCGGCCGTCCAGGACCGCGATGGTCGCCGGCACGGCGCCGCCTGCCCGAACGGTCGCCTCGATCGCCTGGGCGGTCTCCAGATTGCCCGGCCAGGGCAGGCCGTGGCTGACGATGGTCGATTCCAGTGCCACCACCGGCCGGCCCGCGGCCAGCGCGTCGGCGACTTCGGGCGAGGGGGCGAGGATGTCGGCGAGGATCATGGGGCTGGGCATCTCCGTTCGGCCTCATGTTGCATGGATGCCGCGCCCGGCAAAGCCGCGCGCAAAACGCCCTCTGTGTTATGCAACTGTCATGAGGCGCCGGCAGGTTGCGCCGATCTTGATATCGGTCGTATTTGTCGGGGGTTACATGACGTCGAACTTCGCGCGCAGGCCGGCCCTGCTGGCCGGCGCCTCTCTATTCGTGCTGGCTCTTGCCGCCGGCGCCGGGCCGGTCGGCGCGGCCTCCTTCACGGTGCCGAACGGGACCACCGACAACAGCGCCAAGACCCTCGCGGCCGGCGAGACCGGTACGGTCGAAGCGGGCGGCATCCTGTCGGTCGGCGGCTCGACGGTCGCCGTCACGGTGTCCAATTCCGCCGGCACGGCGACCATCGTCAACGACGGCACCATCGCCCAGACCGGCACCGGCCGCGCGATCCGCTACAACGGCGGCACCGCCCTGTCACTGGTGGTGACCAATGGCGCGGGCGGCGTGATCCAGGCGCTCGGCGACGACGTCCTCAAGGTCAATGCCAACGCCACCTACACGATCACCAATCTCGGCACGATCCATCAGATCGGTACGGCCAATGGCAGCGGCCAGGCGCTGGACCTGCGCGATTCGACGGGCGGCGGCACCATCACCAACGGCTCGGCGACCGTCCGCAGCGCGGTCATTCGTGCCGACGGCGACGATGCCCTGCGGCCCGGTGCCAACACCGCCATCATCAACTACGGCACCATCGCCAGCTACGGCGCCGTCAACACCAAGTGCCCGGACTATCTCGGCTCGGCCTGTAACGGCGCGCCGAGCGCTCACGACGCCATCGATGTCGGCGGCAATCTCGGCGTGACGGTGACCAACTACGGCACCATCACGGGATCCCGCCACGGCATCACCGCCGACGACGACATCTGGGTCCAGAACGAAGCCGGCGCGACCATCATCGGCCGCAACGGCTCCGGCGTCGGCAGCGACGGGACCGGCACGGTGATCAACTACGGCACGATCATCGGCGCCTATGCGGGCGCGGGCAACGCCTATGCGCATGCCACCGGCGGCGATTCGACCGCGAATAACGGCGACGGCGACGGCGTCGACATCGACGGCGTGGCGACCATCGAGAACTACGGCAAGATCAAGGGAACCGGGGCCGGCGGCGTCGACAGCGGCGGCCTGGCCAACGGCTCCGAGGGCATCGCGGCCGGCGGCGGCAGCATCCGCAACCATGCCGGCGCCCTGATCTCCGGCGCCAATACCGGCATTCTCATCGACGACGGCTCCGGCGGGGCGGGCGTCGCGGCGACGACGCTCGTCAACGACGGCCGGATCGAGGGCAAGGACGGCTGGGGCGTCCGCATCCTCGGCGCCTACAACAACGTCATCGACACCCGCGGGGCGATCGTCGGCACGGCCGGCGCCATCGGCCTCGGCACCGGCGACGACACCCTGACCATCCGGCGCGGCGCCGTGATCGGCGGTCTGGTCGACATGGGCGGCGGCGCCGATACCATCAATCTGGCCCGCGAGAACCGCATCCTCGACATGGCCTCGACGACCGGCGTCACGGTCAATGCCCGCGGTCCGGTCGCCGTCACCCAGACCCGGATCGCGACCTTCGACGAAACCGTCAAGCCGGTCGATACGACCTCGGCTCTGTTCGGCGCGATCGATCCCATCCTGGCGGGCCGGTTGGCCGGCACTGCGTCGAGCCAGGGCGGCGCGCTCGGCTATGCGGCGACCGGGGGACGGGCAGCGGCGGCCTTCGACAGCGTCGACGCGGCCCGGCGGCAACCGGGGCAGGGCGCCTGGTTCCAGGCCTTCACCGGCGGCGGCAGCTTCGACGTGGAGGGCAGCGGGCGCAATCTCTCGGCGCGCTGGACCGGCGGCCTGTTCGGCATCGACGGCACGCTCTCGAGCGGCGCCCGGATCGGCGGCTTCGTCGGCGGCGCGGGCGGTTCGTCGAGCCTGGCCGGGCGGCAATCCTCCGACCTGACCCATATGATCGCCGGCCTCTACGGCCGGACCGGGCGCGGCGGCATGGATGTCGACGGTTCGCTGACCCTCGGCCGCACCCGCGACGACACCACCCGCACCTGGGCGGCCGGCGGCTCGGGCACCGTCAAGGCGAAGAGCTCGCCGGACCAGACCTTCCTGAGCCCGCAACTGGCGCTCTCCCAGGCGATCGCCTTCCAGGGCTTCACGCTGACCCCGGCGGCGCGCCTGCGCTACATCGCCGTCTTCCACGACGGCTACGACGAGACCGTGGCCGGAACCCGCCTGACCTTCAAGGACCGCACCACCGGCACCCTCGAAGGCCGGCTCGAGCTGAACGGCCGGGTCGCGGTCGGCTCCGGCATGGTGCTGACCGGCACGGCGGGCGTGATCGGGACCAGCGGGCAGGGCGCGGATCTGGCCGGATCGTTCGGCGGCGCCGGCTTCCGCATCCGTGACAAGGACAAGACCGGTCTCGGCGCCTACGGCGCGGTCGGCTTCGAGGCGGCCGTCTCCGACAACGCGGTCGTCGCCGCCAGCATCGACGGCACCGCGATGCGCGACGGCAGCCTGTGGGGCTCGGCCCGGCTCGGCGCCAAGATCCGCTTCTGATCTGCCGGCGGACGGTCCGCCGTCGCACCGCAATGCCGACGCCGTCCCGCCGCCGCGGGGCGGCGTCGTGACGTCCGGGGGACGTGACGTTCCGGCGCCGCGACGTCCCGGGGGCGGGCGGGTGCCGGCAGGGCCTCCGAGTCGCGGTCGCACCACCACCAGCGCCGGCTTCGCGCGACCTTCGAGGGCTGCAGAACAAAGCTAAAACACACGTCCGAAAAGCATTGCGGATAAGGCGCTTGACAGACTCTGGCGCATATGGAACAAAATGAGTACATCAGATCGGTTTGGCGCGCCGTCAGGCGCGTGTGATATGGAGTGCGGCAGATGGCACAGGCGCAACTTCGGCTGGTCGAAGGGGATGGCATGGACAAGACCAAGGCGTTGGACGCCGCACTGACGCAGATCGAGCGGAGTTTCGGCAAGGGGTCGATCATGCGCCTCGGCCAGGGCAAGGTGGTCGAGGTCGAGGTGGTCTCGACCGGATCGATCGGGCTCGACATCGCGCTCGGCATCGGCGGCCTGCCGCGCGGGCGCATCGTCGAGATCTACGGGCCGGAATCCTCGGGCAAGACCACGCTGGCGCTGCATTGCATCGCCGAGGCGCAGAAGAAGGGCGGCATCTGCGCCTTCATCGACGCGGAGCATGCGCTCGATCCGATCTATGCCCGCAAGCTCGGCGTCAATCTCGACGACCTCCTGATCTCCCAGCCGGATGCCGGCGAGCAGGCGCTGGAGATCTGCGACACGCTGGTGCGCTCCGGCGCCGTCGACGTGCTGGTGATCGATTCGGTCGCCGCCCTGACCCCGAAGGCGGAGCTCGAGGGCGAGATGGGCGACAGCCTGCCCGGCCTGCAGGCCCGCCTGATGAGCCAGGCGCTGCGCAAGCTGACCGGCTCGATCTCCAAGTCGAAGACCATGGTGATCTTCATCAATCAGATCCGCCAGAAGATCGGCGTGATGTTCGGCAATCCGGAGACCACCACCGGCGGCAACGCGCTCAAGTTCTATGCCTCGATCCGTCTCGACATCCGCCGCATCGGCGCGATCAAGGATCGCGACGAGGTCACCGGCAACCAGACCCGCGTCAAGGTCGTCAAGAACAAGATGGCGCCTCCGTTCAAGGAGGTCGAATTCGACATCATGTATGGCGAGGGCATCTCCAAGGTCGGCGAGCTGGTCGATCTCGGCGTCAAGGCCGGCATCGTCGACAAGTCCGGTTCGTGGTTCTCCTTCGAGAGCCAGCGCGTCGGCCAGGGCCGCGAGAATGCCAAGAATTTCCTGCGCGAGAACAAGGACGTGGCGGCCAAGATCGAGGCCTCCATCCGGCAGAATGCGGGTCTGATCGCCGACAAGATCCTGCCGACCGGAACGGCCGAAGACGAGGATGGTCCGGTCACGGATTGATCCTTCGGAGGCGCCGGGACCGGCCCGCGGCAGGGCTGCCGGCCGCGGTCCCCCGAGACGGCGCCCCGGTGTTGGCTGTCCCGGCCGGCGGGGCCCCTGCCGCCGGGCGATGGCGGTTGGCGGCCTCGCGGTGCGGGCCGGTGATCACGGGCCGGTGATCGGGTGACGGATGCGGCGCGGTACCCTCGGTGCCGCGCCTTTTTGCGGGGCGGGTGGATTTGCCGGCCTTTCGCGTGTGGCAATGGTGCCGTTGCGGTGGACAGGGGGCCGGCCGGCGGCTAAAAGCTCCGGGGTTTTCCGAGCAAGCACCAAGGGATCGACAGGTTCATGAGCGGCGTCAACGAGATCAGGTCGGCGTTCCTCGACTACTTCGCCAAGGCCGGGCACGAGATCGTGCCGTCGAGCCCGCTCGTGCCGCGCAACGATCCGACGTTGATGTTCGCCAATTCGGGCATGGTGCAGTTCAAGAACCTGTTCACCGGGGTCGAGAAGCGCGCCTATCAGCGCGCCTCGACGGCGCAGAAATGCGTGCGCGCCGGCGGCAAGCACAACGACCTGGACAATGTCGGCTACACCGCCCGGCACCATACCTTCTTCGAGATGCTGGGCAATTTCTCGTTCGGCGACTATTTCAAGGACCGCGCGATCGAGTTGGCCTGGAACCTGGTGACGCGCGAATTCGGCCTGCCGGCGGACCGGCTGACCGTGACGGTCTATTCCGAGGACGACGAGGCGCTCGGGCTCTGGAAGAAGATCGCCGGGCTGCCGGAAGACCGCATCATCCGCATCTCGACCTCGGACAATTTCTGGCAGATGGGCGATACCGGCCCGTGCGGCCCCTGCTCGGAGATCTTCTTCGATCACGGCGACCACATCTGGGGCGGCCCGCCCGGCTCGCCGGAGGCGGACGGCGACCGCTTCATCGAGATCTGGAATCTCGTCTTCATGCAGTTCGAGCAGTTCGCGGACGGCACGCGGACCCGGCTGCCCAAGCCCTCGATCGACACCGGCATGGGCCTGGAGCGGGTCGCCGCGGTGCTGCAGGGCGTGCACGACAATTACGACATCGACCTGTTCAAGGCGCTGATCCGCGCCTCGGTCGAACTGACCGGCGTCGCCGCCGAGGGTGACGCCCGGGCGAGCCACCGGGTCATCGCCGACCATCTGCGCGCCACCTCCTTCCTGATCGCCGACGGCGTGCTGCCGTCCAACGAGGGCCGCGGCTACGTGCTGCGCCGCATCATGCGCCGCGCCATGCGACATGCGCATCTGCTCGGCGCGCGCGATCCGGTGCTCTACCGCCTCGTGCCGACGCTGGTCGGCGAGATGGGACGGGCCTATCCGGAGCTCGGCCGCGCCGAGGCCCTGGTCACCGAGACGCTGCGCCTCGAGGAGACCCGCTTCCGCCGCACGCTCGAGCGCGGCCTCGGCCTGCTCGAGGAAGCGACCGAGGGCTTCCGGCCCGGCGACATGCTCGACGGCGAAACCGCCTTCAAGCTCTACGACACCTTCGGCTTCCCGCTCGATCTGACCCAGGATGCGCTGCGTCGCCGCGACATCCACGTCAATATCGACGGCTTCCAGGATGCCATGGCGCGCCAGCGCGCCGAGGCCCGCGCCAACTGGGCGGGCACCGGCGAGGCGGCCTCCGAGGCGATCTGGTTCGGCATCAAGGAGCGGGTCGGCGCGACCGAGTTCCTCGGCTACGACACCGAAACCGCCGAAGGCGTGGTGCTGGCGCTGGTCGCGGACGGTGCCGAAACGCAGCGGCTGGAGGCCGGCCGCGAGGGCGCGGTGGTTCTGAACCAGACGCCCTTCTACGGCGAATCCGGCGGTCAGGTCGGCGACGAAGGCGTCATGACCGGCGAGGGTGGCGTCCGCTTCCGCGTCACCGACACCCAGAAGCAGGGCGGCGGTCTGTTCGTCCATTCCGGCGTGGTCGAGGCGGGCGTGCTGGAGCCGGGCCAGGCGCTGCAGTTGGTCGTCGACCACGGCCGCCGCGGCGCGATCCGCGCCAACCATTCGGCCACCCATCTGCTGCACGAGGCGCTGCGCGAAGTGCTCGGCGACCATGTCGCGCAGAAGGGTTCGATGGTCGCGCCGGAGCGCCTGCGCTTCGACTTCTCGCATCCCAAGCCCCTGTCGGCGGAGGAGATCAGCCGCGTCGAGGAGATCGCCAACGCGGTCATTCTCCAGAACGACGCCGTCGTGACCCGCCTGATGGGTGTCGACGACGCGATCGCCTCCGGCGCGCGCGCGCTGTTCGGCGAGAAATACGGCGAAGAGGTCCGCGTCGTCTCGATGGGCCGCTACACGGACGGCAACCGCGCCGGCAAGACCTATTCGGTCGAACTGTGCGGCGGCACCCATGTCGGCCGGACCGGCGACATCGGCCTGGTCACCGTGCTCGCCGAAAGCGCGGTCGCGGCCGGCGTGCGCCGTCTGGAAGCCGTCACGGCGGCCGGAGCCCGGCGCTATCTCGCCGAGCAGGATCGCCGCGTGCGCGACCTCGCCGGCGTCCTGCGCGTCGCACCGGGCGACCTGCTCGGCCGCGTCGAGACGCTGGTGGACGAGCGCCGCAAGCTCGAACGCGATCTCGGCGAGGCCAAGAAGAAGCTCGCCATGGGCGGCGGCGGCGGGGCGGCCGGTGACGGGATCCGCGACATTGCCGGCATCAAGTTCCTCGGTCGCGTCGTGACCGGGGTTTCGGCGAAGGATCTGAAGTCGATCGCCGAGGAGGCCAATACCCAGCTCGGTTCGGGCATCGTGACCATCGTCGGCGTCGCGGAGGACAACAAGGCCTCGATCGTCGTGGCCGTGTCCAAGGACCTGATACAGGCGAACAGCGCGGTCAATCTGGTCCGGATCGGATCAGAAGCGCTCGGTGGCAAGGGCGGCGGCGGCCGCCCGGACATGGCGCAGGCCGGCGGTCCGGACGGCACCAAGGCGGCGGAGGCGATCGAGGCGATCGCGGGGGCGATCGCGGCGGCCTGAGGCTGCCGCGATCGCCGTGGGCGATCCGTCGAGCCGCATGATGTCGGGCGCCTGCGTCTCGGACCGACAGTCGCTGGATCGTCGTGCCGGTGACCTGACGGACGCGGTCCGGCGCCCCGCTGCGGCTTGGCCTGTTCGGGCAGGCTTGCCACCTCGGGCAGGCTTGCCTCCCCGGCGGGGTTTCGGCCGACGCTTCGCGAGCAATCGGCGGCCTCGCCGCAGGCGGAGCCGTCCGCGGGGCCGGCGCGGTGTGCGGTCATCCGGAGCCGCCGGGCGGGTGGCTGCCGGGCTCGGTCGATGGCCCGTTCGTGTCGCCGCGGCGGGGGCGCGGGCCGGCGGCACGCGGCGCTGCCGCCGGGATGACGGCCGGACATCGGCCGACCGGCCAAGCTCCTGCCACGGACGGCGATTTCAGCCGCGCAGGACGCCGCCGGCTCTCGATTTTGCGTGCGCTCCATCGACCGCGACGAAGGACCGTGCTGACTTCGTCATGACGGCACGGCAGGATGCTGCCTGAGAGACTGGGAGCGCCGCACCAGAGCATCATCCGCTCTGAGTGGACCGGAAGATGCTCTGTATGTTTTTGTTTGCGCAAGCGTTTTTCGATCAGAGCGAGCCGCTCTGATCGGACCTTGCTCTAAGGAACGTTCAGGAGAGGTGTCGCCGATGCCGTCCGGGTCGCTGCTGCGGATCAAGCAGCGCGTCTACGACCTGCTCGAACTGGCCAGCCCGGGCGACCGGATGGCCATCGCGGCCAACCGGCTGATCGTTCTCATCATCGTCGTCAATCTGTCGGCAGTCGTCCTGGAGACGGTTCCGCACTATGCCCGTGCCTATGGCGGGCTGTTCCTGGCGGTCGAACTGGTCACCGTGCTGCTGTTCGCCACCGAGTATCTTCTGCGGCTGTGGGTGGCCGACCTGCACGGGCCGTTCCGGCGCATCGGCCCCTTGCGGGCGCGGCTGCGGTTTATGCTGCAGCCCTCGGCGATCGTCGACCTGCTCGCCTTCGCGCCGACCATTCTGGGCTTCATTCTCGACATCTGGGACCTGAACGTCCTGGCCATTTTCCGCCTGCTGCGCTTCCTCAAGCTGTCGCGCTATTCGCCCGGCATGGGGTCGCTGGTGCAGGCGGTGACCTCCGAGCGGCGCGCCTTGACGGCGAGTGCGGTGGTGATGGCCGGCCTGATCGTCTCCGCCGCCTCGCTGATGCATGCCATCGAGGGCGAGGTGCAGCCCGACCGATTCGGCTCGATCCCGCTCGCCATGTATTGGGCCGTCACGACGCTGAGCACGGTCGGCTATGGCGACGTGGTCCCGGTCACGGGCGCCGGCAAGGCGCTGGCCGGGGTGGTCATGCTGTTCGGCTTCTGCATGTTCGCCCTGCCGGTCGGCATCATCGCGACCGCCTTCGCGCGCGAGATCCACCAGCGCGATTTCGTCGTCACCTGGGGCATGGTGGCGCGCGTGCCGCTGTTCGCCGAACTGAATGCGGCCGAAATCGCCGACGTGACCCGGCTCCTCAGTGCGCAGTCGGTCGAGGCCGGCACGGTCATCACCTATGCGGGCGAGCCGGCCCATTGCATGTATTTCATCGCCTCGGGCACGGTCGAAATCGACCTGCCGGACGAGAAGGTGCGTCTCTCCGACGGCGCCTTCTTCGGCGAGATCGCGGTGCTGCGCAAGGCGACCCGCTCGGCCGACGTGGTCGCGCTGACGCCCTGCCGGCTGATGCTGCTCGACGCCACTGATCTGCAGCATCTGATGGCCAAGAATCATACGCTGGCGGACCATATCCGCCATGTCGCCCGCGCCCGGGTGGCGCGCGAGGGCGTGACGCCGAAGGGGGATATCGCCACAGAGGAGATTGATGCAGCGCCCGGACTGGGACCGGAGGGTCGGACGTGACCGCAGGTTGGGACGGCGGGTCTCCGGGCACCGAGCGCCGGGGGGCGCCCGCACAAGGCGGCGACCATAGCGTGGTGCAGCCGCGCACCGGGCGCGCCGGTGTGGAAGTGCGCCGGCTCGAGACCGATCGCAGCTTTCCGCGCCACAGTCACGACCAGTTCGGGGTCGGCGTGCTGACTGGGGGATGGCAGCGCTCATGGAGCGGCCGCGGCATGGTCGAAGCCGGCGCCGGGTCGGTCATCACGGTCAATCCCGGCGAGATGCACGACGGACTGGCGGTCGGCGGTGTGCGCCGTGCCTGGACCATGCTGTATCTCGATCCGGCGACCGCCGGTGCGGTCCTCGACGACCTCGGATCGCACGCCGACGCGATCGTCCAGCCGGTCATCGCCGATGACGATCTGGCCGCCCGCCTGCTCGGTGCCGCCCGGGCCTTGAGCGTCGCATCGACCGACAGCCTGCCCGGCGACGAGGTTCTGGCTGCGGTCCTGGCCCGCCTGTTCGGCCGGTACGGCAATCGGCGCGGTCCCCGGCCGGACCTGCCCGCGTCCGTCGCGCGGGTGCGGCAGCGGCTCGACGAAGCGCCGGAGATGCCGGCCACGCTCGCCGAACTGGCGGCGCTCGCCGGTCTCGGGCGCTTCCAGGTGCTCAGGGCCTTCGAGCGCGCACTCGGCGTCTCACCCGCGGCCTACCGCCTGCAGCGGCGCGTCGGGCTGGCACGCGTCTGTCTGGCGGCGGGCGATACCCCAGTCGAGGCGGCCCTGAAGGCCGGTTTCGCCGACCAGAGCCATCTGACTCGCGCCTTTTCCCGGCAGTTCGGCATCACTCCGGCACGCTATCGCGCTGCCTGCCGCTGATCCCGTCCGCAATCGGCTTCAAGACGCAGCGGCGCGTCCCGGCCTCCAATGACGGGCTTGGCCGGGCCTGTCGCCGGCCGCAGGGAGCCGCCATCCATGACCACAGAGTTCCTTCTCGTCACCTTGATCGTCGTCGCGTCGCCCGGGACCGGTGTCCTCTATACTCTTTCGACCGCGCTGGCCGGCGGCCGATGGGCGGGCGTGGTGGCGGCCGCCGGCTGCACCTTGGGCATCGTCCCGCATCTCGCCGCGGCGCTGACCGGGCTCGCGGCGCTGTTCCACACCAGTGCGCTCGCCTTCGACATGCTGCGCTATGCCGGCGTCGCCTATCTGCTGGCGATGGCCTGGCGCACGCTGCGCGATGCCAGTGCGCTCGGCGTCGAGGCGGCCGGGCGGAACCTGCCGGCCGGGCGGATCGTGATCGAGGCCATCGCGGTCAACCTGCTCAATCCGAAGCTGCCGCTGTTCTTCATGGCCTTCCTGCCGCAGTTTCTGCCGGCGCACAGCCCTGACGCGGTCGTGCCCATGCTGGAACTGTCAGGCCTGTTCATGGCCATCACCTTCGCGGTCTTCGCGCTCTACGGCATCGCCGCCGGCTCCGTGCGGCGCGCCGTGATGGCGCGGCCGCGGGTGGTCGTCTGGATGCGCCGCCTGTTCGCGCTGGCCTTCGTCGGCCTCGGCCTGCGCCTCGTCGCCGTCGAGCGCTGAGGCAGCCCTGGAGGAATGTTCCGAGAAAAAGAACGGCGGGCCCTCGGGCCCGCCGCTGCGCTCAAAGCGATCCGCTCGCGCCGGATCGGCTCACCACTTGGCCATCTCGGCTTCGAGATTGCTGGCGATCTTCTCCAGGAAGCCGGTGGTGGAAAGCCACTTCTGGTCGGCGCCGACCAGGAGGGCGAGATCCTTGGTCATCGCGCCGGCTTCGACCGTGTCGACGCAGACCTTCTCGAGGGTCGCGGCGAACTTGGCGAGATCGGCATTGTCGTCGAGCTTGGCGCGATGGGCGAGGCCACGGGTCCAGGCGAAGATGGAGGCGATCGAGTTGGTCGAGGTCTCCTTGCCCTTCTGGTGCTCGCGATAGTGGCGCGTGACGGTGCCGTGGGCGGCCTCGGCCTCGACGGTGCGGCCGTCGGGCGTGACCAGCACGGAGGTCATCAGGCCGAGCGAGCCGAAGCCCTGAGCGACGGTGTCGGACTGCACGTCGCCGTCATAGTTCTTGCAGGCCCAGATATAGCCGCCGGACCACTTCAGTGCCGAGGCGACCATGTCGTCGATCAGGCGATGCTCGTAGACGAGCTTGCGCTTCTCGAACTCGGCCTTGAACTCGGCCTCGTAAATCTCCTGGAAGATATCCTTGAAGCGGCCGTCATAGGCCTTCAGGATGGTGTTCTTGGTCGAGAGATAGACCGGATAGTTGCGCATCAGGCCGTAGTTCAGCGAAGCGCGGGCGAATTCCTTGATCGATTCGTCAAGGTTGTACATCGCCATGGCGACGCCGCCGCCGGGGAAGTCGAACACTTCGTGCTCGATCGTCTTGCCGTCCTCGCCGACGAACTTGATGGTCAGCTTGCCCTTGCCGGGTACGACGAAGTCGGTCGCGCGATACTGATCGCCGAAGGCGTGGCGGCCGACGATGATCGGCTGGGTCCAGCCCGGCACCAGGCGCGGCACGTTCTTGCAGATGATCGGCTCACGGAAGATCACGCCGCCGAGGATGTTGCGGATCGTCCCGTTCGGCGACTTCCACATCTTCTTGAGGTTGAATTCCGCCACGCGCGCTTCGTCGGGCGTGATGGTCGCGCATTTGATGCCGACGCCGTGCTTCTTGATGGCGTTGGCGGCGTCGACGGTGACCTGATCGTTGGTGGCGTCGCGGTTCTCGACCGAGAGGTCGTAATACTCGATCTGAAGGTCGAGATAGGGGAAGATCAGCTTGTCTTTGATGAGCTGCCAGATGATGCGGGTCATCTCATCGCCGTCGAGATCGACGACCGGATTGGCTACCTTGATCTTCGCCATCTTGGGTTCCCTCGGTTGGAACGGAAATGCCCCCGCGGCGGGTTCGCATGCCGGCTCGGCATGGCGATTGTGCGCCTGCGAAAAGTCGTGCGTCTATAGCGCGACGACATGCCGCCGCCAAGGTATCCGTTCGGGGATGGGCCGGCCGATCAGGGCGACTTTCGGTGACTGCGCGCGCGGATCATGTCCTGCTGGTCGGCGACCGCGCCGGCTTCCGCGGCCGGCCCTTCCGCGGTGCAGCGGCCGGGCAGGGGCGTGCCGCAGGTGCGGGACAGGTCCTTCCAGCCGGCGCAGCGGCCGTCCGGGCCGCGATAGCCCGGGCCTCCCTTGCAGCCGCAGCCCTTGCAGGCGGGCAGCGACGGGTCGCCGCGCGGCGTCGCGACGATCCGGGCGGCGGCCGGATCGGGCTCGTCCGGGGTGCAGCGCGTCTCCGGCGGCACGCCGCAGCGGCCCTCGAGTTGGGGCCACCCGACACAGGCGCCGGCGGCGTCGCGATAGCCCGGCTGGTCCAGTCCGCAGGCCGCGCGAGCCGGATGACCTGTGGCCACCGCCAGTCCGATCAGGAGGCAGAGCCGGAACGTCAGGCCAATGGTGCGGACCGGGCTTCGATGGCGCAACATGCCTGCCGCCTATATGAGGAAGCGGAAACGCGCCAGACAGACAGAGAAGACACGGAATGACGTCATCCGAGACCGCCCCGCCGCCCTCTGCAGCCCCCGTCGTCATCCTGGTCGGCACCCAGATGGCCGAGAATGTCGGCGCGGCGATGCGAGCCATGGCCAATTTCGGGCTGCGCCGGCTGCGCCTGGTCGATCCGCGCGAACCGTTCCCGAACGACAAGGCGATCGCCATGGCGTCCGGCTCGGATGCGATTCTCGATCCGGTCGAGACCTTCCCGACGCTCGAGGCGGCGCTCAGCGGCCTCAACACCGTCTTCGCCACCACGGCCCGGGCGCATGACATCGCCAAGCCGGTCGTCTCCCCGGCCACTGCCGCGCCGCTGCTGCGCGCCGCGATCGACCGCGGCGAGGCGGTCGGGCTGGTCTTCGGGCGCGAACGCAATGGGTTGACCTCGGACGAGGTCGGGCTGGCCGATGCCATCCTGACCATCCCGATCGATCCGGCCTTCCCGTCGCTGAATCTCGGCCAGGCGGTGCTGACCGTCGCCTATGAGTGGCGCAAGGTGGTGATCGGCGATACGGCCTGGACGCCGTTCCCCGAGAAGGAGCGCTCGCCGCTGGCCAGCAAGGATGACGTGCTCGGCTTCTTCGGTCATCTGGAGACGGCGCTCGACACGGTCGAGTTTTTCCGTCCACCCGAGAAGCGCGGCAGCATGGTCCGCAACCTCCGCTCGATCTTTCAGAAGGCCCGCTTGACCGAGCAGGAGGTCCGCTCGCTGCGCGGCGTGCTGTCCGCCCTGGAGCGCCGCCCGACCCGCCCGACCGCCGCCCGCCACGCGCATCGCAATGTCGAGCCGAAGGGCGGGGAGGGTGGCGACGAGGGCTAGGGTACCTGCGATCACCGCAAGTCGCGGGGGGGCGTCAGTGTTCGAGTCCGCCCGGATCGGCCATGCCGCCGGAAGCCGGGGCCGATGGTGAGGGACCGGCGGCGGCGGCGCGCGGCGGGGTCGGCGGGGCACCGCCGATGGTCGCGCGGATCATGCCGGCGGCGATCTCTTCCTCGCCGACCAGGATCACGTCGGCGCCGAGCCCCTTCAGATAGTCGACCGCCTCGGGGCCGGCCGCCCGGGCGACGATGCGGACATTCGGATTGGCGCTGCGGGCCCGTTCGATCAGCGCGCCGGCCTCGAAAGCGTCCGGAATGGCGGAGATCACCCAGCGCGCGCCGGCGAGGTTGATCCGCTCCAGCATGCCGGGTTCGCCGGCCGTACCGACATGGGTCTCGATGCCGGCGGCGGCGAGCGGGGTGGTCGCATCGGCCTCCGCCTCGATGACCAGGAAGGCCTGCCCGCCGGCCTTCAGCGCTTCCGCCACCCGGCGTCCGACCCGGCCGTACCCGACCAGAACGGCATGGCCGGTCAGTGCGGTGGGGGCCGCGGCGGCCTCGCCGTCCGGCTTGGTCGCGGCCGGCTCGGAATGCGCCTTTTCGGCGGCTTCCGCGGCCTCGGCCTTCGCCTCGGTCCGATGCTGCCAGCGGTCCAGAGCCAGGAACAGGAGGGGATTGATCAGGATCGACACGAGCGCGCCGGCGACGACCAGGTCCTGGGCGCCTTCCGGGACGATGCCGAGCTGGCGGCCGAGCACGATCAGGATGAAGGAGAATTCGCCGATCTGGGCGAGGCTGACCGCGATGGTCAGGGCGGTGGCGCGCGGATAGCGGAAGCCGATCACGATCAGGTAGGCGACGACCGACTTGCCCAGAACGATGACCAGGAAGGTCGCGATCACCCCGATCGGGGCCTGCAGCAGGGCGGCGGGGTCGAACAGCATGCCGACGGAGACGAAGAACAGCACCGCGAAGGCGTCGCGCAGCGGCAAGGTCTCGCGGGCGGCCTGGGTCGAGAGCGGCGATTCCGCCATCACCATGCCGGCGAAGAAGGCGCCGAGCGCGAAGGATACCCCGAACAGGGCCGACGAGCCGTAGGCGACGCCGAGCGCCAGGGCGAGCACGGACAGGCGAAACAATTCGCGCGATCCCGAATGGGCGACCGCATGCAGCAGCCAGGGGATCAGCTTGCGGCCGAAGACCAGCATCAGGGTGACGAAGGCGGCGATCTTGATCGCGGTGAGGCCGAGCGTCGCCCAGATCGAGGTGAAGCCGAAGGAAGCGGCCAGCCCGCCGGTGCTTTCCGCCGGGACGGTGCCGCCGAGCATGCCGGCGAGCGGCGGCAGCAGGACCAGGGTCAGGACCATCGCGATGTCTTCGACGATCAGCCAGCCGACGGCGATGCGGCCGCGCTCGGTCTCCACGATGCGCCGTTCCTGCAGGGCGCGCAGCAGCACTACCGTGCTGGCGACCGACAGGGCGAGGCCGAACACGAAGCCGGCGCCGACCGACCAGCCCATCAGCCAGGCGAGCCCCATGCCGAGCAGCGTCGCCGCCGCGATCTGGCCGATCGCCCCCGGCACCGCGATGGCGCGCACCGCGAGCAGATCCTTCAACGAGAAATGCAGCCCGACCCCGAACATCAGCAGGATGACGCCCAGTTCCGCCAGTTCCCCGGCGAGCTTCTGGTCCGCCACGTAGCCGGGTGTGAAGGGGCCGATCACGACGCCCGCGACGAGGTAGCCGGCGATGGTCGGCAGGCGGAGGCGCTGCGCGAGAAAGCCGAAAACGAAGGCGAGCCCGAGGCCGGCGACGATCGTCGTAATGAGGGGGGTATCGTGCGGCAGCGGAGCCTCCCGGCTTGCGAGATCGGGTTTGGGGCGGGAAGCCCGACGGACCGGTGCTGAATGGCACAGGAGTTTGGCAGGATTGAGATTTTAGGCGGCAGGCCGCGACCTTTGCGGCGCAAATGGGCAGAGGTTCATGGTTCGTCAATATTTCGGAAACCTCGCCTTAACCCTGTCATGGCTTGATTGCTCCGGGCCGGGCGATAGAAGGTACTGCGTCGCGCCCGTGCCCGCTTCCCTCCGGGCGGTCCGCCCGGACCGCCCTGGACCGGAGGATCGTGATGGCCCGCGTCGAGAGTTTCGCGTCCTCGGGCTCACCTGCACCCATGCCGTCCGTCTGCATCGCCCGACCGCGCATCCTGGTGTTCGATTCCGGGATCGGCGGCCTGTCGGTGCTCGGCGAGGTCGTGGCGGCCCGGCCGGATGCCGACTATCTCTATGTCGCCGACGATGCGGGGTTCCCCTATGGCGGCTGGGAGGAGGGCGCGCTGGTCGACCGGATCGTCGCGCTGATGGACCGGTTGATCGGCGAGATGGCGCCGGATCTGGTGGTCATCGCCTGCAACACCGCCTCGACCCTGGTGCTCGGCCCCCTGCGCGCCCGCTTCGCGGTTCCCTTCGTCGGTACGGTCCCGGCGATCAAGCCGGCGGCGGCGGCGACGCGGTCGGGCCTGGTCAGCGTGCTGGCAACGCCCGGCACCGTGAAGCGCGACTACACCCGCGCCCTGATCGACACCTTCGCCAGCCATGTCGCCGTCACGCTGGTCGGCTCGCACCATCTGGCGGCACTCGCCGAGGCGGAGATCCGCGGGGAGGCGATTTCGGCCGATCTCATCCGCGCCGAGATCAAGCCCTGCTTCCGCCGCCAGCGCGGCGCGAAGACCGATACCGTGGTGCTGGCCTGCACGCACTATCCGTTCCTGGTTGAGCGCATGCGCGCGGTGGCGCCCTGGGAGGTGTCCTGGATCGATCCGGCCCCGGCCATTGCCCGCCGCGTCGTCCAATTGACCGGTCCCGCCGTCGCGGAGGACACACCGCGCGCGGTGCGCGGACGGGCCCTGTTCACCTCCGGGCGAACGCAACCGCCCGGGCTGGTCGCCCTGGTCGAGCGCTACGGACTGGTCCCCGTCGCGCCGTGACGGCGGGTCCGCGCCGGGTCTTGGCAAATCTGCCCGGATGACCGCAAACTGATGGCCGGAACGGCGGATCCACGGCGTCGCGGAGAGCATGTCTGAGATCAGAACCTCGTCCCGCGGTGTGAGCATCGGCCTGCGGGACCATGCCGGCGACCAGATCGAGCGGGTGTGGATCGAATCCGGCTGGCAGGAACCGGCGGCCCGGATCGCGTTCGAGACCTTCAGATGGGGCGTCATTGCGGTGCTCGGCCTCGCAACGCTGTCCGGCAAGGAGGGCGCGCGTCTGACCTGGTATCTGGCGCCGCTGTTTGCCGTCGGCTTCTGGCTGAAGACACGCGGGATCGCCGACCGGATCGGTCGGGCCGTGAGCAGCCATCGCGTCCTGATGCAATGCGGCGGACAGCGGGTCTGGCTGTTCGATACCGGCGACCGGGAATTTGCCGAGGCGGCACGGGCGCTGATCGATGCGGTCCGGTCCGGAACGGAGGAGGGCCGCTTCATCCTCGACACCGAGCGGGCGACCATCCGGGCCGATCGGACGTAGCGCCGACCGGGCATGACCGGCTGCGGGGCAACCGGCCGGGCGCATCGAGCTTGACTTCTCCGACCTGCGCCTTTATCCACCCGGCCAGACAGCGCGGGCCTCAACGGCCCGCGTTGTTTTTCCGTGCAGCCGTGGACCGGTCCCGACGCTGGGAACCTGGTCCTGTCGGCCTCCGCAAGGGGGCAGAGGAGGCCGCGCTCACCCCAATAATAGCCGTGGCTTGCTGGCTGCGGTTCAACCAACGTGAGAACGCGATGTCCAAGCGTCACAGTGCGAAATACAAGATCGACCGCCGCATGGGTGAAAACCTGTGGGGCCGCGGCAAGTCTCCGGTCAACAAGCGCGAATACGGCCCCGGCCAGCACGGCCAGCGGCGCAAGGGCAAGGTGTCCGACTTCGGCGCCCAGCTCAAGGCGAAGCAGAAGCTGAAGGGCTACTACGCCAACATCTCCGAGAAGCAGTTCAAGCGGACCTACACCGAGGCCATGCGCCTCAAGGGCGACTCCTCGGAGAACCTGATCGGTCTGCTCGAGCGCCGTCTCGATGCGGTCGTCTACCGCGCCAAGTTCGTGCCGACCCCGTTCGCGGCGCGCCAGTTCGTCAACCACGGCCACATCCTCGTGAACGGCCGCCGCGTCAATGTGGCGAGCTATCGCGTTAAGATCGGCGACGTGGTCGAGGTCAAGGAAGCGTCCAAGCAGCTGGCCATCGTCCTGGAGTCGACTCAGTCGTCCGAGCGCGACACCCCGGACTATCTGGAAGTCGATCACCACAAGATGACCGCGAAGTTCGCGCGCATCCCGGCGCTGACCGACGTGCCCTATCCGGTCCACATGGAACCGAATCTGGTCGTCGAGTTCTACTCGCGCTGATCCGATCCGTTCCGACGGTCGTTTTCGAGCAGTCGCGCCCCGGCGCGGCTGCTTTTTTCGTGCCCGGAAGCCGGTCGTCCCGCCCGGTTCGGGGACTTGAATTGCCGGCAAAGCGTTGTACATCGTGCCGATATGATCGTGCGGCCTGCATCCGGCGGTCGTGGCGGGCAGGCTGCAGGAATGCCCCCCGACCTCGACCGACCGCGGCGGCCGCCGACGAAGCGGACGGTCATCGGTGCGTTTGTCTCTTGTTCTCGGCCTGCCCGCCGCGGCGGGTCTGGTCTTTCTTCCTGATCTCGCGTCAGCCCTGGCAGGTCTCAACGGCAATGCGCTTGCCGATGTCGCCAGCGTTCCGGTTGCGCTGGCGCTGGCCGCCGCGATCCTGCTGACCCGTCCGCGCCCCGTGCGGTTGCTGCTCGGGATCCTGCTGGTCCTGATCCAGGGGGGCTGGCTCGCCACGCTGGCCTATTTCGGCGAGGTGCCGCAGCCCGAGCAGATCCTGATCTCCGGCAACGACACCCGCGACCTGATCCGCACGGCCTTCGGGGAATGGCGGGTGCTCGCGCCGCCCTTGGGCTTCATACTCGTCTATGCCGCCATCCTGGCCGCCGCCGATCGGGCGCTCGAACGCCGCGGACTGCCGCGCTTCGCGATCGGCGGCGTGGCCGCCCTGGTCCTGCTCGGCGGCCTCGTGACGCGGCCCTTCCTGCTCGATAACGCCTTCGCGGCGGCCCTCGGCCGCTCGACCGCCTCCGCGGTCGCCGTGCCCAACGCGGCCGGCATCGCGCTGCACATGCTGATCTCGCGCATCGCGCCGATCGCGGGCCTTCTCGACGGGGACGCCCAGGTCGTCCCGCTCGCCGGACCCCGGCCGGAGCGCGGCGAGCCGGTGACCGTCGCGGTGATCATGGGCGAGAGCATCACGCCGCTGCGGATGCGGCTCTACGGCGGCAGCGGGACCGGCCCCGATTCACCGCTGCTCAGGCGCATCGGCGACCGGACCGGGCCGTTCCGTTTGACCGCCAAGCTCGGCCTGTCCGCCGGCACCGGGACGCTCGCCAGCGTGCCGACCTTCCTGCGCGTCAGTTATGCGCCGCGGGCTGCGGCCGGGCGGCCGCTGACCCTGTTCCGGCTGGCCAAGGCGGCCGGCTTCCGGACCTACTATGTCTCGGCCCAGCACATGCGCTTCGGCGAGATTGCCGGCGTGACCCCGGATGTCGACCGGATCGACGATGCCTCGCGGTCGGCGGGCCGCATCGCGCTCCGCCGTGACGAGTTCCTGCTCGACCGTCTGGAGGACTTCTTCGCCGCCGATCCGGAGGGGCCGCGGTTCGCCTTCGTGCATCAGCGGGTCAATCACGCACCCTATCGCGCCAATTGCGCGGAAGCGGACCAGCCGCCGATCCCACCTGCCGCCACCGGCACGGACCGTCGGCGTCTCGACTACGATATCGGTCTCGCCTGCTACGAAACCAATCTCGACCGCCTGCTTGCCTTCTTCGCGCGCCGCCCCGGCGCCGTCCACGTCTTCGTGACCGCCGACCACAGCGAATTCACCGGCGAGCGCGGGCAGTTCGGCCATTTCATCGACGATGTCTACAATGTCGTGGTGCCGGCCATGCTGTTCACCAACCGGCCCGACTCGGACATTGCCCGCCGTTTCGCCGCCCTCGATTGGCCGACCGCCTACGAGATCGGCGCCCTCGCCACGCGGGCGCTCGGCTACGAGCTGCGCGATCCGAACTACGATCCGTCGCGCTTCTTCTTCAACCACACCATGCCGTTCGGCGTGGCCGGCCATTTCCGCGGCCGCAAGATCGACGCGGCCACGCTGAGCGTCGAGCAGTATAGTCCGAACGGTCGCGTGCTGAAGACACAGCATTTCAATCTGGCGACCGACGTCCCGCGGTAGCGTTTTCCCGGCGGTACGAATGAAAACGGCCCGCGAACCGGGGGTTCGCAGACCGTCGCAATCGCAGCGCGATTGTGGCAGGGATCCGGATGCTCCGGGCAGGTCAGCCGAAATGCGGCGACGGCGGCAAAGTCGGGCCGGGCCGGCCGGACTTCAGCCCCTCGGCGGTCTCGACCATGAAGCGATGCACTTCGGCCGGATCGAGATGATCGCGGCGCATCACCAGCCGAACCATCGGATCGGCAAGCATTTCGTCGAGTTTCGGTTCCGCCGTGGAAACGGCCCAGCGGACATCTTCGAAGCCCCTGAAGCCGCCGCAGGGGCCATGGTCGCTCATCGCGTGGAGCATGGTGCTCTCCTTGTCGTCGGTGCTGGTGAAGCCGGCGGGGGATCATCCCGTCGCCACGAACGGTGATATAGGGAGCGTGTGGCGCGTTCGTGACTCCGGCGCGGCCATTTTTCGTCCGGCACAGCTCACGTTTTCGTTCCTGGAATCCGCCATGATCGCGCGCCCTATTGCTGTCGGCGGCAGCGCTTTGCCGGCTTTTGAGAAAGGCATTCCCGTGTTGCTCCGTTTCGCACTCCTCGCCGCTCTGGCTTCGGCCATGCCCGCAACGAGCCGCGCCGAACCGGCTGCCGACATCGTCGGCAGGACGGCCGTGATGGCGCTCGATGCCGATGCGGAGGCGGAACTGCCGCAGTTTCTGCAGGATCTCGGCTATTCGGCGATCCAGACACCGCGCGATCTGGCGCGCGGCAACTATCCGGTCCATCGCCTTGAGATTCTGACCGGCGGGCCGGTCGGCGACGGACTGGCGACGCTGCTCGTCTGGAGGCTCGACAAGGCCGTCGACAAGGTGCGCGGCGAATGGCGCGTGGCGGCGGTCCTGCGCGCCAAGGTCGGCTCGGAAAGCGCGTTCACGCAGGACTGCGCCGGCAACGTCAAGGACAAGCCGCTGCTGACCTTCGTCTTTCACGAGGCCGGCGCCGTCGGCGGGCCGCCCAAGCAGGTGCTCGGCGTCTTCCGTTTCGATCGTGCCACGGCGCGGCTGGACCGGCTGACCGGCAAGCCGCCGGCCTGCAAGGTGACCGAGGAGCCCTACGAAGGGTGACGCCGCCTTCCGACGGGGGCGCCCGTCACGGGGCCTTCCGAGCGTCGCATTCAAGGGCGGCGGCGAGGGGGCCGCACGGATCCGCATGCTCGCCGGGCAGGTCCCCTGCATCTCGGCGATACCGCCTCGGTCGGACATGCGATATGGTCCGCCCGCAACCTGCGGGGCCGGCAGCCGGTCGGCGCTGCGGACTGCAGAGTATCAGGGGACGACATGGCACGACCGCGATCCGGGACCGACGAGGCGGTGATGACGATCCTGCGCGGTTCGCCGACGCCGCTGACCGCCTATCAGGTGCTGGATGCGCTCCGGCCACAGGGCGTGCAGTCGCCGCCGGTCGTCTATCGCGCGCTGGAGCGGTTGGAGCGGGACGGGCGCATTCATCGGCTCGAACAGATGAATGCCTATTTCGCCTGCCACGGCCATCACGGTGCGGCTCCGGCCATCATCGCGATCTGCCGGCAATGCCGCAAGGTCGAGGAATGGGATAGTGCCGCCACCGTCGAGGCCCTCGGCACCCGGGCGGCGGAGGCCGGCTTCAGAACGGAATCGCGCATGGTCGAAGTCCGCGGTCTCTGCCGGGCCTGTGCCGCCGCCGAAGACGGCACGGACGCGCCGGCCGCATCCGCCTGCGGACACGACCATCACCACGGTTGACCGGCCCGCGAAGTCACGGCGGGCCTCCCGCCTGCAGTTCCGGCCTTCAGACTTCCCGGAGGTTCCGGCATCCAGCCCCCCTCATCCGGCCTTCGGCCCCCTTCTCCCCGCAAGGGGGAGAAGGGAAAGGCGCCGCGGGATCGGTGGTCGGCGACGGATATGGGCTTGCGATGGCCTCCCCCTTCGCCCCCTGAAGGGGGGAGAAGGTGCCCGAAGGGCGGATGAGGGGGGCGATGCGGCCGCGGTCCGGTGAGGCTGCGGCGCGCGCCCCGGATCGCGCAAGGCAGGCTTGGCCAGGACCTCGGACGACCGGCCTGGGAGCGAGCCGGTGGGCGCAATCGGGCGACCGGCGCAGGCGATCGCTCGCAGAGATCAGGCGGTCTCGCGCACCTGCAGGCCGCGGCTCTTCAGGTGGGACTGGAGTTCGCCGGCCTGGAACATCTCGCGGACGATATCGGCGCCGCCGATGAACTCGCCCTTGACGTAGAGCTGCGGGATGGTCGGCCAGTTGGAATAGTCCTTGATGCCCTGGCGCAGCTCGTTGGAGGCGAGCACGTTGATGCCCTTGTAGGGCACGCCGAGATAGTCGAGGATCTGCACGACCTGGCCCGAGAAGCCGCACATCGGCATCTGCGGCGTGCCCTTCATGAAGAGCACCACGTCGTTGGACTGAACCTCGGTGTCGATCATCGCATGGGTATCGGTCATCTGCGTCTCCTCGCCCGGGTCAAGGTCGGGCGGCTGTCGTGAGGTCGGATCGTTCGTGGACGGGCTGCCGTCCGGTTCAGGCTTCCGTCCGGTTCAGGCTTCCGGGGCGCTGGTCTGCAGCGCCAGGGCATGCAACTGGCCGCCCATCTTGCCCTTGAGGGCCTGGTAGACCATCTGGTGCTGCTGGACCCGCGATTTGCCCGCGAAGCTCGCCGAGACGACCTCGGCGGCATAGTGGTCGCCGTCGCCGGCGAGATCGCGGATCGTCACGGTCGCGTCCGGCAGCGCGGCACGAATCATGGTTTCGATCTCGCGGGCGTCCATCGCCATTCCGGTATCCTCCTTCGATGACGGCCGCCGGCCCCCTCAGGCCGCGGCCATGAAGCGCGGGAACCAATCTTCGTGCCGTTTCACGAGCATATCAACGGAAATGGCAATCCGGTCCGCAATCGTCAACTCATTGCCGCCGACCGTGCCGATCATGGTCGCCGGAACGCCGCCCATCGCGGCCTGGACCAGGATATGGGCCGCCTCGCCGGCGCTCGCGGTCAGGAGGTAGCGGGCCTGGTCCTCGCCGAACAGGAAGGCGTGCAGCGGCACGGCGCTGCGCTCCGGCGCGGCAATGCGGCAGCCGCGGCCCGAGGCCATGGCCATCTCGGCCAGACCGACCGCCAGACCGCCGTCCGACAGGTCGTGCACGGCGCCGACGCGACCGTCCACGATCAGCCTGCGGACGAAGTCGCCGTTGCGCTTCTCTACCGCGAGATCGACCGGCGGCGGCGCACCGTCCTCGCGGCCGAAGAGTTCGCGCAGGTAGATCGACTGGCCGAGCCAACCGGCTGTGTCGCCGACCAGGATCACGGTGTCGCCATCCTGGCGGAAGCCGATGCCGACGCTGCGCGAGACATCGGCCAGCAGGCCGACGCCGCCGATCGCCGGGGTCGGCAGGATGGCCTGGCCGTTGGTCTCGTTGTAGAGGCTGACATTGCCCGACACGATCGGGAAATCGAGCGCCCGGCAAGCCTCGCCGAGACCCTGGATGGCGCCGACGAACTGGCCCATGATCTCCGGCTTTTCGGGATTGCCGAAATTTAGGTTGTCGGTGACGGCGAGCGGGGTCGCGCCGACGGCCGTCAGGTTGCGCCAGGCCTCCGCGATCGCCTGCTTGCTGCCCTCGAAGGGATCGGCCTCGACATAGCGCGGGGTCACGTCGCAGGTGAAGGCGAGCCCCTTGCCGGATCCTTCGACTCGCACCACGCCGGCATCGCCGCCCGGATGCTGGATCGTGTTGCCCTGGATGAAATGGTCGTACTGCTCGACCACCCAGCGCCGCGACGAGAGGTCCGGCGAGCCGATCAGGCTCAGCAGCGCCTCGTTCCAGTCGGCCGGTGCCTCGGTCTCCGAAGCCGCGATCGCGGCGGGCTTGGCCGGTGCGATCCAGGGGCGGTCATATTCGGGAGCCTGATCGCCGAGGTCCTTGATCGGCAGATCGGCCATCACCTCGCCCTGGTGCCTGACGACGAAGCGCAGCGTGTCGGTGGTGTGGCCGACGACCGCGAAGTCGAGGCCCCACTTGCGGAACACCGCCGAGGCCTCGGCCTCCTTCTCCGGATGCAGCACCATGAGCATGCGCTCCTGGCTCTCGGAGAGCATCATCTCGTAGGCGGTCATGCCCGGCTCGCGGCAGGGCACCTTGTCGAGGTCGAGCTCCAGCCCGAGATCGCCCTTGGCGCCCATTTCCACGGCCGAGCAGGTCAGGCCGGCCGCTCCCATGTCCTGGATGGCGATGACCGCGCCGGTCTGCATCAGTTCCAGGCAGGCTTCGAGCAGCAGCTTCTCGGAGAAGGGGTCGCCGACCTGCACGGTCGGGCGCTTCTCCTCGGAATTGTCGTCGAACTCGGCCGAGGCCATCGAGGCACCGTGGATGCCGTCGCGGCCGGTCTTGGAGCCGAGATAGACGACCGGCATGCCGATGCCCTCGGCCTTGGACAGGAAGATGCCGTCGGCCTTGGCGAGCCCGGCCGCAAAGGCGTTGACGAGGCAGTTGCCGTTGTAGCGGGGATGGAAATTGACCTCGCCGCCGACGGTCGGCACGCCGAAGGAATTGCCGTAGCCGCCGACGCCGGCGACCACGCCGTTGACGATATGGCGGGTGCGCGGATGGTCCGGCGCGCCGAAGCGCAGCGCGTTCATGGCGGCGATCGGACGTGCGCCCATGGTGAACACGTCGCGCAGGATGCCGCCGACGCCGGTCGCCGCGCCCTGGTAGGGTTCGATATAGGACGGGTGGTTGTGGCTCTCCATCTTGAAGACCACCACGTCGCCGTCGCCGATATCGACCACGCCGGCATTCTCGCCCGGGCCGACCAGCACGCGCGGCCCGGTCGTCGGCAGGGTCTTCAGCCATTTCTTGGAGGACTTGTACGAGCAGTGCTCGTTCCACATGGCCGAGAAGATGCCGAGCTCGGTCAGCGTCGGCTCGCGTCCGATCAGATCCAGGATGCGCTGATACTCGTCCGGCTTCAGCCCGTGATCGCGCACCAGTTCGGGGGTGATCTTGATGTCGTTCGGAATCATGAGAAACGATCTCTGCGGCCGCGGCGGCCCTTAGCCGTTCACATAATGGGTCGCGGCATCGAGGTAAACCTTTCGGCGCGGTTCCGGGCGCATCCGGGCTTCGGAGCGCGGCCTTTTCCGTGGTATCGTTGCCTGAGAGGTGCCGCATGGACACGCCGCAACGCCGACGTCGCCCGGATCGGTGGTCGCTCCACGAGTTCCAGGAAATGGAGCTCAACGCGCCGCCCAACGAAAAGTGGGAGCTGATCGACGGGATCATCCACAAGATGATGACCGGCGGCTCGCTGGCGCATAACGAGATCGTGGTCAATCTTGCCGTCGTGCTGCGGTCCGAACTCCAGGCCAGGAGTTCGACATGCCGCGTCTACACCACGAATGTGCCCGTCGTGTCCGAAGCGATCGACATGTCGGTCTGTCCGGACATCGCGGTGCGCTGCGGGCCGCGCGTTCTCGACCAGAAGGAGATGACCGATCCGGTCCTCCTGGTCGAGGTCCTGTCGCGCAGCACCGGCGAAAAGGATCGCTACGACAAGGCGGAAGCCTATTTCCGCGTTCCGACCGTGCAGCATTACCTGCTCGTCGCGCAGGATCGGATGGACTTGACGGTGCTGACGCGTGGCGAGGCCGATTGGATGCGGACACGCTTCCACGCGCCCGAGGACGTGGCCGAGATCGCCACGCTCGGCGTCTCGCTGACGCTCGCCGAAATCTACGAGAATGTGAAAGAAATCGTCGGGCCCTACTGAGGGACCCGACGGAATGGGCAACCGCCCGGCGGATGCCGCGGCGGATCGCGCTCAGGCGGCGACGGCGCGGACCAGGCTGTCGAAAATGCCGCGGCCCTCGGTGCAGCCGTGCAGCGGCTCCACGAAATCCTCCGGATGCGGCATCATGCCGAGGACGTTGCCGCGCTCGTTGAGGATGCCGGCGATGTGGTTGAGCGAGCCGTTCGGATCGGCCGCCATGGTGGTCTCGCCGGCCGCGTCGCAATAGCGGAACACGACCCGGCCTTCGCCTTCGAGGCGGGCGACCGCCTCGGCATCGGCGAAATAGTTGCCCTCGCCATGGGCGATCGGGTTGCGGATCACCGCGCCGGCCGCATAGGCGTTGGAGAAGGCGGTTTCGGCATTGTCGACGCGCAGGCGCACCACCTTGCAGGCGAATTTGAGCGAGGCGTTGCGCAGGAGCGCGCCCGGCAGCAGGCCCGCCTCGGTCAGGATCTGGAAGCCGTTGCAGACGCCGATGACATAGCCGCCGCGCGCGGCATGGCGCTGGATCGCGTCCATGATCGGCGCGCGCGCCGCGATGGCTCCGCAGCGCAGATAGTCGCCATAGGAGAAGCCGCCCGGCACGGCGACGACATCGACATCCGGCAGTTCGGTTTCGGCGTGCCAGATCATGTGCGGCTTGACCCCGGAGGCGAGTTCCAGGGCCTTGGCCATGTCGCGTTCGCGATTGATGCCGGGGAAGACGACGACGGCGGACTTCATGGCGATGCCTCCGTCAGGCGAGTTCGATGCGATAGGTCTCGATCACCGTATTGGCGATGAGCTTCTGGCACATGGCATCGAGATCGCGGCGGGCGGCGTCCGCATCGGCCGTGGCGAGTTCGATCTCGATCACCTTGCCCTGGCGGACATCCTCGACCCCGGAAAAGCCCAGGCTCGACAGCGCACCCTGGATCGCCTTGCCCTGCGGATCGAGAACGCCGTTCTTGAGCATGACGGTGATGCGGGCTTTCATGGAGCGGATCCTTCGACTGGGGCGGGCCGGCGCGGCATGGCTCGTGGGATATGCGCGCGGCCCCGACCGAAGCGGCCCGTAGCATGCCGGCATCCGGCGAGGCAAGCGCCGCACCGCGCCGCGGGCCGACTTCCCGAGCGCGGCCGCGTCGTGCGGAAGGGTGGACGCGCAGCGGCGGTCGATGCCGATGCCGGTCGGGAAACGAAAGAGGCGGCGCCATTCGCGCCGCCTCGATCCGTGCCGGGCGTTCGATTCACGAGAAATCGACTACTGGACCAGGGTCGGGCCCGCGGTCTGGTTGCGCTCGTTGTCGTTCAGGATGCCGAGACGGCGCGCGACCTCCTGATAGGCTTCGAGCATGCCGCCCAAATCGCGGCGGAAGCGGTCCTTGTCGAGCTTTTCGCCGGAGCTCTGGTCCCAGAGCCGGCAGGAATCCGGCGAGATCTCGTCGGCGAGCACGATGCGCATCATGTCGCCTTCCCAGAGCCGGCCGAACTCGATCTTGAAGTCGACGAGGCGGATGCCGACGCCGAGGAACAGGCCGGACAGGAAGTCGTTGACGCGAATCGCCAGCGCCATGATGTCGTCGATGTCCTGCGGGCTCGCCCAGCCGAACGCCGTGATGTGTTCCTCGGAGACCATCGGGTCGCCGAGCTCGTCGTTCTTGTAATAGAACTCGATGATCGAGCGCGGCAGGGCGGTCCCTTCCGGGATGCCGAGACGGGTCGACAGCGAACCGGCGGCGACATTGCGCACGACCACTTCGAGCGGCACGATCTCGACTTCGCGGATCAGCTGCTCGCGCATGTTCAGACGCTTGATGAAATGCGTCGGAACGCCCAGCGAGTTCAGCTGCGTGAAGATGAACTCCGAAATCCGGTTGTTGAGGACGCCCTTTCCGTCGATGACCGCGTGCTTCTTGTTGTTGAACGCGGTCGCGTCGTCCTTGAAGTGCTGGATGAGCGTGCCCGGCTCGGGCCCTTCATAGAGGATCTTGGCCTTGCCTTCATAGATGCGACGACGACGACTCATGGGGACGTACCGTGGTCTCTCGAGAAAATCCATACCGAATGAGATCTCCGTTCGGTGCAGGCGCTGGTCTTGCGCGCGGTGGCCCGACTTCCACAGTGTCGATCGAGCCTCGCGTGGTTGCACCTCTGCGAAGTACGACGCGCGGGCGGATGGAATCTCCAACCGGTCCCGCGCGCACATGGGCGCACACTACCCGATCGGCTCCAGAACCACAATGTTCACCTCCGAAGCAGTGGCAGCACACCCGCTATCCGGAGACGGCGCGGCGATCAGACTTTTTCCTGCCCCCCGCTTAATCCGCGCCACGTTGATCTTATCTGTCAGGGAGGCTATCCAAGCCGCAACCGCTGCCCCTTATCTGGGGTGTGGGCCGCGATGTTTCCAGGAGAGACGGACATGACGACCTTTGACCGCCGTGAAGAGGGCTTCGAGAAGAAGTTCGCGCACGACGAGGAACTTCGGTTCAAGGCCACTGCCCGCCGCAACAAGCTTATCGGACTGTGGGCCGCCGGACATCTTGGCCTCTCCGGTGAGAAGGCCGAGGAATATGCCCGCGAGGTGGTTCGCGCCGATTTCGACGAACCCGGCGAGGAGGACGTGTTCCGCAAGATCCGCGCCGATCTCGACGCCGCCAAGATCGAACAGTCCGATCACCAGATCCGGCGCCAGATGGACGAACTGATGGCCGTCGCCGTCGAGCAGATCCGGGCCGGCTGACCATTCGGTCCGATCACCGTCAGCAAACCCGCCGGTCCAGCCGGCGGGTTTTTTTGCATGCCGTCCATCCCCTCCCATATCGGTCGACGCGCTTGCCGCGACCGGGCCGGGCACCCTACCATCCGCCCGAACGGACGACTTCGGCTTCGGGTCGGAGATCCGCACACGATTGGCATGGCGGAAGTCGCGTACCAGCGGGTCGGGAACACCGACATCGGGTGCGGGGGCCGGATCGTCCGGGTCGAAGGCATCCCTTTCGAAAAGAGCATGAACGCCGGTCGACCGGCGTCGGAGGAAGCAGCATGGCGTCGAAGTCCCTCATCGAAACCGTCCGCGCGGGCGAAACCGTCTATCTCGGCTGGGTCGGCAATCCGGACCCGCTGGTCGCCGAGACGATCGCCCGGGGCGGATTCGGCGCCGTCAATCTGGACATGCAGCATGGGCTGCACGATCCGGTCTCGGTGATGCGCGCGATCGGCTCGGTCTCGGCCGCCGGCGTGCCGGTCATCGTGCGCGTGCCGGTCGGCGATTTCGCCATGGCCAGCCGGGCGCTCGACATGGGCGCGCAGGCGGTGATCGCCCCGATGGTCAATACGGTCGCGGATGCCCGCGCCTTCGCGGACGCCATGAAATATCCCCCCATCGGCAAGCGCAGCTGGGGGCCGACCCGGGCCATGATGCTGACCGGGGACGCCAGCGCGGCGGCCTATCTGCAGCGCGCCAACGGCGAGACCCTGTCGCTCGCCATGATCGAGACGCGCGAGGCGCTCGACAATCTGGAGGCGATTCTCGATGTCGACGGCATCGACGGCATCTTCGTCGGCCCGTCCGACCTGTCGCTGACCCTCTCCAACGGCCAGGTGGTCGACGGCGATGCCGCCTTCCTGGACGAGCCGATCCGCCACATCCTCAAGGTGACCCAGGCCAAGGGCAAGGTGCCGGCGATCTTCACGGTCTCCGGCGTGCGCGCCCGCGCGATGGCGGATCTCGGCTACCGGATCATCGCGGTCGGTCTCGATGCGCTCTACCTGCGCGAGGGCGTCCGCCGCATGCTCGAACCGACGCTGGACCGCTGACGCCGGACTGCCGAGACGGGTGCCGGATGGCCGCGCGCGATCCGGCCCCGCGCCGGGCGTGACCCGCATCGGTCCCGCGCCGCCCGTCGCGGTCAGCCGGCGATCCAGCCGGTCGCCAGAGCCTCGGCCCAGTCCGGGCGCCCGGCGCGACGGGCGAGGGCGGCGGCCTGGTCCCAGTCATATTCGAGGACCCGGAAGGTGGCGCACCACTCGCCCTCGCGGCCGCGCTCGATGATGGCGTAGCGCGCATGCGGGCTGCCGACCGCCATGGCGTGCGGAACCGGCGTCTCGTCGCGATAGGCCGGCAGGCCGACGCTGCCCGGGTTGACCACGGTGCGCCCGGTCGGCAGCCGGTAGATGCCGGGGCGGTGGCTGTGGCCGCAGGCGATCAGCGTCGCCATGATGCCGCCGAGCCGCCGGTCGATCTCGTCGCCGCCCGCGCCGATCGGGCCGAGGGCCGTCACGGTCTCGACCAGATAGCTGTCGTCCGATGTCGGCGTGCCGTGGCAGAGCAGGATCTCGCCCTCGACGCGCAGGCTGGCCGGAAGGGTGCCGAGCCAGTCGCGATGCCCGTCGTCGATCCGGTCATGGGCGAAGCGGTCGGACGGACCCATCGCGTCGGCGGCCTGTTCGAGCAGATGCCGGTCGTGATTGCCGCGGACCGTCACCCAGCCGAGATCGATCAGCTGGTCCGCCGTCTCGGCCGGCAGCAGCGGGCCGGACAGGCAGTCGCCGAGATTGACGACCAGATCGGGCGCCGTGTCGGCCAGATCGGCGATCACCGCCTCGAGGGCGAGGGCATTGCCATGGATGTCGGCGATGAGGGCGAGGCGCAAGCGGGGCTCCGGATCGGCGAGGGGGCAGGGCTGCCGCCGGCAACAGGGGCCGACGACAGCCCTGCATATCAGGCCGCGTCCCGGCTGGGCAGCGCCGGGGCGTCATGGGCGGCCCGGGCCGCGCGCAGTTCGGCCAGCATGTCGCGGTTCAGCCGCTCCATGCTGCGCAGCCGCTCCTGCATCTCCTCGATGGTCCGGTTGCCGGTGTTCTGGAGCAGGAAGACCATCAGGAAGGTGCAGATGGTCGTGCCGGTATTGATGACCAGCTGCCAGGTATCCGAAAAATCGAAGACCGGGCCGGTCACTGCCCAAATCACGACCAGCGCGAGCGCGGCCGTGAAGGCATAGGGGTGACCGAGATGGATCGAGATCCACTCGGCCAGCAGTTCGAAGCGGTTGGTGAGGAACTTGGTCATGGCTCTCTCCCTGCGACCGGCCGCCGGCGGCGACGCGAGGGAGGCCGAGCGGGTCAGCCTTCGATGCGGCGCCGGGGCGGCACGGTCTGTCGACTGTCGCTGGACATGACGGGTTTCCGGGTTGCTGCGGCGTCGTGCGCCGCTGGTGGGCATGTGCGCCCTCGCAGACGAAAAGGCAAGCCGCGCGAACGGCTTGCCGCGATCATCACGGCGTGAGCGCCGGGTCAGGCGCCTGTCACGTCGGGACCGTCAGTGCCCAGCCGCAGCCGGGTCGCCAGTCCGGTCTAGGCCCGTCCGAAGACGCGCCGGAAGATCGTGTCGACATGCTTCAGGTGATAGCCGAGATCGAACTTCTCGCGGATCTCCGCCTCCGACAGGGCGGCGCGGACATCCGGGTCGGCGAGCAGTTCCTCCAGGAAGTCGACGCTGGCGCTGCCGTCGCGCTGGTAGCTGTCCCAGACCTTCATGGCGTTGCGCTGGACCAGCCGGTAGGACTCCTCGCGGCTGACGCCGGCTTGGGTCAGGGCGAGCAGGATGCGCTGCGAATGCACCAGGCCGCCGAGCCGGTCCATGTTCATGGCCATGCGCTCGGGATAGACGACCAGCTTGTCGATCACCCCGGTCAGCCGGGCGAGCGCGAAATCGAGCGTCACGGTCGCATCCGGGCCGATCATGCGCTCGACCGAGGAATGCGAGATGTCGCGCTCGTGCCAGAGGGCGACATTCTCCATCGCCGGCATCGCGTAGGCGCGCACCATGCGGGCGAGCCCGGTCAGGTTCTCGGTCAGGACCGGGTTGCGCTTGTGCGGCATGGCCGAGGAGCCCTTCTGGCCGGGCGAGAAATACTCCTCCGCCTCCAGGACCTCGGTGCGCTGAAGGTGGCGGACCTCGATCGCCAGTCGCTCGACCGAGGAGGCGACCACGCCGAGCACGGCGAAGAACATGGCGTGCCGGTCGCGCGGGATGACCTGGGTCGAGACCGGCTCGACGGCGAGGCCCATCTTCTCCGCGACATGCTCTTCGACGCGCGGGTCGATATTGGCGAAGGTGCCGACCGCACCGGAGATCGCGCAGGTGGCGACCTCGTGGCGGGCGAAGACCAGCCGCTGCCGGGCGCGGGTGAATTCGGCATAGGCCTCGGCGAGCTTCAGCCCGAAGGTGACCGGCTCGGCATGGATGCCGTGCGAGCGGCCGATGGTCGGGGTCAGCTTGTGCTCGAAGGCGCGCCGTTCGATCGCCTTGAGGAGTTGGTCTACGTCGGCGATCAGGATGTCGGCGGCGCGCACCAGCTGCACGGCGAAGCAGGTGTCGAGCACGTCCGAGGAGGTCATGCCCTGGTGCACGAAGCGCGCCTCCGGCCCGACGATCTCGGCCAGATGCGTCAGGAAGGCGATCACGTCATGCTTGGTGACGCGCTCGATCTCGTCGATCCGCGCCACGTCGAACTGCGCCGGCCCGCCCAGCTCCCAGACCCGCCTGGCGGCTTCCTTCGGCACCACGCCGAGTTCGGCGAGCGCGTCGGTCGCATGCGCTTCGATCTCGAACCAGATGCGGAAGCGCGCCTGCGGCTCCCAGACGGCGACCATCTCGGGACGGGAATAGCGGGGGATCATGGGAAGCCTCGGAATGTCGGGAAATCGGCCGAGGGCTTAGCAGAGGGGGGCGCGTGGCTCAACCGGAATGGGTTGCGGCGGCCGATCGGTTTGGCGATCGGATGGGGGATTGCGGTAATCGGTTCTCTTAAAAATGCTGGCTCACTGACCGTCGGCGGCCGGCGCCGGATCGGTAGCCGCCGGTGCCGGTGTCGCCGTCGGGGCCGCCGGCTTCGGCTTTTTCGGCTTGGGCTTCTTGGGCGGCTTGGGTTTGGCGGGCGGCTTGGAGCCGGCCGGCGCGGCGGCGATCCCCGGGACCGGGGCGGGCCCCGACCCGGCCGCCGGCGTGCCCCCGTCCGGCGCGGCGATCGCCTTGCCGGCCTGCGGGTTCTTGTCGAAGCTCGCGGCGATGCCGATGTAGCGGCGCTCGCCGCCGCCGAAGCCGAAGCGGTAGACGCTGACGATCACGATCAGGACCGGGCCGCGGCCGTCGCGCGGATAGACGATCACGTCGGACAGGCCGTAGCCCTTCGGGCAGCCGCGGCTCGGCGGCAGGTCCTTGTCTTCGTGCAGGATGCGGATCGGCTGGCCCTGGGCGTCCTCGAGCTGAAGCACGAAGCCGCGCAGCTCGTTGCCGAAATTGCAGCCCTGGCGGGTCAGCTGGTGTTCGGTCAGCCGCAGCCGGACGGTGCCGAGGCCGGGCGAGCGGGCGTCGTCCGGCACCGTGAAGGCGAGGAACCGCGCCGCGGCCTCGACCTTGTCGGCCGGATCGCTGAGGATCGTCTTGCCCTGGCGGCCGATGCCGAGGGCGACCAGCGTTGAGGAGGCCTGGTTGCGGGTCTGGCTGCGCGCCTGATCGAGCTTGGCCCAGTTCTGCTGCAGATGGGTGCGGAAAGGCGAGCCCGGCACCCATTCGTCGATGCGGTTGTCGATCACGTAGAGGTTGGAATAGGGGAAGTTCGACGCGTCCTGGACGCCGTATTCCTCGAAGGCGAAGTAGGTGCCGTCCGGCGAGAATCCGAGAATGTCGCGCCGTGCCGCGTCCGCCGCCCACACCGAACCGGCGGAGGGCGTCGCCAGGATGGCGATGAGCGCGATGGCGCGAAGCAGATTTTGGCACCGGGACGGCACGGACTTCCTTCCAGACGAGTCGGTTCGCAACCGGCATCTTTCATAGCAGGATGGCTGCGCCAAGAGGGCGCGGCAAGCCGGCAACCATGCTAGAGACGGTGCGTCTCTTCGGAATCACAATCGCGGTGCTGGGCCGAAGGGGTGCGCCGGCGGTATCGCCGGAGCGCGGCTTGCGCTATCTGGCGACACCGGTGAACGTCTCCAAGGGTTCCTCATGAGCGATGTGATTGTCCTCGGTGCCGGCATGGTCGGCGTCTCCGCCGCCTTGCACCTGGCCATGAAGGGCCGATCGGTGGTGCTGGTCGACCGCCGCGAGCCGGGCGAGGAGACCAGCTACGGTAATACCGGCATCGTCCAGCGTGAGGGCTATATCCCGGTCACCATCCCGAAGGATCCGCGCGCACTGCTGCGCTATGCGCTCAACCGGGCGCCGGAGGCGAACTATCACCTGTCGCACCTGCCCAAGGTCGCCGGCTGGCTGATGCAGCTCTGGTCGCGCTCCAATGTGGCCGGCATCGAGGCCTATGCGGCCGACAACGAATTGCTCTGCCGCCATGCGGTCGACGAACATCGCGCACTGGCGGCGGCCGCGGGCGCGGAGCGGTACTTCCGGCAGACCGGCTGGATCCGGCTCTATCGCAGCCTAGCGAGCTTTGCCGGTGCGGCCAAGCTGTTCGAATTGTGCGACCGCTACGGCGTCGCCTACCGGGTCATGGATGCCGACGGCCTGGCCGAGATCGAGCCGCATCTGGCGCGCATCATGCACAAGGCGGCGATCTGGCCGGAAACCGACAGCGTGTCCTGGCCGGCCGGCGTCACCAAGGCCTATGCGGCCCGCTTCCAGGCGCTTGGCGGCCGCTTCGTGCATGGCGACGCACGCTCGCTGACGCGGACGGGGGACGGCTGGTCGGTCGAAGCCGGCGGCGAGACGATCACGGCGCGCGAGGTCGTCGTCGCGCTCGGCCCCTGGACCGGCGATGTCCTGGCACCGCTCGGGCTGAAATTCCCGCTCCTGGCCAAGCGCGGCTATCACATGCATTTCGGCGCGACCGGCAATGCGGTGCTGAACCACCCGATCGTCGATGTCGAGCACGGCTTCTGCCTGACCCCGATGGAGAAGGGCATCCGGCTGACCACCGCGGTCGAATTCGCCGACCGCGACGCGCCGCCGACCCCGCGCCAGCTCGAACAGTTAAAGCCGATCGCCCGGGCCCTGTTCCCGCTCGCCGAGGAGCGCGACGAGACGCCCTGGCTCGGCCGGCGGCCCGCCCTGCCGGATTCGCTGCCGGTGATCGGACGGGCGCCGGGCATTCCGGGGATGTGGCTCGATTTCGGCCATGGCCATCTGGGCTTCACGCAGGGACCGATCTCGGGCAGGCTGATCGCCGAGGCAATGACCGGCCAGACGCCGCTCGTCGACCTCCGCCCCTTCCGGGCCGAACGCTTCTTCGGAGGTTGAGCGCGGCATGTCGCGCGGTTTCGCCTGGTCCATCATCGCGATCATCGCCGCTGCGGGGCTGGCGGGCTGGCTACTCTATGGGCCGGTCGCGCGCCAGAGCGCGCTCGGCGTGTTCCTGCTGGTCGGCGCTGTTCTGCTGCTGTTCCTGGCGCTCGGCCTCACGACCGACGGCGGCCCGGGGCCGGCCGAGCCGGCCGGCCCGAAGCGCAAGGCGAAAACGGCGGAAACGGCCGGCGATGCGCTGCCGGGCGACGTAGCGGGCATCCGGGTGGTGGTTTCGGAGCGTGGCATCTCAGTGCCCTTCCAGGCCGGCTGGCGCGATTTCGCCGGCTATCCCGAATTCGTCATCGATCCCGACTTTCCGGCCGGTGCGCTCGAACTGGAACTGGTCGAGCCGGCGCATGCCTCCTTCGGGGTAATCGGCCAGCGCGGCGTCGTGTTCCGCGACGACGGCTCGCTCAGGCTCGACATCGACGGAGTCGCGACGGACTTCGACGATCTGGCTGCCCTGTTCGCCTCGCCGCAGCGGGCCGATCTCGGCCGCGAGCGGCACACCGGCCTGTTCCTGGAACTGTTCGGCCATGTCTATGCGATCGACCCCTCCGGCGGCCTGGTGCCGGCCTCCGACGGATCCGGCGACCGGCCCGGCCGGCTGGTCGATATCCTGACGGCCGCAGTCCACAGCGGCGATCGCGCCCGCTTCGAGAGCCGCACCAGCCCGGGCCGCGTCTTCGGCGTCATCGGCGGGCGCCCGGTCCGAGTCGGCGAGGACGGCACCGTGGAGTGGATCCGCTCCGACGGTGTGGTGATCTTCCCGAGCCTGCTCGCCGCCCGCACCGCCATCACGGCGTCCTGACCCAAGTCGGCCGAGGCCGTCCACGCCTTCAAAGCGCGGGGCCGTTGCTGTCACAGGACGGACGGAACCATCCGTCCCGATCGCACGCTTAAGGTTCGCGCAGCGGCAGGCTCGGCGTGTCCTTGACGGTCGCCACGACGATGCGCGACTGCACGTCCGACACCAGCTGCGAATTCAGCAGCTTCATGCGCAGGAAGTCGTCATAGGCCTTGATGTCGTCGGCGACGACCTTGATCATGTAATCGACGGCGCCCGTTATTCTCTCGCAAAGAACCACTTCCGGCCATCGGTTCACCATCCGGTCGAACTCCTGCATGTTCTCGGTCGACGGCAGGGCGAGCTTGACGAAGGTGTAGGAGGCGAAGCCGAGGCCGACCTTCTCGCGGTCGACCAGCGCGGCGGTGCGCCGGATCACGCCGGCCTCCTTCAGGCGCTTGATCCGGCGCCAGCAGGGCGTCTGGCTCATCCCGGCCCGGTTCGCCACATCGGCCACCGAAAGCGAGGCGTCCTCCTGCAGGACGCGCAGGATTCGAATGTCCCCGGCGTCGAGTGAAATTTGATCGGTCATCGGCGATTCCTGGAAGAATTCGTTCGATCAGATCGGTCCAACCGGGGAAATAGCACGGAAATCGCCGGAAAGCCGGACCATAATTCCTCCTACATGCGGGACTTTTCGGCACCGCCTGCCCGATCCGGCGGCATCGCCGTGGGGCGGGCGCGGCCGAGACGGGAACGCAAACGGTGCCGTCCGCGTCGGATGGACGGAAGCCGAGGTTCGGGGCTCTTGCTCCGGCGGCACCGGCAAGAGGCGTTGCGGGCACGATGCGGTCCGGTCGACCCATCGGGCTTCGGGAGGGGTTCGATGACGGAAGCGGTCAGGGCGATCACGCTCGACGACAAGTATGCGCTGGAAAGCGGCCGGGCCTACATGACCGGCATCCAGGCGCTGGTACGCCTGCCGCTCGACCGCATCCGGTTCGACCGGCGCGCCGGGCTCGACACGGCCGGCTTCATCTCCGGCTATCGCGGCTCGCCGCTCGGCGGCTACGACCAGCAACTGACCGGTGCGCGCCGCCTGCTCGGCGCCCACAACGTGGTCTTCACCCCTGGCGTCAACGAGGAACTCGCCGCCACCGCCGTCTGGGGCACCCAGAAGGTCGGGCTGGCCGGCCAGGGTTCCAAGCATGACGGCGTCTTCGGCATCTGGTACGGCAAGGCGCCCGGCGTCGACCGCTGCGGCGACGTGTTCCGCCACGCCAATGCCTCCGGAACGGACCGGCACGGCGGCTGCCTGGCGATTGCCGGCGACGACCATCTCGCCAAGTCCTCGACCGTCGCCTGCCAGTCCGAATTCCATTTCGCCGACCTGGAGATCCCGGTTCTCAACCCGGCCGACCTGCAGGACGTGCTCGATTTCGGCCTGCACGGGCTGGAGCTGTCGCGCTATTCCGGCCTCTGGGTCTCGCTGATCGCGCTCGCCGACACGATGGATTCCTCCGGCATCGTCGACGTCGATCCCGCCCGGCTGAAGCTGCTTCGCCCGCGCGACCTGATGGATCCGCGCGACGGCGGCGACTTCAACAAGCCGATCCTGCTCAAGACGCGGCTCGAAAACGAAGCCTCCGTGCGCGAGATCCGGCTGCCGGCCGCCAAGGCCTATGTCCGGGCGAACGGGCTCGACGGCATCCGCTTCGGCTCGCCGCGCCCGCGCATCGGCCTGGTCGCGACCGGCAAGGCCTATCGCGACCTGCGCCAGGCGCTCGACCTGCTCGGCATCGACGACGCGCGCGCCACCCGGATGGGGCTCGCCATCTACAAGGTTGCGATGAGCTGGCCGATCGAACCGATCGGCATCGCCAATTTCGCCAAGTCGCTGGAAACGCTGGTGGTGGTCGAGCACAAGCGGCCGCTGATGGAAGCCCAGATCAAGGACCTGCTCTACAACTGGCCGGACCATCGGCGTCCCCAAATCTGGGGCAAGACCACGCCGAAGGGCGAGCCCTTCCTGTCGTCGATCCGCGATCTCTCCGCCGCCGAGATGGTGCCGGCGCTGATGTCGGTGCTGCCGGGCGCGGCCGAGGATGCGGAGATGCGCGCGGTCGCCGACCGCATGGTGCAGCAGTCCATGTGGGCGCAGGGCCACGCCACCGACGCCAAGCGCTCGCCCTATTTCTGCTCCGGCTGCCCGCATTCGAGCTCGACCAAGGTGCCGGATGGCGCCCGCGCGATGCCGGGCATCGGCTGCCACGCCATGACCGAGGTCGCCGAGCGGACCACCGAGGGCCTGGTCGCCATGGGCGGGGAGGGCGTGCCGTGGGTCGGCGCGCATCATTTCGCCAGGGACGGGCACATGTTCGCCAATCTCGGTGACGGCACCTTCTACCATTCCGGCAGCCTCGCCATCCGCCAGGCGGTCGCCGCCAGGGTGCCGATCACCTACAAGATCCTGTTCAACGACGCCGTCGCCATGACCGGCGGCCAGCCCCATGACGGCCCGCTCACCGTGCCGAAGATCGTCGCCCTGGTGGCGGCCGAAGGCGTCGAGCGGATCGTCGTGGTCAGCGACCATCCCGAACAGCTGTCCGCCCGGTCGGACCTGCGCGGCGTGCCGGTGCACCATCGCGACGACCTCCTGACCGTCGAGCGCGAGCTGCAGGGCTACAAGGGCGTGTCCGTGCTGGTCTACGACCAGACCTGCGCGGCCGAGAAGCGGCGCCGGCGCAAGAAGGGCAGCATCGCCGACCCGGCCCGACGCCTGTTCGTCAACGACCGCGTCTGCGAAGACTGCGGCGACTGTTCGGTGCAGTCCAACTGCGTCTCGGTCGAGCCGGTCGCGACCGATTTCGGCCGCAAGCGCAAAATCAATCAGTCGAGCTGCAACAAGGACTATTCCTGCGTCAACGGCTTCTGCCCGTCCTTCGTCTGGGTGGAAGGCGGCGCCGTCCGGCGCGCGCCGAAGACCGGGCCGGATTCGGCGACGCTCGCCGCCGCGCTGCCGGTGCCGGTCCAGGCCGGCCTGGAGCGGACGCTGAACCTGCTCGTCACCGGCATCGGCGGCATGGGAGTGACCACGGTCGGCGCCGTGCTGGCCGTCGCCGCCCATCTCGACGGGTTGAACACGCTGACGCTCGACATGACCGGCCTCGCCCAGAAGGGCGGCCCCGTCACCTCCTTCGTCCGTTTCGCTCCCGGCGGCACGGCGATCGAGGGTCCGCGCGTGCCGACCGCCGCGCTCGACGTGCTGATCGCCTCCGACATGCTGGTCGCGGCCGGCGCCGAGACGCTGACGGTGATGTCGCAGGCGCGCACCGCCACGGTTGCCAACACCCGTGTCGCCCCGACGGCCGAATTCGTGCTGCGCCAGGTGCAGTCCTTCGAGGCGGCGCGGCTGTCACGGACGCTCGCCGAGGCCTCGCGCAACTATGCCGAGTTCAATGCCGCCGGCCTGGCCGAGAAGCTGTTCGGCGACGCCATTTACGCCAACATGATGCTGGTCGGCGCCGCGCTGCAGAAGGGGCTGCTGCCGGTCACGCTGGCCGCGCTCGAAAATGCCATCCGGCTCAACGGCGCCTCTGTCGCCCCCAACCTGCAGGCGCTCCATGCCGGCCGTCTGATCGCGGTCGATCCGGCCGCGGTCCTGGCCCTGGTCGAGCCGGATGCGGTCCTGCCGGAGCGCAGCCTCGACGAGCGCATTGCGTTCCTCGCCGAGGAACTGACCCGCTACCAGGATGCCGCCTATGCGGCGCGCTACCGCGACCAGGTCGCGGCGGTGCGCGATGCCGAGGCCCGCGCCATGGGGCCGGGCGTCGAGCGGCTGGCCTGGGCGGCGGCGGAAAATCTCTACAAGGTCATGGCGATCAAGGACGAATACGAGGTCGCCAGGCTCTATGCCGACCCGGCCTTCAAGGCCAAGCTCGCCGAGCAGTTCGAGGGGGTCGAGAAGGTCCGCGTCATGCTCGCCCCGCCGCTCCTCGCCCGGCACGACCCGGCGACCGGGCGGCCGCGCAAGATCGCCTTCGGCCCCTGGGTGTTCGGCGCCTTCCGGCTGCTCGCCGGCCTGAAGGGCCTGCGCGGCAGTGTCTTCGACCCGTTCGCCCGCACCGGCGAACGCCGTTCGGAGCGCGCCTTGCGCGAGGGCTATGCGGCCGACCTGCAACGGCTCGCCCGCGACCTGACGCCGGCCAACCATGGACTGGCGGTCGAGATCGCCCGCGTGCCCGAGACCGTGAAAGGGTACGGCCCGGTCAAGGAAGCCAACATGGCGCGGGCCGCCAAGCGGCGCGAAGGGCTGGTCGAACGCTTCGCCGCCGGTCCCGCGGCGCGCCCGGTCCTGGTGGCGGCCGAGTAGGCCGGCGGAAGACGCAAAAGCCCGGCCGGAGAACCGGCCGGGCTGCAGACGCGTTGGGTGGTCGGCGTCAGGCCGCGCTGCGCTGCCTGTCCCGGCGCTGGCGCACCTCCTCGGTGATCACCTTCAGGAAGCCGTCCACCGTGCTGCCCAGGCGCCCGGCGACGGCCGCCAGGTCATCCGAGACGCGCTTGACTTCCGCGGCGGCGGTCTCGGTCTCGCTGGCCGCTCCACGCAGTCCGCCGACGCTGTTGGCGACTTCGGCCGAACCGCGCGAAGTCTCGGTAATATTGGCAGCGATCTCGCGCGTCGCACGATCCTGTTCGCCGACCGAGGCGGCAATGGACGCCGTCAGGTCCGTCACGCCGTCGATGGTTCCGGCAATCTCCTGGACCGATCCCTCGGTGGCATGGGCGGCCGTCTGGATGGCCTCGACCCGGCGTGCGATGTCGCCGGTGGCCTTCGCGGTCTGTTCGGCGAGCGACTTGACCTCGGAGGCGACCACCGCGAAACCGCGGCCGGCCGTGCCGGCGCGGGCGGCTTCGATGGTGGCGTTGAGGGCGAGCAGATTGGTCTGGTCCGCGATGGTCCGGATCATCTCGACCACGGTGCCGATCTCCTCGGCGGTCGCGGCGAGGGCGGCCATGTCGGCATTGGTCCGGCTGGCCACGGCGGCGACCTTCGCGACCATCGCGGAGGCCCGGTTGGCGCGGTCGGCGATGTCGGCGATCGAGGTTCCCATCTCCTCGGTCGCGGCCGTGATCGTCTCGATATTGGCCGACGCCCGGCTGGAGGCGCGGGCCGCGGTATCGGCCTGGCTGGCGGTCAACCCCGCGACGCTGCGCAGCGAGGCGGCGGAGCCGTCCATCGAGCGGGTGCCGTTGGACAGCTGCTCGATCGCCGTGCTCACGTCCCGGCGGAAGTCGAGAATGATCCGCTCCAACTCGCGGCTCTGCGCGTCGTGCTTGGTCTCTTCCTGCCGCGCGCTCGTCTCCAGCCGCTCCCGATCGAGCATCGTGTTGCGGAAGAACTGCACGGCCCGTGCCATGGCGCCGATCTCGTCGGGGCGGTCGGCATGGCTAATGTCCATCGAGGTATCGCCCTCCGCAAGGCGGCGCATCTGGGCGGTCATGGAGGCGATCGGCCGGCTGATGCGGCGGTCCGCCACCAGAACCATGATGCCGGCGATCAGGACCGCGAAGGCGAGGCCGATCCACTTGCTGGCATCGCCGATCGCGACTGCGTGTTCGGTATCGGCATGCACTTCTTCGTTCGCGGCTTCGACCAGGTTGCTGACCTGCTCCATCTCCTCTTCGAGCACCTTGAAGGCACGATCGAATTCGGGCAGCCGGGCCGTCAGGCTGGCGAGATCGCCGCGACGGGCATTCTCGATCAGGACGCCGGCCGTCGCCACATAGGCCTGCAAAGCCGGCTTGACCTTGGCGGCGGCCGCACGCGCCTTGGCGCCGAGTTCCACGGTTTCCAGTTTCGCCAGACGGGAGGCGAAGATCTCCTCGTAGGACTTCAGGTCGGCCTGCACCTCGGCGAGCATCGCCGCATCCTTGGTGCTGGCCGCATAATAGGAGCGATAGACGGCCGCCAGGATCGAATCATGCGCCATGTCGGCATCGGTCTGCTGCCGCAGGGCCGTGATGCCGTCCTCCGTCCGCCGTGCCGCCTCCCGATACTCTCCGGCCAGGAAGAAGATGATGCCGGACAGCGTAGCGGCGACCAGAAAGGAGGCTGCATTCAAACCGAGGATGATCTGGCGCAATTGCATGATACGAGAACTCCCGTCTTGGGATCGAGATCTGAAATCCGATGTCGTACCGATCTGCGGCCACGCCATCGCTTCGGAACCGAGACGGACGCGTACGCCTACCCCTCGCGGCATGCGATCGACGGTGCGAAAGGTCCCGATCTGCAGGCCTCTGCAAAGCCATAGACAACCGACATTTCAGATGATGCGGTTCAACTCTGAATAAAAACTCAATAAACTACTTTCGAAATCGTCTTGGTGATTCAAAAACGTTATGGAAACTGCAGATTTCTGGCCTCGCTCCCGCCGAGCGCGGCCAGTGTTCGCCTCGTCGCCAGGCGGCGGGCGTCAGCCGGCCGAAAACTTGACCCGCCAGGCCGGCACCAAGTCGCCGGCAGTGTGCCGGGCCTCGTAGACGCCGCGGGCGATGGCGCGCGCCAGCACGTCGGCGGCGGCGATGCCGAGGTCGACGAAGTCCGCGATCGGCTCCGCCCGCCGGATGCGTCCCGTCGACAGGGCGAAGACCAGATCGCCGTCGAAGGGCGTGTGGGCCGGATAGATCGCCCGCGCCATGCCGTCATGGGCCATGATGGCCAGACGCTTCGCCTCCGCCTTGGTCAGGATGGCGTCGGTTGCGATCAGCGCGATGGTGGTGTTGCCGCCGAGGCTCGGATCGGCGGCAGCCATGCCGGCGTCGTCGCGGATCGCACCCTTCAGGCGCGCCATGGTGGCGTCGGGCGGGAACGGGCTCGGATATCCGAAGCCGCCGAATTCGCTGTCGATCTCGTGGGCGGCCGCCCAGAAATGCCCGGTATCGCCGATGGTGACGCTGCCGACGGCGTTGACCGCGACCAGCGCGCCGACCGTAATCCCGGAAGGCAGGCGCAGGCTCGCCGAACCGAGGCCGCCCTTGAGGGTCGCGGTGGTGGCGCCGAGGCCGGCGCCGGTCGATCCGACGGTCGGCGGATCGACGGTCGCCGCCGCGGCGGCGCGGTAGCCGAGATCGCGATAGGGCGGATACCGGCCCCAATCCTTGTTGCCGCCGTTGAGCAGGTCGAACAGGATCGCGGCCGAGACGATCGGCACGGAAACCGGGCCGATAGCGAAGCCGCGCCCCTGCTCACGCAGAAAGGCCTGAACGCCGGAGGCGGCGTCGAGGCCGAAGGCGGAGCCGCCCGACAGGACGATGGCGTCGACCCGGTCGACGGTCTGGTCCGGAGCCAGCAGATCGGTATCGCGCGTGCCCGGTGCGCCGCCCATCACGTGCACCGACGCGATCGCCGGCTCCTCCGGAATGACGACGGTGACGCCGGACTTGAGGCGGATGTCGCCGGCATTGCCGACGGAGAGGCCGGCAACGTCGACGATGGTATTGGTGGGACCGGGCTGGGACATCGGGCTCATCGATCTGTGCCGGCCTGAGCCGGCAGGCCGCCAGGGGAGCGCGCAGCCGGATCGGTGCCCCGCACCATCCGGCCGGCCGGGGACCCGCATCGCCTCGGGGCGTTCAACGGATCGGCTCGAATCTTATCATCCGGCCACGATAGCAGCCTTTGGGCGCTTGCCCACCCCCGGGCGCGGCCCCACCCGCCGGGGGCTGGGCAGCCTGCGGCTCTGCAGGCTGCTGCGTCGCGCCGGTCCGGGGGCGATCGGGACGGGCGGCCCCGGCGGACCCGGGCGGACCCGGGACCATGGCCAACCCGCGCCGCGACGGCCGGAGCAGCATCCGATCCGACGCGAGCACTCGATGCCTTCCTTTTCATTGCCGGCGCTGGCCTTTCCCGCTCGCTGCGGGGCGCCGCGATCGGGCCTTGCTTCAGCCGAGGGCCGCGGCGGCCGGTTTGCGCCACCCGGTTGCCAGAAGCGCCCCGACGGCGACAGCCAGCGGCAGGAAGGAGACCCAAAGGACCGTGTCCCAGCCGTAGATGGTCAGGAGCCCCCCGGACGACAGCGAGCCGATCGCCATCGTCCCGAACACGACGAAGTCGTTGAGCGACTGGACCCGCGTCTTCTCCTCCGGGCGGTGACATTCAAGCACCAGGGCGGACGCGCCGATGAAGCCGAAGTTCCAGCCCAGGCCGAGCAGGATCAGGCTCAGCCAGAAATGGGCGACATCGATCCCGGCGAGCCCGACCATGGCCGCCACGGCCGTCAGGGCGAGACCGGCGGCGACCACGCGCGGCGCGCCGAAGCGGCTGATCAGCGGACCGGTGAAGAAACTCGGTGCATACATGGCGATGACGTGCCACTGCAGGCCGAGATTGGCATCCTCCTGGGACAGCCCGCAAAGGCGCATGGCGAGCGGCGCGGCGGTCATGATGAAATTCATCAGCAGGTAGGAGACGACGCCGCAGACGACCGCGGTCACGAAGCGCGGCTGGCGCGCGATCTCGCCGAGCGGACGGCCGCCGGCGACCTCGCCGGGCGTCGGCGCCGGCAGGCGGACGCCCATCAGGACCAGCGCCGACAGAGCCGCCACGGCGGCCTGGGCGAGATAGGTGGCAGCGAACAGAAAGGGCGGCCAGAGGTTCATCGTATGGGTGACGAGCTGCGGGCCGAGCACGCCCGCGAAGACCCCGCCGGCCATGACGAAGGACAGCGCGCGCGGCCGCCGAGCCGGCGCAACGCCGTCGGTGGCTGCGAACCGGAACGAGAGCACCACCGCCGCATAGGCGCCGCCGAAGAAGGTCGCGCAGCAGAAGAGCCAGAACGAGCCGAGGATGACCGCCAGCGCCGAGAGCAGTCCGACCAGAACGCCGCAGCCGGTTCCCGACAGGAAGGCGACCCGCCGGCCGTAGCGTTGCGCGATCCGGCCGGCCGGCAGGGTGCAGGCGGCCATGCCGATCACGAAGACTGAGATCGGCAGGGTCGCCAACGCAGGGCTCGGTGCCAGCATGTTGCCGATAATCGCGCCGGTAGCATAGACGACCACCGCGTTGGCGCCGGCGAGGGCCTGTGCGACCGTCAGCCGGATCACATTGCCGCGTTCTCGCGCCAAGGCGTCGGTGGCCTCGTCGGCGAATGACGGGCTGGTTCCCGCGTGCGACATGAAATCCTCAAATGACGGCATCTATGGAATGGGCTTCTCTCATTCCACCAAACGGTAAAATACGCCAGTCGCCACCGCCTCCTTCAGGGCAGAAAATTTCATCTTGCTGTTATGCGCCGGCCGTTTTGCGGACACGGCTCCGGCGGCCGGCGGTCTATTCGAAACGCAGCGCGACGGTCATGCGCAGGCGTGCCGCGCCGATCGTATCGGGGAAAGGCGGCGCGGGCGCGGCTGCGCGCACGATGCGGATCGCGGCCGACTTGAGGTCGCCGGTCCCGCCGCTGATCGCGGCGATCTGCTCCAGCCCACCGTCCCGCCGGACCTCGAAGCTGACCACGACCGTGCCCTGGGAGCCGTCGCCCGGCTGCTGCCGGCTGACGATGCGCGCCCTGACCGCTGCCATGTAGCGGGCGATCGGATCGGCAGCGTCTCCCGACCCCGCCGCCCGGGCCGCCGGCCGGGCGGTTTCGCTCCTACCGCCCGCCGGTACGCCGCCGCCGACCGCCGTGGCGGTCCTGGCCGGCCCGGGGGGATGCGGCGCGAGCGCGCCGGTCGGACCGCCGTCGGCCTTCGGGCGGGTCGAGGAACGGTCGGGGGGAGGCGCGGCGGCGACGCTTCGCGGTCGGGTCGGTTCGGGCCGCGCGCGGGAAGGGGCGGCGGGCTTCGGTTCCCGCGCCGGTTCGGGGGCGGGCTTGGTCTCGGCCGCCGGCTTCGGTTCGGGCGCCGGCCGTATCGCGGCTGCAAGGGGCGCTGGCAGGATCGCCGGATCGGTTGCCTCCGGCGGGGCATCCGTGGCGGCCGCGCGTGCCGGCGCGGGCGGCGCCGCGGGACCGGGTGGCACGATCGCGGCGTCCGCCGAAGCGGCCGGTGACCGGGCGGCCAAGGCCGGAGCGATCGGAGCGGGTTCCGCCAGCCGGGCCTCCGGTGCCGAAGCCTCTTGCTCGGGCGGCGGCATGTCTGCCGCGGCGCTCGTGACGAGTGTCGGGTCCGGTTCGGACGGCACGACCTCATCGACGCGGGACGGCGGGAGGGACCGGTCGACGGTTGCCGTTTCGGCGGGCGCCGTCAGCGGCGGCGGTGCGATCGCTGCGACCGCCTCGGGGGCGACATCCAGGGTCGGAACGACCCGCGGCGGATCGACCGCCTCCGCCCGTTCGGCGCCGGTCGCAGCGGGTGCGGGCGTTCGGCCCGCCGGTTCGGGCGCCTCGACGACGGCCCCCGTTCCGACGGCACCCGCTTCCAGGAGTTCGGCGTCGATCGCATCCAGGGCGACCGGATCACCGGCCGGCGCGGTCGGGGACCAGATGCCGGAGACGATGGCGCCGGCGCCCGCGTGAATGGCGAGCGAGAGCAGAAGCGCGCCGATCATCGTCCGGGACGGTGCCGGACCGGGGAGAATCGCCATCGGTTTCATGGCGCATTCCCGGTCTGATCGGCGACCCATCCGGCCACGGCCGCGCGTGTGGCGGACAGGACCGCGGCCCCGACGGCCTCGCCGATGGCGGTATGCAGGCCGGCATAGACCGCTGGCTGCGGGCCCGGCGGCGCGGCGACAACCAGGCAGTCCGTGCCGGTGCCGGTGATGATCGAGCCTCCGCGCCGGATGCCCGCCTCCGCCACCGCGACGGTGCGCGCCTGCACGGCGAGGCTCATCGCCTCAAGGAACGCGCCGCGCGTGAGCGGAACCGTGACGTGGACCAGCGTGTTGATCGTCCCGGCGGCCGCCCGCAGGGCGGGATCGGTGCACCGCTCGCCGATCCGCTCGCCATTGGTCAGGCCGGCCGTGGTCAGCGCGGTCGCGCCGATCCCGTCGACCGTGCTGTGACCCAGGTGGTGGCGGCGAACGTCGCGGGCGGTCATCAGGCCGACCGCCCGCTGCAGACTCGCGGCGGCGAGCCGGGCGCGCAGGTAGCCGGCCGGATCGGACAGGTCGACCACGTCGGCATCGGTCACTTCGAGCCAGGCGACGGCATCGGCGACGGCGAAGCCCGGCCGGTTCGGCGACCAGCTCAGCATCCGGCGCGGACCGGCGAAACGCGCGACCAGCCAGGGCTGCCGGCAGTCGATCGCGATCTCCGCAACGCTCATGACCAATCCTCGGAGGGCGTGGCGGTGGCCGATCGATCGGAAAGGCCGGTCGGGACGAGCAGGAGGCCGCCCGGGTCTCGATCGACATGGGCCTCTATCCCGTAGACCGACGCCAGCAGGCCCGCGCTCAGGACCGCTTCCGGCGCTCCCGCCGCGACGATCCGGCCACCGGCGAGGACGATCACCCGGTCGCACCAGCGCGCGGCGAGGTTCAAGTCGTGCAGCGAGGCAAGCACCGTGCGGCCGGCGCCGGCCAGACGGCGAAAGACGTTCATCAGGGCGATCTGGTGGGCCGGATCGAGCCCGGCCGCCGGCTCGTCGGCGAGCAGCAGGCGGGCGTCCTGGGCGAGGGCCCGCGCGATCAGGACGCGCGCCAGTTCGCCGCCGGACAGCCGGTCGACCCGGTGTCCGCGCAAGCTCTGGAGCGTCATGGTCGTCAGCGCCGCCTCGATCGCGGCCCGGTCGTCCCGCGTTTCCGGCGCGAAGGCCGGTCGATGCGGCAGGCGGCCGAGGCCGACCACGGCTTCGACGGCGAGCGACCAGGCCACCTCGCGCGCCTGCGCAACATAGGCGATGCGCTGCGCGCGCGCCGGGGCGGACAGCCGGTCGAGGAGCGTGCCCGCGACGGCGACCGTGCCGCCCGTCGGCAGGAGGCCGGCGAGTGCGCGCAGCAGCGTCGACTTGCCGGCCCCGTTCGGGCCGATCAGGCCGACGAATTCGCCTGCCTTGAGCGTAAGATCGACCCGGTCGAGGACCGGACGGCCGTCGAGCGCGACGGACAGAGCGCGGGCCTCCAGCAGGGTCATCGTGCTCCGCCCCGGCCGGCCGCGATCAGGCGAAGAAAGAAGGGCGTTCCGATCAGTGCCGTGACGACGCCGAGCTTCAGGTCGCGGTCCGGGGCGACGAGACGCGCGGCGATGTCGGCGGCCGTCAGGAGCGCGGCGCCGCCGAGCGCGCTGGCGGCCAGGAGCCGGCTCGGCCGCGCGCCGACCAGCGGGCGGAGAAGATGCGGCACGACCAGCCCGACGAAGCCGATCGCCCCGGCGATCGCCGTGGCCGCCCCGACCGTGGCGGCCGTTCCGGCCAGGATCAGGATCCTGAGCGTGCTCATGTTCACGCCGAGACTGCGTGCCGTCTCCGCGCCGAGCGAAAGGGCATCGAGCCCGCGCCCGGCGAAGACCAGCAGCAGGCCGCCGACGGCCATGAAGGGCAGGGCGAGCCAGACATGCAGCATCGAGCGATCGTTGAGGGAACCGAGCATCCAGTAGACGATTTCGAGGGCCGCGAAGGGGTTTTCCGACAGGCTGAGGGCGAGCGCGGTCAGGGCGCCGGCGAGGCTTGAGACGGCGACCCCGGCGAGGATCAGACCCGACGGTCCGTCGCCGCGCCCGGCCATGGCCAGCACCAGCGTCATGGCGACGAAGCCGCCGGCCAGCGCCAGCAGCGGCAGGGCGAGCGGAAACAAGGCCGAGAGTCCGCCGTAGATCGCCGCCACCGCGCCGAGCGCGGCGCCCGGCCCGATCCCCATCAGGCCGGCATCGGCAAGCGGATTGCGCAGATAGCCCTGCAGGGCGGCTCCCGAGAGGCCGAGCGCGGCACCGATCGAGACCGACAGGATCGCCCGCGGCAGCCGGATCTCGCGCATCACGATCGAGATCACGCCGTCGTCGACGACCAGGGCCGCCAGAGCCCGCAAGGGTGCGAGTCCCGCCGCGCCGATCGTCAGCGAGACCGCCGCCAGGGCGAGTGTCAGCACGCCGAGGAGCGGGAGAAGCCAGCGCTCCGGCACCGATAGGGTCATGGCCGGGCCTCGATGTCCGCCGCGATGCCGGGTCCGGGAGCGCCGCTGCCGTCGGCGGCGGGCGGGCGGGCGGCCGCCATGCGGTCGGCGAGTGCGCGCAATTGTCGGACCGCTTCCAGCGTGAAGGGGCCGCCGCAAATGGTCAGTCGGTCGGGCAGTACAGTGACGCCGGTGGCCGAGCGGATCGCGGCCAGAAGGGCCGGGTGCCGGTAGCTGGCGTGGGCGAGCGCCGGGCCGCCGGGATCGGGAGCCTCTCCGATCACCGCATCGGGAGCGGCGACAACAAGGCGCTCCAACGGCAGCAGTCCGACGCCGACGACACCGATTTCCGCGGCCAGATTGCGCCAGCCGGCGGCGGCCAGGACCGCATCGACCAGGCTGTCGCGCCCGGCGGTGCCGGAGGCCCCGAAATAGACGGCGGCGAGCGGCGACGCGGCCGTCCGGGGGCGCGCCAGGACGGCCAGATCGGCCTCGAAGCGCGCCAGCAGGTCCTCCGCTGCGGCCTCCCGGTCCAGCAACGCACCCATGCGCCGGATGTGCCGGCGGATGTCGTCGAGGGACTGTTCGGGCGGAAACGCCTCGACGCGGATGCCCAGCCGCCGCAGCATGTCGAGGCTCTGGCGGGTCGTGTAGGTGCCGGCGAGCACGAGGTCCGGCCGGAGAAGATAGATCTCCTCCGCCGTCCCGCCATTCGCCGGAATCCTCTGCGCGGCCTCGGCCAGCGCCGCCATGGTCGGGTCATGGGCGAGCCTCGAGACGGAAACCAGCTGACCCGGCGCCGCCAGGAGCAGCGCCAGCTGATCCGTGCACAGATTGACCGAGACGACGCGCCGGGGCGGTTCGGCGGCCTCGAGGCGCACTGCGGCCGTCATGGACAGCACCATGCCCAGTATCGCCGCCGCTGCCGTGCCCCGCCGCATCATTCGGCCCGCCTCAGAACCGCGCCGACAGGCCGGCATAGACCGAGGCGCCGGGCGTGCCGTAGCCCCACACGGTCTGATAGCGCTGGTCGAGCAGGTTGCGGCCGCGCAGGGTCAGGTCGAAGGTGTCGGTCAGCCGGTAGGTCACCGTCGCGTCGAGCAGGAAATAGGCGGGCAGCTTGCGCACCGGCGAACTGAAGTCCGGCAGGATGACCGAATAGTCCGTGTCGCGCATGTCGTCGACCCAGGTTCCACGCACCGAGACCGTCGTCCTTTCGATCGCCGTCACCGTGGCGCCGACGGTCGCCTTGTGGCGCGGCACGCGCAGGAGCGGCGAGCCGTCCGCCTGTTCGGCTTGCGTGAAGGTGTAGCTGCCGTCGAGGGCGAGCCAGTCGAGCGCCTGGACCTTGCCGGCGAGTTCGATGCCGCGCCGCTGGCTCAGGCCCGGCACCTGCAGGTAGCGGTAGGCGCCGACGCCGGTATCGTAGGCGAACTGAATCAGATCCCGCGTGTCCAGCTTGAAGACCGTCGCCGAAAGGGTCAGCCGACCGTCCCAGAAACTCTGGTCGATGCCGGCGTCCAGGCTGCGGCTCTCCTCCGGCTTCAGGGACCGGTTGCCGTAGATCGGTGCGAACAGTTCGTAGGCCGAGGGCGGGCGGAAGCCGGTGCCCCAGCTGGCGCGCACCTTGGTGCCCTCGAACAGACGGTAGGCCGCCGTCGCCCGCGCGGTCGGATGGTCGCCGAAGGTCGAATGATGGTCGTTGCGCAGCGCGCCGGTCAGGGTCAGGCCGGCGATCGGTTCCAGCGAGGCCTGCGCGAAGGCGCCGGCATTGTCGATCGTCCCCGACAGACCCTCGGAAGAGCGTGCCGTCTCGCGCGCGTAGTCGGCTCCGAACGAGAAGGCCAGCATGTCGTTCAGCCGGAAGCTGCCGAGATATTCGAGCTTCGTCCGGTCGCCGTCGTAATGGCCCGGATAGCCGCCCCAAGTGGTGCTCTGGGTGTCGTAGTGCTGGATCGCCAAGGTGTTCTTCCAGCGCCCGTCCATCAGATCGAGATCGGCACCGACGCGAATGCCGGCATCCTCGCCGATGGTCCGGTTGCGCGGCGTGCCCTTGACCTCGTCGGTCGGACCGACACCCCAGACGAAATCGTCGAAGGCGCTGTCGTGGCGGCTGTAGCGCAAGGCGCCAAACACCCGGAATGCCTCGTTCAGACGCGTGGCGGCATTGGCCGAGAAGGTGGTGTTGTCGTATCCGTCCTTCTCGCGATTGCCGGCGCGGGAATCGGCCGACGAGATGCCGTCGGTCTTGGCCCGCTCGATCGAGATGTTGACCTCGCTGGAATCGGTCGCCGCCGAGAGGCCGTAGCGCCCGGACACGGTTCCGAAGGATCCGACCTCGACGGCGGCGCGGTGGCTGACGCCGGGACCGTCGGCCCGGCGCGTGGTGATGTCGATCACGCCGGCGACCGCCGTGCCGCCATAGAGCGCCGATTGCGAACCGCACAGGATCTCGATCCGCTCGACATCGCCGACCAGCATGTGCTCCAGCGCGGCCGCGGTCTGCGTCTTGGTCGGATCGGACACCTCGATGCCATCGATCCGGACCATGATGTAGGCGGCGTTGGCGCCGCGCATCATCACGGAGGTCAGACCGCCGGGACCGCCGATCTGGGCGAAATTCAAGCCGGGCACGCGGTCGAGGTAGTCCTTGACGTAGGTCTCCCGGGCGCGCTCCAGCGTGGCTCGGTCGATCACCGTGACCGCCGAGCCGACCTTGGCGGCATCGGTCGGCGTGCGGTTCGCCGACACCACGATGGTGCCGAGATCGAGCTTTTTATCCTGGGCGGCGTCCTGGGCCGACGCCGGCCCGCCGCATGCGCAGATCGCTGCGGCCGCCAACAGGGCGCGGCGGTGCCTGTTCATAGTTCCGTGCATTCATGCCCCCTTGCGGCCGCACCGAAGCGGCGGGCCGCAGCCGATCGACGGCAGCGCCGAGGCCGCGTCGGTTCCAACACCGGTGTCGCGCGGAATCGGGGGAGAGCGGAGCGATGGGCGGATAAGTCCACCCGCCTGCGGCCCGTCCCGGCACCGGCGACACGTCTCATGTCACCCGCTCGGAACGGCCGCGATCCGGCGCCCCACGCGCCGGGATCAGGAGTGACGGAAGGGGCAGGTCTCCTGGCTTGCGGGTCACGGCCTTGTCTCCCGCCTTCCCGACGGCGCGGAGGCCGTCAGTGGCTTCGGGGAGAGGGCTCGCCGCTCACAGTTGCGGGGGCAGCTGCGGATTTGCCGTGCCCGTCCGGAGACGGTCTCGGCTCACCGACATTCCCTTTTCATCCGTCTTGCGACGGAACCTCTTCACGAAATCGAGAGTGCGCATGGCGGCCGGGAGAGTCAAGCCGCCGGTCGGCCCATGCTCGCAGTCCTGCCGTGCATCGGAAGCGCCGGACTGAGCCGCGGATTGCGGCAGCATTGCCGAGGTGCTCATAAGAAAAGCCGCCCATTGCTGGGCGGCTTTCCGGATGCGATCGAACCTTGCGGTCCGTTCGGATCACTTGTTCTGCGTATAGGTGACCTTGCCGTCGGCACCCTTGTTCCAGGTGTACATCACGTAGTCGACGGTGGTGCGGTCACCCTTCTTGTCGTAGGAGATGTCGCCGAGCACGGTCTTGAAGGTCATGCCCGAATGCATCGCGTCGGCGATCTTCTTCGGGTCGAGCGAGTTGGCCTTCTCGGCCGCCTGCTTCATGATCTGCACGGCCGCATAGGAGTAGAGCGTGTAGGCCTGCGGATCGAAGTTCTTGGCCTTGAACTTGGCAACCACGTCCTTGGCGGCCGGGTTGTTGCGCGGATCCGGGCCGAACGACATCAGGGTGCCGATCACGCCGTCGCCGCCGATCGAGGCGAACTCGTCGTCGGTGATGCCGTCGCCGGACATCATCACGGTCTTCAGGCCCTGGTCGCGCATCTGGCGCACGATCAGGCCGCCTTCGGTGTGCAGGCCACCCCACATCAGGATGTCGGCGCCCGACGCCTTGATCTTGGAGACCAGCGCCGAATAGTCCTTCTCGCCGGTGTTCACGCCTTCGTACAGGACTTCCTTGATGCCGTCCTTGTTCATGAAGCCCTTGGCAGCGTCGGCGAGACCCTGGCCATAGGTGGTCTTGTCATGAACGACGGCGATCTTCTTGCCCTTGAAGTGCTGCTTGGCGTAGTCCGCCCACAGCCGGCCCTGCTGGTCGTCGCGGCCGCAGGTGCGGAACACGTTCCAGAGGCCACGCTCGGTGATCTTCGGGTTGGTGGCCGACGGGGTGACGGTCAGGATGCCGTTCTCCGCATAGACCTCGGACGCCGGCATGGTGACACCGGAGTTGAAGTGGCCGACCACCAGCTTGATGCCGTCGCCGACGAACTTGTTGGCGACCGAGACGCCCTGCTTCGGATCGGAGACGTCGTCGCCGACCGACAGCACGATCTTCTGGCCGAGGATGCCGCCGGCGGCGTTGATGTCTTCGACGGCCTGCTCGGTGCCGTTCTTGAGCTGGGCGCCGAACGCGGCGTTCGGACCCGTGATCGGGCCGGCGACGCCGAGCTTGATGTCGGCATGGGCCATGCCGGCGAAGGCCATCGAGGCCGCCAGGACGGTGCTGGCCAACCAGATCTTCTTCATGGAAATGCTCCTCTCCACAGTTTGCTCCAGGCCCTCGCCGATCCCCGATCGGCCGTGGGCCTCCTCCCATTCGGCGGTCCGAGGCCGGACCGCGTTGATCGCAGTCGCCGCCCTCGGATCCCCCGGGTTCCGAACCAGTCCGCGAAGGCCGGAGGCGCTTTGGCCGTCTGGCCGAAACGCCATGGTCCTGCCTTCGGATTTCGGCGGGGCTCTGTCCGGTTCCAGGCAGAAGCAGGCGCTTCTCTCCCAGCCCGTTATCCCCAGCCGACGGTCCCACCCGCTGGGGCGCGATCCTTGCCCGAAATCAACGAGTTGTCACCCGAAAAACGGCTTTCCCGGACGAATCTCGTGCGACGGTGAAGATCGCCCCTCAGACGCGGCTGCGCCAGCTGAGCGGGCCCAGCGGCGCGTAGAGCCAGTTGTATTTCGTCACCATCTGGCGCGTCCGCATCTGGCGGTATCCGATCGCCGCGAACACCTGCGCGACCGCCATGTCGACCAGATAGAATTGCGCCGAAAGAAGCGTGCCGCCGAACAGCGCGAAGTGCAGGTAGCGGACGACCGCGCCGAGCACCAGCATGTAGAGGAAGACGGTCCAGTAGGGCCGCCAGGTCGAGGCGCAGGCCTTGCCCGTCATCCAGGCGGCCCAGCCGCCCATCACCACCGTCACGGCGAGGAACAGCCGGATGCTTTCCTCTTCGTAGAGAACGCCCTGGAGCTTTTCCATGGGACCCTTACCGGTTGCGGATCGACATGCGATCCCCTGATCGTTCGACGCGGCTGGCGGTCAGTGGCGGCCGCCTTCCAGATAGGCAGCGCGGACTTCCGGCCGCTCCAGCAGTTCCTTGCCGGAACCGCTCATGGTGATGACGCCGTTGACCATCACATAGCCGCGATGGGCAAGCTTCAGCGCGTGGAAGGCGTTCTGCTCGACCAGGAACACGCTCAGTCCCTCGGTGCGGTTCAGATCGCGGATCGCGTCGAAGATCAGCTTCACCACCAGCGGCGCCAGGCCGAGCGAGGGCTCGTCGAGCAGCAGCAGCTTCGGACGCGACATCAGCGCGCGGGCGATGGCCAGCATCTGCTGTTCGCCGCCCGACAGTGTGCCGCCGCGCTGGTTGATGCGCTCCTTGAGGCGCGGGAACAGGTCGAAGACCCGCTTCAGATCCTCGTCCATATGGGCGAAGTCGTTGATCGCCGCGCCCATCTGGAGGTTTTCCATGACCGACATGCGCGGGAAGATGCGCCGGCCCTCGGGGGACTGGGCGATGCGCATGCGGGCGATCTCATGCGTCGGCATCCGAGAGATGTCGGCGCCCTGATAGACGATCTTGCCTTCGCGCGCCCGCGGGTTGCCGAAGATGGTCATCATCAGGGTGGATTTGCCGGCGCCGTTGGCGCCGATCAGCGTAACGATCTCGCCCTCGTTCACATCGAGATCCACGCCCTTCAGCGCGATGATCTTGCCGTAGTAGGTCTTCACGCCGCGGATGGACAGGAGCGGTTCAGTCACGACAGAACCTCCGCCTCGACGGCTTCGACTTCTTCATCCGAGACGCCCAGATAGGCCGCAATGACCTTCGGGTCGTTGCGGACGAAATCGGGCTTTCCGTCGGAAATCTTGGTGCCGTAGTCGAGCACCACGACATGGTCGGAAATCTCCATGACCACCGACATGTCGTGCTCGATCAGGAGGATCGAGGTGCCGTCCTTCTCGCGGATGCCGAGCAGCAGCGCATTGAGTTCGGCGCTCTCGCGCGGATTGAGGCCAGCGGCCGGCTCGTCGAGACAGAGCAGGACCGGCTCGGTGCACATGGCGCGCGCGATCTCCAGGCGGCGCTGCGCGCCGTAGGGCAAGTCGCCAGCCGGGTCGTCGGCCCGGTCCATCAGGTCGATCCGGTCGAGCCAGTATTTGGCCTTCTCGATCGAGGCCTTCTCGGCCTTGCGGTAGGCCGGCAGGCCAAGCAGCCCGAGCACCGTGAAGCCGGACGCCGTCATCAGCGCATTGTGCTGGGCGACCAGCAGGTTCTCCAGCACCGTCATGCCCGAGAACAGGCGGATGTTCTGGAAGGTCCGCGCCACCTTGGCGTGGGCGGAGACCTCGAAATCCGGCATGCGTTCGAGCAGGTAGAGGCCGGCCCCGGCGCGCACCATGCGCCGGTCGGGCCGGGCTGTGGCGGCGTCGAGTTCGTCCCACACCTTGGCTTCGCCATGGCGGAGCGCGATACGGCCCTCGGTCGGCTTGTAGAAGCCGGTGATGCAGTTGAACACGGTCGTCTTGCCGGCGCCGTTCGGGCCGATCAGGGCGGTGATGTCGCCTTCGCCGGCCGAAAAGCTGAGGTCGTTGACCGCGACCAGGCCGCCGAAGCGCATGGTCAGATGCTCGAGCTTGAGCAGGGGCTTCTCTTCCCAGCGGTTCATCCGTGGCCCTCCTTCACGAGGTCGCCGGATACCGTCTTGCGTTCTTTCAGGAAGGCCGTCGGGGTCCGGGTGGAGATCAGACCGCGCGGCTTCCACAACATGATCACGACCATGGAGGCGCCGAAGATGAGGCCGCGATAGAGGGCCGGGTCGAAGTCGTTGCCGAAGATCTGCTTCAGGAAGTCGAGTTCGCGCATGATCTCGAAACCGCCGACCAGCACCACGGCGGCGATGACGACGCCGTAGAGGCTGCCCATGCCGCCGAGCACCACGATGGCCAGGATCTGCGCGGATTCGATGAAGGTGAAGCTCTCCGGCGAGATGAAGCCCTGGCGCGCGGAGAAGAACGAGCCGGCGAAGCCGCCGAACATGGCTCCGAGCGCGAAGGCGGTGAGCTTGGTGTTGGTGGTGTTGATGCCGAGCGAACGGCAGGCGATCTCGTCCTCGCGCAGCGCCTCCCAGGCCCGCCCGACCGGCATCCGCCGCATGCGCACCGTCACGAAGGCGGTCAGCAGCGCGAGGCAGAGGATCAGGTAGTAGAGGAAGATGGTTCGGTAGATCGGAGAGAATTCAAGCCCGAACCGGGCCGCAAAGCCCTCGTCGCTGGCATTGAACGGGATGCCGAACAGGGTCGGACGCGGAATGCCCGAAATGCCCGCATAGCCGCCCGAGAAGTCGACCCAGTTGACCAGCACCATGCGGATGATCTCGCCGAAGGCGAGCGTCACGATCGCGAGATAGTCGCCGCGCAGCCGCAGCACGGGGAAGCCGAGGATGATGCCCCAGAAGGCCGACAGGATGCCGGCCAGCGGCAGCAGGATCCAGAAGCTGAGCCCGAATTCCTTGGCGAGCAGCGCATAGGAATAGGCGCCGACCGCGTAGAAGGCGACATAGCCGAGATCGAGCAGGCCGGCGAGGCCGACGACGATGTTCAGGCCCCAGCCGAGCATCACGTAGATCAGGATCTGGATGCCGAAATTGTCGATCCATTTCAGCGATCCGCCCCAGCCGGCGCCAAGGATCGCGATGATCGGGAAGGCGGCCAGGAAGCCGATGCCGGCCGGGCCGAGCAGGGCGGCGGCGCGCTCGGTCATGTTCTGGCCGAAGGCGATCAGCACCATGCCGAACAGGACCGCGACGGCTTCGATCAGGATGATGCTGCCGAGGCCCATCTGGCCGGGCGGCGAGATCGGCATGTTCGGCAGGGCGCCGCCGGCGAGGCGGAAGCCGATGTCGACGATCGCCACCAGGGTAACGACGACGCCGACCAGGAAGCAGAGCCGCTTGAACATGCCCAGCAGACCGCCGGACGGGCTCGGCGTCGCAACCTTGTGCGCGGGCTCGCGTCCCCACACGAAGACGTTCAAGAGAAAGCGCCCGACCACGATGATGCCGACGATGATCGCCAGGGCTTCCGGCCGGACCTTCAGAACCAGCCGGTTGGAGATGTCCTGGACCGTCTGCAGGCCGATGAAGACGCCGAAAAGGCCGAATGCGATCAGGCCGGCCAGCAGCGCGTCCTTCGCCGCATGGCCGATATCGACGGACCGGCCGCCGGTTTGGGTCTCGTTGGCCATGGGCTCAGACCTTCTCGACTTCGGGTTTGCCGAGGAGCCCCTGCGGCATGAAGATGAGCGTGATGGCGAGGATAGAGAAGGCGGCCACGTCTTTGTAGTCGATGGTGAAATAGGCCGACCAGAAGACCTCGATCAGGCCGATCAGCAGCCCGCCGACGACCGCGCCGGGCAGCGAGCCGATGCCGCCGAGCACGGCGGCCGTGAAGGCCTTCACGCCGGGATTGAAGCCGTCCGAGAAGGACACGACGCCGTAGTAGACCATGTACATCACGCCCGCGACGGCCGCGAGCGCGGCGCCCATCACGAAGGTGACCGAGATGGTGCGGTCGACGTCGATGCCGAGCAACGAGGCCATCTTGCGGTCCTGCTCGCAGGCCCGCTGGGCGCGACCGAGCGGCGTCTTCTGGACCAGATACCAGAAGGCGGCGAGCAGGATCGCGGTGACCACCATGATCATGATCTGCTTGTAGGAGATCGCGACGTTATAGGTCGGGCTCTCCACCAGGATGATCACGTCGTTCAGCATGCCGGGCACCGGCTTGTTGCGCGGTCCCTGCGTCACCTGGACGAAGTTGGACAGGAAGATGGACACGCCGATCGCCGAGATCAGCGGTGCGAGGCGGAAAGAACCGCGCAGCGGCCGGTACGCGACCCGCTCGATGGTCCAGTTCCAGAGCGAGGTCAGCACCATCGCCACGACCAGCATCAACACGATCGCGATCACCACCGGAACGGACCCGACCAGGGCGCCGATCAGCAGGAACGTAATCATGGCGATGAAGGCCGACACCATGAACACGTCGCCGTGGGCGAAGTTCACCATGCCGATGATGCCGAAGACCATCGTGTAGCCGATGGCAATGAGCCCGTAGATCGAGCCCAGCGTGATCCCGTTGATCAACTGCTGAAGGAATACTTCCATGTAGCGACAGCCGCTCCCCGACTTGTCGTCCCGGCCATAGGCGCCGGCACGCGGTCACCGATTGCGCGGTCCCGGTGTTCCCGACACCGGACACGCAGCGCGGCACCTTCCCCCGGCGCCACCGCTATTCTTTACACGCAGATCAGATGCCCCAATTTCGCCATGCTTACCAAGCCCCCCGCGGGGAAACAATTCCCTTCGTGATTTGCCCCCTACAAAAGTCGGTTCGTTCCCGATCCGATCCCAATCAGGAAGAGACTCGCCGCTGCATGGCGCCTCGGCGCGGATTTCATCCCGAGGACCCCATCGGCTCCGCGGCGCCGGGCTGCGACGTCCTGACATCCAAGACCATGGCAAATCGGCGTCGTCGGACAAGCGCGTTTGATGAGCGGCATTGCCTTCGGATCAGCTTCTTGGCCTCGACCGAGGGGCAAGGCATGGGGCTGCCGCGACGCTCCCTGTTCCAGATGCGACATCGCTGCAATTGAAGTGCTGGCAAATGGGCGGGATGGCGCGCGTGCGGCGCACAATCTTTGCGCGCTTTCGACGGGGCGGATGCGGCGCCGTTCCGTTTTCGGCGCCGCAACGGTTCGCAAAGACCCGCCGGCGGTCTACATGTGGGGACAGCGTCCGCGTCGGGCGCCGGAGCCTGCAATGACCTTTCCGATGGTTCGAATTGCCGCCGACGGCGAGCACGTCGACGGCAAGACCTTCCGCGATGCCATGAGCCGGATCGCCACCGCCGTTCATGTGGTGGCGACCGACGGTCCGGCCGGCCTCGGCGGGGCGACCATGACGGCGGTTGCCTCGGTCACCGATACGCCGCCGACCCTGCTGATCTGTCTGAACCACGGCTCGACCGCCAATGCGCTGATCAAGGCGAACGGCGTCTTCTGCGTGTCCGTCCTGCCGGCCGAAGCACGCGCGCTGGCCGAGATATTCTCCGGCCGCACGGGGCTGCACGGCCGGGAGCGGTTCACGGCGGGCGTTTGGTCGCGTCTCGTCACCGGCGCCCCCGCCCTGGACGGTGCCCGTGTGGCGATCGACTGCCACGTCAGCGGCGTGAGCGAGGTCGGCACCCATTCGGTCATCTTCGGTGCGGTCGCGGCGGTTCGGAGCGGGGCGGACGGTCCGGCACTCGCCTATCTCGATCGGGCTTTCGCCAGCCTCGCCTGACCGGTCCGCCGGCGTCCGTTGGTCAGAGAATTCGCGGTTCGGATTCGCGACGGATGGGGCCATCCGCCGCGATCGGACCGCTAGGCCGGCCCCGGCAGTCCGTCTCTCGACGCATCCCAGGCGTCGAGCGCGCGATCGACGAAGGCCTCCGTCGCGCCGAGATAGCCGGCGGGGTCGAAGGTCTCCGCCAGCGCCTCCGGGCCGAGATGCCGGACGACGGCGGGGTCTTCGGCCAGCGCATCCTCCAGATGCAGGTCCTCGGCGACCGCGCGCGCCACGGCGCGCTCGATCAGCCGCCGCGCCTCGACCTTGCCGACGGCGGCAGCCAGCCGGGCGGTCGCCGCCTCGGCCATGACCAGACCGCGCGTCGCCTCCAGATTGGCGCGCATCCGGCCGGGGTCGATCTCCAAACCGTCCAGAGCGCGGGCGAGATTGACCACCGCGCCGTGGGCGGCGACGAACAGGCGCGGCAGGGTGCGCCATTCCGCATGCCAATTGCCGGCGGCCCGCTCGAATTCCTGCACCATGCCGCCGATCAGCACCGGCACGCAGCCGATCGCTTCGGCCGCGGCGGCACGGGCGGCGACCAGATGCACCGGATTGCGCTTGTGCGGCATGGCCGAGGACCCGCCCTTGCCGGGGCCGGTCGCCTCGAAGGCCTCGGCCACGTCCGACGACATCTCCTGCACCAGGTCGCCCGCGATCTTGCCGACCATGCCGGCGACCATGCCGAGCGCACCGGCGATCTCGGCGATCCGGGTGCGGTCGGTGTGCCAGGGCAGGGCGGGCAGCGGCAGGTCGAGTTCGGCGGCGAGCGCGACCGCGACCTCCAGGCCCTCCGGCCCGAGCGCCGATAGGGTGCCGGCCGCGCCGCCGAACTGCAGCGCGAGCGCCTCGCCGCGCACCCGGACCAGCGCCGCCCGGGCGCGCGCCGCCATGGTCAGCCAGCCCGCCACCTTGAGGCCGAAGGTGACCGGCACGGCGTGCTGCAGCAAGGTCCGGCCGATCTGCAGGGTGGCGCGGTGGCGGTCGGCGAGGGCGGCCAGCGTTTCGGCGAGTGCGGTGGTGTCGCGGATGATCAGATCGAGGCCGGCGCGCACTTGCAGCATCGTGCCGGTGTCGATGACATCCTGGCTCGTGGCGCCGAGATGGACGTGATCGCGCGCCTCGGGACCCACCGCCGCCTGCAGGTGCTTGACCAGCGGGATGGCCGGGTTGCCGGCCAGCATGGTTTCGGCGGCGAGGCGGCCGAGATCGTAGCGGTCCGGATCGGCGTGTGCGGCGATGGTCTCGGCCGCCATCTCCGGCACCAGGCCCACGGTGGCCTCGGCGCGCGCCAGCGCGACCTCGAAGGCCAGCATGGCGCCGAGCCGTGCCCGGTCGTCGAAAAGCGTCGCCATGGCGACGGCCCCGAACAGCGGATCGAGCAATGTCTGCGCCGCGGGACCCTGCAACGCCGGCCCCTCTGTCGTCCTGGTCATGATCGCCCCCCAATCGGGCGGACGATAGACGAGGCGGGGCTTCGGTTTAAGAGCCGTCTCGTCAAAAGGGAGAAGGCCGGAGCATTTGCCGGAGCCGGGCCGGCGGGCTACTGAAAGAAGCAAGAACCGGCGGTTCCAGGTGGCTCCATGCCGACCGATCGGTCCAACTGCGAGGAACCGCGCCATGTCAGCCGCCCCCGTCGCCTTGCCCGCCTCGATCGACGCCACGCTCGCCATGATTCGCGGCGCCGGCTACGTCGCGGACCGCGCCCTGGCGACCGTGCTCTACCTGTCGCTCAAGATGCAGCGGCCGCTGTTCCTCGAAGGCGAGGCCGGCGTCGGCAAGACCGAGATCGCCAAGGTGCTGGCCGCGACGCTCGGCCGCCGGCTGATTCGGCTGCAGTGCTACGAGGGGCTGGACGTTTCCACCGCCGTCTACGAATGGAACTACCCCGCCCAGATGGTCGAGATCCGCATGGCCGAGGCGTCCGGCGCCGTCGACCGGGCCGAACTCCAGGCCAACGTCTTCGCCGAGCGCTATCTGATCAAGCGGCCGATCCTGCAGGCGCTGGAGCCGGACATGGCCGGCGCGCCGGTGTTCCTGATCGACGAGCTCGACCGCGCCGACGAGGCCTTCGAGGCCTTCCTGCTCGAAGTGCTCGCCGATGCCCAGGTGACCATCCCGGAGCTCGGCACCGTCAAGGCGCCGGTGCCGCCGATCGTGGTGATCACCACCAACCGCACCCGCGAGATCCACGACGCGCTGAAGCGGCGCTGCCTCTACCACTGGGTCGACTATCCGGATGCCGAGCGCGAGATGGAGATCGTCCGCACCCGGGTGCCGGGCGCGCCGGCCCGGCTCAGCGCCGAGGTGGTCGCCTTCGTGCAGAAGTTGCGCCGCATGGAACTCTTCAAGGCGCCCGGCGTCGCGGAGACGATCGACTGGGCGACCGCGCTGACCGAGCTGGACCAGCTCGCGCTCGACCCGACCATCGTCTCCGACACGCTCGGCGTGCTCCTCAAATACCAGGACGACATCGCCCGCATCCAGGGCTCGGAGGCGCGCCGGATCATCGACGAGGTTCGCCAGGAGGCCAGCCGGGCCGGGTGACGGCGGTCGCGAGGCGACGGTCGGCGTGGTAGCCTTCGGACGGCCGAGGGAGAATGGACATGTCGGTGCAGATCGACCCGAAATGGGAGTTCATCGCCGAGGAACTGGTCGATGCCGGCCGGTTTCCGGACGTGCAAGCCGTGTTCGACGCCGCCTTCTCGGTTCTGCGCCGGACGGCGCTGGGCGAAATGGACTTGCGCGCTTTGGTCCGCGAAGCCGAAATGGCCGGCGGGTTCGTGTCGGCCGAGGACCTGCTGGCGGAAAGCAAGACTTGGCTCGAGGATCTGGATGTCGAATAGGTGCGTGCGGTCGTCTTCACTCTGCACGCCCGGGGTGATCTGCGCCGGATCATGCGCTTCATTGCCAGGCGCAGCCACAGCAAGGCGCTGGCGGAGGATTTCATCGCCGGGGTCCTGGCCCGATGCTACCGCATGGCAGCGCGTGCGACGGAGGTCGGCCGGCCGCGACCCGATATCGGGCCGGGCTATCGAAGCCTGCCCTTCGGCCGGTACATCATCATCCATCGCTACGATCCCCATCGGCTCGTGATCGTGCGCGTTCTGAGCGCCTATCTGAATGCCGAACCGACCGCGATTCGAGCCGGAGACGACGATCCCGATGGCGCTTGATCCTTCTGCCGTTGCGACTTCCGCCGAAGCCCGTCCCGGCGGCCGGCTGGCCGAGAACATCGTCTATTTTGCGCGCACGCTCAGGGCGGCGGGGATGCCGGTCGGGCCGGCCGCGGTGGTCGATGCGATCCGGGCGGTCGAGGCGGCCGGGATCGGCACGCGCGAGGATTTCTACTGGACCCTGCACGCCGTCTTCGTGAGCCGGCGCGAGCAGCGGGTGATCTTCGACGAGGCCTTCCGCATCTTCTGGCGCAATCGCGGGCTGGTCGAGAAGATGCTCGCCATGCTGTCGCCGGTCGCGCTGCCGTCGCAGCCGCCGGCCCCGCCCAAGGCAGCGGCGAGCCGCGTCGCCGCGGCGATGCAGTCGGCGCGCGAGCCCGACAAGGTCGTCGAGCAGCCGCAGATCGAGGTCGACGCCCGTTTCACCGTCTCGGACCGCGAGATCCTGCAGCGCAAGGATTTCGCGCAGATGAGCGCCAGCGAGATCGATGCGGCGCGCGAGGCGCTGAAGCGGCTCGTCCTGCCGCTCGACACGGTCGCCACGCGCCGTCTGGTCGGCGCCCCGCGCGGGCGCCTGATCGACCCGCGCCGGACGCTGCGCGCCTCGCTCAGGACCGGCGGCGGCATGATCGCGCTGCGCTACCGGCGGCCGAAGGAGGTCCATCCGCCGATCGTGGCGCTGCTCGACATTTCCGGCTCGATGAGCCAGTACAGCCGCATCTTCCTGCATTTCCTGCATGCGCTCGCCGAAAAGCGGCGACGCATCTCGATCTTCCTGTTCGGGACGCGGCTCACCAACGTCACCCGGCAGTTGCGCATGAAGGACCCCGACGAGGCGCTGGCGGCGGCCTCCGCCTCGGTCGCCGACTGGTCCGGCGGCACGCGGATCGCCACCGCGCTCGGCGACTTCAACCGGCTCTGGTCGCGCCGGGTCATGGCCGGCGGCCCGATCGTGCTCCTGATCACCGACGGGCTGGAGCGCGACACCGACGAGGATCTCGGGCGGGAGACCGAACGGCTGGCGAAATCGGCGCGGCGGCTGGTCTGGCTCAATCCGCTCCTGCGCTTCGACGGCTTCGAGGCGCGCGCCCGCGGCATCCGCCAGATGCTGCCGCATGTCGACGAGTTCCGCGCCGTGCACAATCTGGATTCGATCGGCGAACTCTGCCGCGCGATCGCGGGCGAGAACCGTGGCCTGGCGCCGTCCGATCCGCGCCGCTGGCTTGCCGCCGGGCGCGGCCCGGAACCGGGGCGCGTCGCCGCGCAGGACTTCTACGGCAGCGATCGCGGCCGGAGCCTTTGATCCGGCTCAATGGCCGCGATTCGGACACATGCGAAGCTCATCAGCCGATGCCGCTCGGCGGCGGCAGAGCCGTCGCGAGTCGGGTCCAACTGTGAGGGCATCATGAACCGCTTCGTCTTGGGCACGGCCGCCACCGCATTCCTGGCCGGCACCCTGCTGTCCGCCGTCGCGCCGGCCCAGGAGCGGGAGGCGCGGGGGCGCGAGATCGCCGAGGCGGCCTGCGCGCCGTGCCATTCGATCGCCAAGCAGGGCACGAGCCCGGTTGCGGCCGCGCCCGCCTTCCGGACGCTCGGGCAGAAGTATCCGGTCGAGGATCTCGAGGAGGCGTTGGCCGAGGGCATCCTGGTCGGCCACCCGGCGATGCCGCAGGTGCGCATGTCGCCGGAGGATGTCGGCGCCTTCCTGGCCTGGCTGAAGACCATCCAGGTCGCGAAGTGACAACCCGGTCCTGATCGGCAGAGCGATCCGCCGCCGGGGATGCCGGGCCGCACGACCGGCCGGCATCGGGCTGCGGCCGGTCGGCGCTCAGGTCACCGTGAAGGTTCCGATCATGCCGGCATCGGCATGTTCGAGGATCTGGCAATGATAGAGGTACGGCGCCTCGCGTCCAGCCGGCTTGGTGAAGGTTACCAGCAGCGAAGTGGAGTTCTCCACCAGAACGGTATCCTTGACGCCCCGGTTCCAGATCTTCGGGATGCCGCCGTCTTCCGACAGGACGCGGAATTGCGCACCCTGGAGATGGAACGGATAGGACATTTCGGGCGCGACGATGTCCCAGATCTCGGTCGTCCCGAGCGCGACCTCCTCGTCGATCCGGGTCGGATCGTAGGTCTTGCCGTTGATCGCCATCACCGGCATCTCCTCCGGCGCAGCCTCCGAACCGGCGGCGGCGCTGTGGGCCGAGGAGGCGGAGAGCGCGACCGCGCCGCCGAGCTGGAGCACGAAGCGCCGGCGCCGCACGGCGCTCGCCGGGTCGGTCACCGCGGCCGGGGCAAGCTTCGCCGGGACCTTGGCGCTCGGCTTGCCGTCACGCTCGGTGTGGAAGGCGCAGATGCGGAACGGGGCGGTGAGCACGTCCGCCACCTTCACGGTGCGGGTGCCGACGCGCAGTTCGTGGTCGTCCGGCGTCGACATCAGCGCCGTGCCCCCGTCGGCGAAATCGACCAGAATCTCGATGCGCTCGCCGGGCGCGATGCCGACCGTATCGGCATCGACCGGTGTCGGCAGAAAGCCGCCGTCGGTGGCGATCAGCTTGAACGCCCGCTCGTCGGCGAAGTAGACCCGATAGACCCGCGCCGACGAGCCGTTGACGATGCGCAGGCGCACCAGCCGCTGCGGGACCGCCGCGACCGCGTCGAGCGTGCCGTTGACCAGAATGCGCCGCCCCCGGAAGCCGTGCTCGACCACATCGGTGGTGCGGGCATAGACCGGGTTGCCGGCGTCGTCGAATTCGCGGTCCTGGATCAAGAGCGGTATGTCGTCGACGCCCCAGTCCGACGGCAGGCCGAGGCTTGCGGCGGCCGGATCCTCGACCAGGGCGAAGCCGGCGAGCCCGGCGGTGAGGTCGATGGCCTGCCAGCCGGGCATCTGTGCGTGGTACCAGAGCGTCGCCGCATTCTGGTCGACGATCATGCGGATATCCGCAGTCGCCCCCGGCTCGAGGACCGGCAGGGGGCCGCCGCCCGCCGCGCCTGGCGCAATCAACCCGTGCCAATGCACATTGGTGGCCCGGTCGAGTTCATTGACCAGCCGAAGGATCGGCGCCGTGCCGCGCACGAATTTGAACGCCGGCCCGAGATAGCCGCCATTGTAGCCGGTCACCGGCACCGGCTTGTCAGGCATGAAGGTGGCTTCGCCGCGTTTGACGGTCAGCGTGTAGGCCTCGCCGTCCTTCAGCGTGACCAGTTCGGGGATGCGCAGCGCCTGGCCGGCCGGCTTCTTCGGCGGCTCGGGTGCCGTCGCCGTCTTCTCGGCCTTGCCGCCGCGGCCGCGCCGGGAGCGTGACGGCGACGACCGGCGCCCCTGGCTGCGCCGCCGCGAGGCCGCCAGCGCTTCTTCGGCGGCCAGAAGCCCCAAGGCGGTGGTACCGAGCAGAAAGAAGCGGCGAGTCAGGTCCATTGCGTTCCCTTGTGATCCGGCCGCCCGATGGCGCCGCGCGGAAGCACTATGCGTGGATATGACCGCAAGGTCGTTGCGGTCAATCCTTTGCTGCGGACATGACCGGTCCGGTGAACCGCGCTTGAACGCTGCGGTCAGGCGGCATCCAGCCTGGGCCGGATACCGAATGTCATAAACGACTTCGGGATTTGACCGCCATGAAGCCCATCTTCACGACCCTGCTTTTCGCCACCATGACGGTCGCCGCCGTCGTCTCGATCGGACAGGCCCGCACCGACGGCAGGACGGCGCTCCGGCCGGCAGCGATGCTCGCCGACGCCGCGCCATGACGGCGTTTCGGTGACATTTCGCACTGCGAAACACAATTGCTGCATCGCGAAATATAACTGAAACGCACCGACTGCATGGTGGTGGCCATTCAAACGACGGGAGAATCTTCGATGAACAAGCCGATCGCCGCCCTCGGTCTCGCCGCCGTCCTGCTCGCCGCCATCGGGTTTTCCGAGGCGCGGCCGGTGCCGCCGCAGCCGGTCGAAACGACCGCGGCCGGGGCCGAACTCTATCGTCCCCACCAGGCCTTTTCGCTGAAACTCGGCTCCAAGCATGCGGTCGGGCATTTCGCCGCCGAACGCGGTGCCTGTGCCCTGACGGTGATGCTGGCCGAAACGGTCGACGTAGATGGTCGGGACCGCGTGACGACGGCCGCGCGGTTCCGCGCGGTCCTGGCCGCTCAAGCCCAGACCGTGATCGAGAGCGAGGAGGCGGCTGCGACCATCACCTGCGGCGCTGCCGCCGAAACGGTCGCGGTCCAGACGCAAGCCAAGGCGCCCGCGCGCCAGTCCGGGCTTTGATCGTCGCCCGGGTTGTCGGTCGGGCCGCGTGGGTCGAGCGCACGCGCTCCGACCGATCGGGGCCGACGGACCTCGTCCATCGCGATCGAACCGCTATTCGATCGCGCAGGCGTAAATGGCGCTGACCCGGGTCGCGTAGCGCGCATTCGGGTAGCCGTCGAAAAAGCCGGTCGCCAGCACGGTCTGGCTGTCGCCGGGCATCACCAGCCCGGTGGCGATCATGACGGTGTCGCGGAGATCCATGGTCTGTGCGACGATCTCGACCTCCCGGATGACCTTGCCGGGCAGGGGATTCTTCACGTCCCAGGTGAAGGCGTTGGACTGGACCACGTAGGACGGGCTGGCGCCGCGGATCGCACGGAACTCGTCCCGGCTGACCGGTTCCGGCCGGCACTGCGCGATGCGCGCCGCGGTTCCGCTGGCGGCCAGCGCCTCGCGTTGCGCGGCCTCGCAGGTATCCCGGCACCCCTTCATCCGGAAGCGGATCTGGTCGTCGGTCATGTCCGACGAGGTGACCTGTTCGGAAACGCATTGCCGGAAGCAGGTCTCGGCCCGGGCCGGGCGGCTCCCGACCGTCAGCGCGGCCAGGGCAAGAGCGACCGGGACGAAACGGGCGACACCGGCGAACCGGGCGCCGGCGGCCGTCCGTCGGGCGGGGCGATCGAAACGCATCGTCACGGGCAATCCTCCCTCGTGTCTGCGAGAGATACGCCCGGGGCCCCGTCTCGGATGCAGCGGCCGGGCGTCGCACCGGGATCGGCCTGTCGCGGCGTCGATCCCGGTCGGGCGACCCCGAGGCATGCTCCGCCGCTTAGGAGGCCGGGAGATAGCGCCGCAGCACCATCGCCATGGCGGCGGCTTCGGTCTTGTGCGGCACCAGGGTGCGGAACTGGCCGTCCGGACCCATCAGGTAGGTCAGCGAGCCGTGATCGACGATATAGGCGTCCGGCCCACTGCCCCCCTGGATGCCGCCCCCCTGAATCCCGGCAGCCGGACGCACCTTGCGCCGGTGCACCTTGTAGGCGCGGGCGACCGCGGCGATCTCCGGTTCGCTGCCGGTCAGGCCGATCAGGCGCGGGTGGAAATTCGCCACATAGGCGGCCATCACCGGCACGGTGTCGCGGGTCGGGTCGACGGTGATGAACAGCGGCTGGACGATGTCGGCGGCCGGACCGAGTTCTTTCAGCGCCGCCTCGATCACCGCCAGATCGAGCGGGCAGAGGTCGTCGCAGGTGGTGTAGCCGAAATAGACCAGCATGAACCGCCCGCGGAAATCGGCGTCCGACAGGCGTCGGCCGTCATGGGCGACCAGCTTGAACGGGCCGCCGAAGCGTCCGGCCAGCGGATCGGCACCCGGCGTCGCAACGGAGGTCGGCATGACGCCGGCGGCGGTCGGATGGGGATCCGGGCCATGCGCACGGGCTGCCGAACCGGCGAGAAGCGCGAGCCCGCCGCCGAGCAGAGCGCGCCGGCTGGTTGCGAGCCGCGTCATGGTTTCGGCTCCAGGCCGCGAATTCCGAACACGCCGTCGGCCGCGATGACCGCCTTGACCTTCGGGTCGGCGCGGAACCACTCCTCGGCCTTGCCGTTCTGACGCGCCCATTCGGCCAGGAAACGGTCGGCCTTGACGAAGCTCGCCTTCGGGTCGGTGCGCAGCGCCTGGACCATCAGCAGCGTTGCGGCCGGATTGGCGATCAGCAGGCCGTCGACCTCGACGGTCCGACCGCAATAGGGAGCGAGATCGGCCGTCGCGCCGGCGAAATCGGCATTCGCCTTCACGGCCGGGTGCAGCTTGCCGGCGCCGGTCAGGAGACCGAGCTGGCGTCGCCCGCCGCCGCAATCAGGTGGGCAGTCCGTGGCGTCCACGGTCTTGGCATCCGTGCCGGTGCGCAACGCGCACAGGAGATCGACCACCTTGCCGGTGAGCTTGACCTCCTTCTCGTGCTCGATGCCCCAGGCCTCCGCGGCCCGGGCGCCGTGCGGGGCGGCGAGCATCGCGAGGCCGGCGAGCATGGCGGCGGCGCGGCGAAGACTGGTTTCGGCGTGGGTCATGGCGTTCAGTTCCCGAACGGCTGCACGCCGTATTCTTCGTGGGTCAGGTTGATCACGCCCTTGTCGTCGGCGACCTTGGTCACGAGCAGGTACTTGACCCCGTCGCGCTCGACCAGTTCGCCGTCGACCGTGACCTCGTGGCTCTGGATGGTGACCAGCCGCGGCGCGGCGACGTTGGTCTCGTCCTCCTCGATGCGCAGCACCAGATAGAAATTCCCGGCCGCATCCTTGATCGAGACCGGGATCCCGCCGATCGCGCACCAGACCGCGCATTGGTGATGGGCGGTGCCGTAGGCGAACATGATGCCGGTCACCGCGCACCAGGTGTCGACCACCTCGCCGGTCACCTGCACGCGCCGGCCCGCCGCCGCCTCGGCCGGCCCCGACCCGACTCCAGCCAATCCACTCACCGCCAGTCCGGCAGCCAATGCCAGGCCTGTGACGGCTTTCGCCGCCCGCCCGCCCCAGCCGATCTTATGTCTTTCGTTGGTCGCCAACATCGCCGCTCCCCGCTGCACTCTCACCCCACTACGCGGCGGAACCGTCGCCGGTTACAGGTGGCCCTTTTCACGGGCCCCGCGCAGGTGACTGGCGCGCGCGGGCTGATAGTCTCGGCCGATGTCGAGGCGACAGGGCGTGCGATGTAGACGGTTCTGATCTATGCGGCCGCGGCCTTGGCGGAGATCGGCGGCTGCTTCGCGGTCTGGGCGTGGCTGCGCTTGGGATGGTCGCCGCTCTGGCTGGTGCCCGGCGCGGCCGCGCTGGCGGTGTTCGCCCTGCTGCTCGCCCGCTCGGAGGCCGAGTTTGCCGGGCGGGCCTATGCGGCCTATGGCGGCGTCTATATCGCGGCGGCGCTGCTTTGGGGCTTCGTCGTCGAGGGCCGGGCGCCGGATCGGATCGATCTCGCCGGTGCCGCGTTGTGTCTCTTAGGCGCGGCCATCATCCTGTGGGGGCCGCGTCCGGCCTGACCGGTGTCGCGCTCACATATCCGGCATGTGGTAACCGGCTCGGGTCGGCCGGCGTATTGTGTTGACGAAACCACATCCTGACCGGAAACCCGATGAACCAACCCACCCGCGAACTCTCCGCGACCGCCCGGACCGTCACCGGCGCCGATTTCCTGGCCCGCCGGCTCGCAGCAGCCGGCATCCGGACCGCCTTTGGCATTCCGGGCGGCGAAGTGCTGGCGCTGGTCGATGCCCTGGAGCGCGCCGGCATCCGCTTCGTGCTCGCCCGCCATGAGAATGCGGCCGGCTTCATGGCCGAGGCGCAGTGGCACGCGACCGGCGCGCCCGGGCTTCTGGTCGCCACCCTCGGCCCCGGCATCGCCAATGCCGTGAACGTGATCGCCAACGCCCTGCAGGACCGGGTGCCGCTGATCGCCATCGCCGGCTCGATCGCCGAGGCCGAGGCCGAGACCTACACCCATCAGGTCATGGACCAACGCGCGCTGTTCGCGAGCGTGACCAAGGCCACCTTCCGGGCCGCGCCCGGCACCGAGGATCTGGTCGCCGACAAGGCGATCGCGAAGGCCCTGCGCGGCCGGCCCGGACCGGTCTATATCGACCTGCCGGTCGCGGTCGCCGAAGCGGTCGTCGCGGAGCGGCCGATCGTCGTCAACCCGGTCCCGGCGCCCGGCATCCCGGCCGATCTGGAGCGGGCGCGCGCGCTTGTCGCTGATGCCCGCCGGCCGCTGGTGCTGGCCGGGCTCGACCTGATCTCGCCGGCCGGCGCTGCGGCGCTCGACCGCTTCCTGACCGCCACCGGGGCGCCACTCCTGACCACCTACAAGGCCAAGGGGCTGGTGCCGGAGAACGATCCGCGCGTCGTTGGCGCGGTCGGGTTGTCGCCGATTGCCGACCGCATCGTGCGTCCGCTTCTCGATGCCGCCGACCTGATCGTGCTGGCCGGCTATGACCCGATCGAGATGCGCGCCGGCTGGCGCGATCCGTTCGGATCCGTGCCGGTGATCGATATCGTCGCCGAGGCGCTGCCGCACGGCATGCACCGAGCGGACGTGCTGCTCGAGGGCGATGTTGCCGGCATTCTCGATCGCCTGACACCGAATGTGCCCCTGAACGCCTGGCCGGGCGGCGAACCGGCGGCGGTGCGTAGTGAATTGCGCGCGGCGTTCCGGCCGAGGGGCGATTGGGGACCGGGCGTGGTGTTCGAGACGCTGCGCGCCGTCGCCCCGGCCGACGTGGTCGCGACCGCCGATTCCGGCGCGCACCGCATCCTGCTCAGCCAGGCCTGGTCCTGCCCGGCACCGCACAGCCTGATCCAGTCGACTGGCTTCTGCACCATGGGCTGCGCGGTCCCGCTCGCCGCCGGGCTCGCCTTCGCGAGCGGCCGGGCGACGCTCGCCTTCGTCGGCGATGCCGGTCTGGAGATGGGCCTCGGCGAATTGGCGACCCTGCGCGATCTCGCGCTGCCGGTCGTGGTGGTCGTGCTGGCCGACGACAGCCTGTCGCTGATCGAGATGAAGCAGCGACGGTCGGGGCTCGCCAATGCGGGCGTCGATTTCGGCCGCACCGACTATGCGATGGCGGCGCGCGCGCTCGGCGGCCACGGCGTCGAGGTCGCCGACCGGGACGCACTCGAACGGGAGGCGCGGGCCGCCTTCGCCCGGCCGGGCTTCACGGTGATAGCCGCCCGGATCGGCCGGCGCGCCTATGACGGGGCCTTCTGAGATGAGCGCGACCCCGGCCAAGCGCGTGCGCGACCCGCGGCTCGACGTCTTCCGCGGCCTGACCATGTTCATCATTTTCGTCGCCCATGTGCCGGAGAACGGCTGGAACGACTGGATTCCGGCGCGTTTCGGCTTCTCGTCGGGCAGCGAACTGTTCGTCTTCTGCTCGGGCGCGGCGAGCGCGATCGCCTTCGGCTCGATCTTCGTGCGGCGCGGCTGGTGGCTCGGTACGGCGCGCATCCTGCACCGCATGTGGCAGGTCTACTGGGCCCATCTCGGGCTCCTGTTCGTGCTGGCCGCGCTCGCCGCCGGTGCGGATCGGCTCTGGCCGGGCCAGGACTGGTTCGAGGATCAGTTCGGCTATTTCATCGAGGCGCCGGCGCGCGCCATGCTCGGCGTCGTCACGCTGACCTGGCAGCCGGACTATCTCGACATTCTGCCCATGTATATCGTCGTGCTGGCGCTGATCCCGGTCATGATGGGCCTGCGCCGGGTCCATCCGCTGGCCCCCTTCGCTTTGTCGGCCGCGCTCTATCTCGCGGTCAAGGTCCTGGGCATCAACCTGCCGGGCGACCCGGAGGCGGATACCGGCTGGTTCTTCAATCCCTTCGCCTGGCAGCTCGTGTTCTTTTCCGGCTTCGCGCTGATGAGCGGCTGGGTGCGCACGCCGCCGCTCGGCGACCGGCGCCTGATGGCGGCGGCGATCCTGTTCCTGATCGCCTGCGTGCCGCTGAGCTTCTGGGGCTTCACCGACAACGTTCCGGCCCTGCAGGCCCTGCGCGAGCAGCTGATCGGTCCCGACGAGAAGCAGAATCTCGCCTTCCTGCGCTGGGTGCACTTCATCGTGCTGCTCTATGTCGTGCTCTCGGTGATCGAGCCCTATCGGGACCGGCTGGCGACCGGGATCGGCGCGGTGCTGGTCGCGGTCGGCCAGCAGTCGCTGGCGACCTTCCTGGCGAGCCTGGTCTTCGCCCGCATCGCCTGGGTGGCCCTCGATCTGATCGGCCATGGCGCGCTGGCGACCGCCCTCGTCAACCTCGCCGCCTTTGCCGGCATCGTGGCGGTGGCGCGGCTCGTCGCCTGGATCAAGTCCGCGCCCTGGGCCGCCCCCGTACGCGGACCGGCGGCGATGGCGCCCGCTTCCGTGCCGGTCCCGGCCGCTCCGGCCGAACCGGCCCCAACGCGGAACAATGCGCCGACCTCACGGGTTCGTGCAGTCTAGGCGGTAACCGGATCCCCGGTCGCCGCGTAGTCAGGCAGGAGCCTTCCCCTGACTTCGGAGCCTGCCATGACCGTCGACCGCCTTGGAAACCCTGTCACCATCGCCGATCCGATCGCGCTCGCGGCCTGGGACCGGACGATCGAGAACGTGCTGTCCCATGCGGCGGCGACGCCGGCGAGCCTCGCTGAAGCGCTCGACCGGGAGCCGGGCTTCGCCCTCGGCCAGGCCGCTCGCGGCATCATGCTGCTGACGCTGGCGCGCGGCGAATTGCGGCCGGCCGCCGCCGCCGCCCTGGCCGCGGCTCGGGCTTCGATGGCCGAGCGTTCGGTCACCGGGCGCGAGGCCGCCTATGCGGACGCGCTGGCGGCTTGGCTCGACGGCCGGCCGGGCGTGGCGGCGAGCCGGCTGGAAGGCGTCCTGACCGCGCATCCGCATGACGTGCTGGCCCTGAAGCTCGCGCACGGCATCCGCTTCATGATGGGCGACCGCGACGGCATGCTGGCCGCCATCGAGGCGCGCGCCGGCGCCTTCACGGCCGAGACGCCGCTTGCCGGCTACGTCATGGGCTGCCGGGCCTTTGCGCTCGAGGAGCATGGCCGCTTCGCCGAGGCCGAACGCCACGGCCGGCAGGCGGTCGAGCTCGCCCCGCGCGACGCCTGGGGCCGGCATGCCGTCGCCCATGTCATGGAGATGACCGGACGGGTCGGGGAGGGGATCGCATTCCTGTCGCGTTCCACCGCGGCCTGGGCGCACTGCAACAATTTCGGCCCCCACATGGTCTGGCATCTGGCGCTGATGCATCTGGAAGCCGGTGCGGTCGACAAGGTGCTGGCGCTCTACGACACCGGCATCCGCGCCGAACGCACCGACGACTATCGCGACATCGCCAATGCCGCCTCGCTGCTCGCCCGGCTGGAGCTCGACGGCGTCGATGTCGGCGACCGCTGGGAGGAAGTCGGCGCGATCGCGGCGCGGCGCGTCGAGGACCGGCAACTGGTCTTCGCCGATCTGCACTATCTGCTCGCCCTGTTGCGGTCCGGGCGGCGCGATGCGGCCGGCCGGCTGGCGCAGGCGGTCGGGCAGGGCGATGCCGGCGAGTATGACGGCGCGGTGGCGCGGCTGATCGGCGTGCCGGCGGCGCGCGGGCTGATCGCCTGGCAGGACGGCGATCCGGCGGAGGCGGCGCGGCTCCTCAATGCCGCCCATGACGACATGGTGCTGGTCGGCGGCAGCAATGCGCAGCGCGACATCTTCGAGCAGATCCGCATCGAGTGCCTGATCGCCGCCGGCCGGCTCGACGAGGCCGCCGCCGCGGCCGAGCGGCGCATGGCCGCGCGGGGCTCGCACAACCGCGTCGCCCGCCGTATCTTGGAGGCCAGCCGCCGCGGACCGGTCGCGGTGATCGCCGCAGCGGCCCTCGCCGCGCACCGGGTTCCTGCCCATCATTGAGACGACCGCATGGTCCCGATCCGTCCCGCTCGCGCTGCCCTGCTGGCCGCCCTCCTGGCCCTGGCCAGCATGCTCGCCGGCACCGCGGGTGCGGCCGGGCTCTCCGGGACGAACCCGGCGGATGCGGCCTGTCCGGACGACGGCTGCCGCGTCGAGGGCGGGCGCTACCGCGTCGTCGTCCCGCCGGCCTGGAACGGCCGGGACCGGCTGCCCGTCGCCGTTTGGTTCCACGGTTACCGGCAGGATCCCGGCGAGGTGATCGGCGACCGGCCGCTGGTCGCGCCCTTCACGCGCCGCGGGGTGCTGCTGGTCGTGCCGGAAGGGGCCGAGGGCAGCTGGAACTTCCGTGCCCGGCCGGAAGGGCGCGACGAACCGGCCTTCGTGGGGCGGGTGCTCGACGATGTCCGCCGGCGCTGGGCGATCGACGAGGGCCATGTCGCCGCCCTCGGGTTTTCGATCGGGGCGACCATGGTCTGGTCGCTGGCCTGCCGGCGCGAACCCGCCTTCACGGCCCATGTCGCCTTCTCGGGGACGCTCTGGCCGCCCTATCCGGAGCATTGCGCGGCCGGGCGGACCGACCTCCTGCACATCCACGGCACGACCGACACGGTCTTTCCGCTGGCCGGGCGGGAGGTGCGCACGGGCCTGCGCCAGGGCAATTCCGACATGATGCTCGACTTCCTGCGCGCGGAGAAATCGTGCCGGCCGGCCGCGCCGACGCTCTCCGCCCCCGTTCCCACCGCCCCCGTTCCCACCGCCGCCCTGCCCACCGCCTCAGTGCCGGCCGCCGCGCCGCCGGCCGGTCTCACCTGCCGCCACGACGCCTGCGCGAGCGGCGGCACGGTCGTCTCCTGCCGGCATGGCGGCGGGCACTGGGTCGAACCGGCCTGGGTCGACATGGCACTCGGCTGGATGTTGGCGCGGTGACCGGCCCCGCACCGGCTGCTCCGGCGCGGGGCGCTCCCGATCCCGACCGGCATCCCGATCGGCGCTACGATCCGAGCCGTTCGAACGCCGCCCGTTCCAGCACCCAGAGGGTGTCGCTCTCCAGCGCCCGGAAGCCGAGGCGGCGATAGAAGCGCATGGCATCGACATTCTGCGCGGCGACTTCGAGCTTCATGAAGCCGAGCCCGAGCGCAGGTGCCGCCCGGGCCGCCTCGGCCAGCAGCTGTTCGCCGAGCCGCGCGCCGCGATAGGTCCCGTCGACCCACAGATCGCAGACATAGAGCCCGGCCGCGTCGCGCCAGGTCGACAGCGTGCGCACGCCGATCAGGATGCCGGCGAGTCGGTCGCCGGCATCCGCCACCCACAGATGGACATGGGGACTGGCGCCGAAGGCCTCCGCCCTCAGCGTCGCGCCGCTGATCCGCGGCACGGTCGGGGAGGCGGTGTCGGCGGCGAGGCGGCGCACCGCATCGGCGATGCCGTCGCAATCCTCGGGGCGGGCGGGGCGGATGGCGGGTTGCGTGGTCATGCGCCGAGACCTCCGAGCAGAGCGGCCAGATTGATGCCGAGAGACGGGGACGGATAGCCGCCCTCCTGGATGACGCAGGCCGGCAGGCCGAGCGCCGCGATGGCCCGGCCGATCGCCTCGAACCCGGCGGTCGTCACCGCGAAGCCCTGGAACGGATCCTCCGCCGAGGCATCGAGCCCGGCCGCCACGACCAGAACGGTCGGCTCATGGCGGCGGACGCGGTCGAGAGCCGTCGCCAGGGCGGCGAGATAGTCGGCGTCGCCGGTGCCGCGGGCGAGCGGCAGGTTCAGGTTGAAGCCCGCGCCGTCGCCGCGCCCGGTCTCGTGGGCGTAGCCCCAGAAGAAGGGATAGAAGCGGGCCGGATCGGCATGGATCGAGACCGTCAGCACGTCGGCGCGGTCGTAGAAGATCGCCTGCGTACCGTTGCCGTGATGGACATCGACATCGAGGATCGCGACGCGGTGGCCGGCGCGGACCAGCGTCTCGGCGGCCAGAGCGGAATTGTTCAGATAGCAGAAGCCGGCCGCAACATCGGCGGCGGCGTGATGGCCGGGCGGACGGGCGAGCGCATAGACCAGCCGCTCGCCGCCGGCGACGAGGCGCGCCGCCTCGAGGGCGCAGGCTGCGGCGCCCAGCATGGCGTCGAGCGTGCCCGGCAGGATCGGCGCGGAACCGTCGCCAATATGGTAGCCGACCTGGCCGATCACGCTGTCCGGATAGCTCGGCTCAGGCAGCGTGGCACGGCCGAGCGCATGGATGTTGGGCACCGGCCAGGCGCTGCCGCCGCCGACCCGGGCCCAGCGCTCGACCACCGTCGCCAGGAAGGCGAGATAGCGCTCGGTATGGACGATGCCGGTGGCGGCGAGATCGATCGGCGGCGGCGCCACCGGCGCGATGCCGAGCCGGCCGAGCCCGTCGAGCAGCATGTCGATCCGCTCCGGCCGCTCCGGGCTCGGCTGCAGGCGCCCGGCGACGACGAAGCCGGGCGGTTCGTGACGGCGGCTGGCGGCATCGAAAAGCGTGATCATCGACCCGGACTCCGATTCGTGAGGGAGGGCTGCTGCCGGCATGTCCGGCGGTCCCGGGACGGCCGTCGCGCACCGACAGGGCGCGACCTTAGTGCATTTCGGCCGCGCGAGGCATCGCACAGATGACCAGAAGACCCGCGCAAACAAGGGGTTTCGGACGCGTCCCGGCATGTCGCCGGCCTCTTGCCGTCCACTCGCGCCGGGCGCAGCCTTGGCTCGATCCATGTGATTCAGGCGCCGGCCGCGATCCGGACGGCGCGGCGAGGCGCTGCGGGCAACAGCGGGGAGTGCCGAAATGGCTGCATGCGACGTGATCGTGATCGGGCTCGGTGCGATGGGGGCCGCGGCGGCCGACCATCTCGCCCGCCGCGGCGCGCGCGTGCTCGGCATCGAGCGGTTCGGCATCGCCCATGGCCGCGGCTCGTCCCACGGCCGGTCGCGCGCCATTCGCCTGGCCTATTTCGAGGACCCGGCCTATGTGCCGCTGCTGCGGCGCGCCTACGAGAACTGGCGCGATCTGGAGCGCCGCTCTGGCGAAAGCCTGCTCTCGATCACCGGCACGCTGGAGATCGGCCGCCCCGACGGCGCCGTCGTCGCCGGGTCGCTGGCCTCCTGCCGCCAGCACCAGCTGATGCACGAGATGCTCGACCGGGCCTCGATCCGTCGGCGTTGTCCCGTCTTCGAACTGCCGGAGGACTATGTCGCCCTGTGGCAGCCGGACGGTGGCTACCTGCGCCCAGAGGCAGCCGTCGCCGCCTCGATCGGCCTGGCGGCCGAGGCCGGGGCGCAGCTGCATTTCGGCGAGCAGGTCCGGTCCATCGAGCCCGACGCGGGCGCCGTGACGGTCGTCACCGACGAGGCGCGCTACGAGGCCGGGCAGGTGATCGTCGCGGCCGGGCCGTGGCTCGCCGATCTCGTACCCGAGATCGCCCCGCATCTGCGCCCGACCCGGCAGGTGCTCGGCTGGTTCTGGCCGCGCGACATGGCGGCGTTCGGGCCGGGCCGCTTGCCCGTCTTCATCGTGGACGACGGCGCCGACGGCGCCCATTACGGCTTCCCGGCCTTCGAGGGATCCGCCGTCAAGGTCGCCCGTCACGGCCATCTCGACGAACCGGTCGGCCCGGACAATGCCCGCCGCCCGGTCAGGCCGGAGGATGTCGCCGTCCTGCGCCGGTTCCTGGCTGCGCGGCTGCCGCTCCTCGACGGCGAACCGGTACAGACCGCCACCTGCACCTACAGCCGCCTGCCGGAGGACTTCTTCCTGATCGACCGGGCACCGTCCGATCCGCGCATCCTGGTCGCCTCGCCCTGTTCGGGCCATGGCTTCAAATTCGCCAGCGTGATCGGCGAGATCCTCGCCGACCTGGCCATGGCGGGGGCAACGCCGCTGCCGGTGGCTCCCTTTTCGTGGGCGGCGATGGCGAGGCGGGCTTCGGCCGACGCCGGCGGCGACTGAACCGATTCAGTCTGTACGATCCCGGAGGAGGGCAGTGCCGGATGGCGCGACTGCGAATGTCCCGCCGGCGGCGCTTCGGGCACTCTTCCCCCATGCCGCACTCTGAATGCCACCATTCCCATCCGGTCGCCGCCGAAGCCCATCGTCCGGCGAAGCGGCCGAGCGAGACGCCTGCCGCCGGTCCCTGCGCCAGCTGCCGGGCGCGGACCGACTGCATCCGCTTTGGTTGGCTTTCGCCCGCAGGCGTCTGGTTCGATCGCGTCATTGTGATCGAGCCGCCGGCCGGCTGCCGGGGCCACGAGCAGAGCCGCGACGACATCGCCCGCCGATTCGGACGCGGCTGAACGCCCGCCGGCGTCGGCGGGGTCCCGTCCCCAGCCCCAGTTCGTGCGCCGATCGGTCTGCCGACGCACGAAATCGTCGTCCATCCCTGCCGACGGCGCCGCGCAATCCGCGGCGGGCGAGGCGGCGCGTGGAACCAACTCAACCGCTGCCGGTTGTTGGCCTGACAGACGGCCGCACCGGAGCGATCCCGAGAGATCGTCTCGCTGCCTGCGGCCCGCAACTGGAGGCAGATATGCAGCAGCGCACTCTCGTTATCGCCGGCGTTGCGGTGGTCCTCGCGATCGCCGCCTACCTGATGATCGGCCGGGGGCCGAATACCGCGGTCACCACGACGACCTCGCCGCCGCCCGCATCGACCGCCGTCACCCCGACGACTACGACCACGACCCCGCCCGGCGCCACCGGGGCCGGCACGGCCGTGACGCCGCCGGCCGCCACCACCCCGCCCGCCACCACCCCCCCGGCGACCAATCAGTAATCGCGGATACCCCTGAAACGCGTGCGGCCGGCCCGATGACCCGGGCCGGCCGCTGTCGTTCGAGCCGAACCGGGATGCTGCCTCAGGCCGACTTGACCTCGCGCAGGAAGGCCCCGATTTCGCGTCCGATCTCGCCGGAGCGGCCGACCAGGTCGCGGGCCGAGTCGAGGACCGTCCCGGCGGTGCGCCCGGTCTCGCCGACCGCCCTGCGAACATGATCGATGCCGCCGGACACCGTCGCGGTACCGTCGGACGCCTGCCCGACATTGCGGCCGATGGCCTGCGCGGCGACGCTCTGCTCCTCGACGGCGCCGGCAACTTCCACGGCAATGCGGTCCAATTCCCCGATCGTGCTGCCGATCGCCCGGATCGCCGTGACGGCGCCGCCGGTGGCCTGCTGGATTTCGGCGATCTGGCGGCCGATATCCTCGGTCGCCCGGGTCGTCTGGCTGGCCAGCGCCTTGACCTCGGCGGCGACCACCGCGAAGCCGCGCCCGGCCTCGCCGGCGCGTGCCGCCTCGATCGTGGCGTTGAGGGCGAGAAGGTTGGTCTGGCCCGCGATGGAATTGATCAGCGCAATAACGTCGCCGATCCGCTCCGCACTGGTCGCCAGCGCCTGGACGCTCCCGTCGGTGCGGCGGGCATCCTCGACGGCGCGTGCGGCGATCTCGGAGGACAGACCGACGCGACCGGCGATCTCCTCGATCGAGCGCCCCAACTGCCGCGCCGCCTCGGCAACCGCACCGACATTGTCGGAGGTGAGGCTGGCGGCATTGCTGACATCCTGGGCGCGTCGGTCGGTGTCGTCGGCCATCGTCGCCATGCCGCGAGCGGAACCCTCCATATTCGCGGCGGAGCCCTGCAGGTCGCGCATCAGGCCGGAGACCCGCTCTTCGAAGCTGCGCGTCAACTGGTCGAGCCGGTTCGCCCGCCGCATCTTGGCTTCGGCCTCGCGCGCCGCCTCGGCCTCGGCCGCCGCCTTGGCGACCAGCGCCGTCCGGAACGTTTCCAGGGTCTCGGCAATCGCGCCGATTTCCGTGCGCGGATCGAGGCGCGGCACCGGCGCGTCGAGCCGACCTGCGGCAAGGGCGCGCATCGGGACGATCACCGATCCGATGCCGCGCCCGATGCTGCGCACCAATGCGAAGCCGATCGCGACGGCGAGCAGGATGCCGAGGCCGACCAGGCCGATGATGAGATTGCGGGCCGAGGTCGCCGTGGCCACGACCTGGGCGCCGGCCGCGTCCACCCCCTCCGCCTTCATGGCGGCGAGCCGGTCGACGGTCTTGAGGGCCGTCTCCATCAGCGGTGCCGCTTTTTGATTGTAGAACTGGCCGGCAGCGTCCTTGGCATAGGTCTTCGAGTATTTGAGAATTTCGTCGAGCTGGCCGGAATAGGCGGCCCAGGCCGTCTCGAACGCTTTCAACGCATCGGTCTCGGCGGTGGACAGCGTCTTGCTGGCATAGTCTGCCCGCAGGGCGGCGACCTTGGCGAGGGCCGCCCGGTAGCGGGCCTCGGCGTCCGCCATCGCATCCTCATCGGAGGCGAGGATGTGCTGGAAGATGGCGGCCCGGGTGTCTGCGGTCGCCCTCTGCAGGTCGCCGACCTGACGCAGCCCGGGCAGCCAGTTGGACTGCGTCTCGAGAACCCCGGCCTCGATTTTGACGACGTTGAGCGAATTGACCAGACCGATCGTGCCGATGCACAGCGCGAATCCGGCAATCGTCCCGATCAGTCTGTTTCGAATCGAGATCGACCGCATGAGCGCATCCTCTGAATTATTGCGTTTCGTGCAGATGTTCGCCGCCTTTCGTAAACGATCCGACTACAGCGCGTGCCGCGGCTCCCGTGCCGTCGGTGGATGCTGCGCCGAAAAGCTCTTGCCCATCGGATCGGGCTCGATTATCAACCGCTGCGACGGCCTCGTGGCGGAGTGGTTACGCAGCGGACTGCAAATCCGTGTATTCCGGTTCGATTCCGGACGAGGCCTCCATATCGTTTCCAGACATCCTGCCCGCCGCCGACCGGGCCTTGATCGGCCTGCGCGTGCCCGGCCGTGCGTCGGTATCCGTGACGGCGGACGCGTACGCGCCAACCGGCCCTGTTGCCCTGGCGAGACCTGTTCGGAGGGGCGCCGGCTGCTGGCCGCGGCCCCGTCGCCCAGGGTCCGCCCAAATCCTACTTGTCGCGGCTCCCGGTGAAGCGCTATGAACCCGGCGGATCGCGGCCCGGCGGCGGGCCTTGCAGGGATGGGACCGAGACGATGACCGATTGGGCGACGGCGCGCAGGACCATGGTCGACAACCAGGTCCGGACCAACGACGTGACCGATCTCGGCGTGATCGACGCCATGATGGCCGTTCCTCGCGAGCTGTTCGTGCCGGGCGCGCTGCGCTCGCTGGCCTATATCGACGAGCATATGCAGGTGAAGCCCGGGAATTCCGGGGCTCCCAGCCGCTTCCTCATGCAGCCGGCTCCTCTTGCCAAGCTCGTTCAGCTCGCCGAGATCGGTCCGGGCGACAAGGTGCTGGTGGTCGGCGCATCGACCGGATATGCGGCGGCCCTGGTCGCCGGGCTGGCCGCCACCGTGGTGGCGCTCGAGGAAGATGCGGACCTCGCCGCCGAGGCCGGCCGCACGCTCGCCGGTCTCGGTCTCGACAATGTGAAGGTCGTGGTCGGCCGCCTTTCCGCCGGCGCTCCGGCCGAAGCGCCGTTCGACGTGATCCTGTTCGATGGCGCGATCGAGAGCCTGCCGGCGGCCTTTGCCGGCCAGCTTGCCGAGGGCGGCCGCCTCGTCGCGATCGAGGGCTACGGCCTTGCCGGGCGGGCGAAGCTCTACCGGTCGACCAGCGGAACCCTGTCGGGTCGGGCCAGCTTCAACGCCGCGGCCCGCCCGCTGCCGGGCTTCGAGAAGGCGGCCGAGTTCGTTTTCTGATCCTGCCGTGGACCGGTCCGTGGCGATCGGACGGGGTTTCCCCAAGGCTTTGAAAGATAACGAACAAGTGATGGCCCGGCAAAAATCCGCCGTGTCTCCGCGCTTTCCGTGCGGAGGCGGGACATTCCGTTTGGCGGAAGTGTTGCCTGTCTGCCGCAACGGTCGTTAATAGCGGTTAATATCGAGCTTTGCCCCTACGCGGCCCGGGTCGCTTGATCCACATTGGGGTCTGGAACGAGTCCGGCGACCGACGCTGTCGGTGCGCCTCTCAAGCATTGAAGGAGAGTGGTGTTGCGTACCAAGGCACTGATCCTGTCGGGTGCGGCCCTTCTCGTATTGGCTGTATCGACCGATCGCGCGGCTGCCCAGACCATGCTGGACTCGCTGTCGCTCGCCTATTCGAACAACCCGTCGCTGAACGCGCAGCGATCGAAGACGCGCTCGACCGACGAGGGTGTCGCGATCGCCATGTCCGGCTACCGGCCGCAGATCAGCGCCTCGGCGTCGATCTCGCGCAGCACGCTGGAGGCCAGCCGGACCTCGACGGTGAACACCCTGCAGGGATCCCAGCCGACCGGCTATGCCCTTGTGCCGGTGAGAGTCACCGGAACCAGCAACAACACCTACTATCCGAAGTCGGTCAGCCTGAGCCTGGTCCAGCCGATCTGGCACGGTTTCCAGACGGCCAATTCGGTCAAGCAGTCCGAGGCCGCGGTCCGCGCGCAGCGCGAGCTGACCCGTTCGACCGAGCAGGATGTGCTGTACGATGCCGCCCAGGTGTTCATGGACGTGATCCGCGACACCGCGATCGTCAGCCTGCGCGAAACCAACGTGAAGTTCCTGACCGAGCAGGTCCGCGCCGCACGCGATCGCTTCAATGTCGGCGAGGGAACCAAGACCGACGTGGCGCAGGCCGATGCCCGCCTCCAGTTGGCCATCTCGCAGTTGAACGCGGCGCGGGCGACCGTCAACGCCAGCCGCGCGACCTTCCGTCAGGTGGTCGGCATCGAACCGAAGCGGCTGACCGGCTCGATCCCGATCGATAAGCTGCTGCCGAAATCCGTTCAGGCCGGCCTGGAATTCGCCCAGGGCGGTCATCCGGGCATTCTCGCCGGCGTCTCGAACGTCGATGTCGCGGCCTTCAACGTGAAGGTGCTCGAGGCCGAATTGATGCCGTCGGTCAATCTGCAGGCTTCGGCCTCGCGCAGCGTCGATCCGTCGCCGGGCACCAACTGGCAGAATTCGACCCAGATCGGCGTCAACGTGACCGTTCCGCTCTATCAGGGCGGCGCCGAATATGCACGCATCCGCCAGGCCAAGGAGAATCTGGGTACGGCCCGCATCCAGCTCGACGTGACCCGCGATCAGGTCCGCCAGGCGGTCATCGCCACTTGGGGGCAACTCGAGTCGGCCACCGCGTCGGTCATCGCCTACAAGGCACAGGTCGACGCCTCCCAGTTGGCGCTTGACGGCGTCATCCAGGAGCAGCGCGTCGGCCAGCGCACGACGCTCGATGTGCTGAACGCCCAGAACGAGTTGATCGACGCCCAGGTCAATCAGGTCACGGCCGACCGGAACCGGGTCGTGGCGGCCTTCGCGCTCGCCTCGGCGGTCGGCAAGCTCAGTGCCGAGAACCTTCGACTGAAGGTCGTCCGCGTCAATCCGGAAGAACATTACGAGCAGGTCCGCGACAAGTGGTTCGGCCTGCGCACCCCGGACGGCCGCTGACCTTCGCACGGCAAGAACGCGCGGGCCGCCGCGATCGGCCCGCGACCGACGATGTCATGGCCGCCTCGCCCCCGCTGGCGGTCCGATCCCGGCAGGCCGGCGGGGATAAACGCGATCCCGACGGCAGGGCTGCGTATCCGGCCGGCATTACTGCCACTATAGTTCCATGAATAGGTTCGAATCGGTCGGCCAGGACTGCGGCCGACATGACGTGCGGTCGCCGATTCGACAGCGTGGGAATGCCAGGGGGGCTCATGGCCAAGGCTCAAGCGCAGGAACCCTCCATGGAGGAGATCCTGGCGTCGATTCGCCGGATCATCGCCGACGAGGAGAAGCCGGCCGGGAAGCTGATCGTCTCGCCGCCGGCCGCCCCAGCGCCCGCGCCCGTCCCGGTCGAGCCGGAGGCCGAGGAGCGGATCTCCGAGGACGAACTCGACAAGCTGTTTGCTTCCGCGGCGCCGGACCCCGAGCCGGAACCGGATTTCGCGCCGGAGCCGGATCTGCTGGACGAGCCGGACGACGTGCTCGATCTGACCGACGAGGTTCTCGACCTGGCACCCGAGGACGACGACCTGCAGTTCAGCGATCCCGAGCCGGAACCGGTCCGGATGCCGCCCCCGCCGCCACCCCCGCCGCCGCCGCCCCAGATGCGCGCGCAGCCGGCGCCGCGCATGGCCGCGCGCCCGATGCCGCTCGACGAGGAGCGGTTGCTGTCGGATGCGACCGACCAGGTGGTTTCGTCGGCCTTCGACAATCTGGCATTGACCGTCCTGAACAAGAATGCGCGCACCCTCGAGGACCTTGTCCAGGACATGCTGCGTCCGATGTTGAAGTCCTGGCTCGACCAGAACCTCCCGACCATGGTCGAGCGCCTGGTCCGCGCCGAGATCGAACGCGTCACGCGGGGGCGCTGAACGGGTAGGATACGGTCGGGACGGGCGTCGAAGGTTGGGTCATGGGTTTGTCCGTGGCAAACCAGGAGAGCGTGCGGTCGTTTTCGAAATGCCACCCGGCGCAATGCAATCTACTGCGGGTCCGTCCTCTCATCCGCCCTTCGGGCACCATCTCCCCCGGGTGGGGGAGAAGGGGATAACCCGTTGGGATATAGGTCGTATTTTGTAGTCCAATCGACCGCCGCCCCGCCGCCGCCTCGGTTCCTTCTCTATCTCCCCTCTCTTGCAGGCAGGGCGCGCTCGACACTCTCGAAGGCGAAAGTGGTGCCGAAGTGCCCAGCCGACAGCGAACCAGGCGAATGGGCTAGGCCCGCCGCATCGTTGCAGGCTGCCATCGACACGAACCCGCCGTAGATGTCGGGAAGGCAGTTCACTCCCGCGCCACCCGGGAACACGGCGACGAAGTTTATTGCGATCGCAGCCAGTCGTTACAGGTCGCATTATTTCGTCTTGAGGATGCAGTGGAGATCCGCTAGTAGTCGATTGCATCGAGGGACTTGTTTCGATCCACCGACAGTGGGGCGAACCGATGAGTGCTGACGATTTTGACATATACAAAATTTACCGACAGCGAGTTCTCGATGAAAATGAGGTGATAGCGAATAGATTGAATTGGTTGCTGGTCTTTCATGTAATATTATTTGCGTTATGTGGCTCAGCTATACAATTAGGCAAGACTTTTATATTCGATCGAGACTTTGTTTTTTATATTCTGTTTCTGGTATCAGTTTTTGGTTTGGCAATCTCTGTCATGGGATTATTGGCTGTAAAGGCGGCGCAAGATGAGATTGTCGACGTTATAAAAGCCTTCAAGGCAAGTTTTCCTCAAATTGACGCGAACGTAAGAATACCAAAACTCACTGGTAGCCCGAAGAGGCATTTCCATGGTGTTAGGACCGCGAAGGGTGTCCCCATTCTATTGGCATTTATCTGGATTTCATTTGCATCATTGCTTATATGGCAATTGTGTAATCATAGGCTTAAGGGCACTGCCGTCCAAACTTCACAAGCAGACATAACGCGCGCATTCTCTTCACTAACCCCACAGCTTGCCGTCACTGAGCGAACAGTTCGGAATCATCGCCGGTTGGTCATTCGAGTTTGAGTCTATATCGCCAAGGATTGGGCGCAGGCGCAACCACATGTGAGGCCAAACCCCGGGCGGGGGGAAGGGGGGCGCCCGTTGGGGCATCTGAATGTCGGATGTTCTGGGCTGCTCACCTGGACTCCGTCATTGCCGAGACCCGACTTCCGTTTGCGGTCATTCATCGTCTCCACTCTATCGACGGAGACCGAGGCGTGGGGTCGGTTCAGGGCTAGAGGCGGTATCGGGCACGGAATCCAGGGTCATCGGGCGGAGCCGCCCCTCGGGTTCGGATGCTGCCCGCGGGTTGACACCCGACGCCTGCTCGGGCTTATCGGACGCCTGCCGATCCTGCCCCGATTGCGCGCGCCGTATCCGTTTGGCCGCGCCGAGCATTACGAGACCGAGCCTATGCTTGAGAAGACTTTCGACGCCGCCTCTGTCGAGCCGCGGATCTCCGAGGCCTGGGACGAGGCCGGGGCCTTCCGTGCCGGGGCCGGCGCCGAACCGGGCGCGGCGCCCTATACGATCGTCATCCCGCCGCCCAACGTCACCGGCTCGCTGCATATGGGCCACGCGCTGAACAATACGCTGCAGGACATCCTGGTGCGGTTCGAGCGCATGCGCGGGCGCGACGTGCTTTGGCAGCCGGGCACCGACCATGCCGGCATCGCCACCCAGATGGTGGTCGAGCGCCAGATGGCCGAGCGCCAGGAGCCGAACCGGCGGTCAATCGGGCGCGAGGCCTTCGTCGAGAAGGTCTGGGCCTGGAAGGCCGAATCGGGCGGCACGATCACCAACCAGCTGAAGCGCCTCGGCGCCTCCTGCGACTGGTCGCGCGAGCGCTTCACCATGGACGAGGGCCTGTCGCGCGCGGTCCTCAAGGTGTTTGTCGACCTGCACAAGAAGGGCCTGATCTACCGCGACAAGCGGTTGGTCAACTGGGACCCGAAGCTCCTGACTGCCATCTCGGATCTCGAGGTGCAGCAGGTCGAGATCAAGGGCAACCTCTGGCACCTGCGCTACCCGATCGAGGGCAAGCGCTTCGACGCCGAGGATCCGTCGACCTTCATCGTCGTCGCCACGACCCGGCCCGAGACGATGCTCGGCGATACCGGCGTGGCGGTGCATCCGGAGGACGAGCGCTACACGCATCTGGTCGGCCGGAACGTGGTCCTGCCGCTGGTCGGCCGGCGCATCCCGATCGTCGCGGACGACTATTCCGATCCCGAAAAGGGGTCGGGCGCGGTCAAGATCACGCCTGCGCACGATTTCAACGACTTCGAGGTCGGCCGCCGCAACAATCTCCGCGTCATCAACGTGATGACCGTGGAAGGCGCGATCGACATCGCCAACAATGCCGAGTTCCTGAAGGGGCTCGTCGTCGACACCGAGCTTCAGGAAACGCTGGTCTCGATCGAGGCGCGCGACCGCTTCGAGGCGCGCAAGCGCATCCTCGCCATGCTGGAAGCGCGCAATCTGATCGAGAAGATCGAGCCGCACACCCACATGGTGCCGCATGGCGACCGCGGCGGCGTGCCGATCGAGCCCTTCCTGACCGACCAGTGGTATGTCGACGCCGCCACGCTGGCGAAGCCCGCCATCGCCAGCGTGCGCGAGGGCCGCACCAGCTTCGTGCCGAAGGCCTGGGAGAAGACCTATTTCCAGTGGATGGAGAATATCCAGCCCTGGTGCATCTCGCGCCAGCTGTGGTGGGGCCACCAGATCCCGGCCTGGTACGGGCCGGATGGCCAGGTCTTCGTCGAGCTGAGCGAGGCCGAGGCGCTGGCCGCCGCGGCCACGCACTACGGCGCGCCGACCGCGCTGACCCGCGACGAGGACGTGCTCGACACCTGGTTCTCCTCGGCGCTGTGGCCCTTCTCCACGCTCGGCTGGCCGGACGACACTGCCGAGGTCAGGCGCTACTATCCGACCTCGGTGCTGGTGACCGGCTTCGACATCATCTTCTTCTGGGTCGCCCGGATGATGATGATGGGCCTGGAATTCATGGAAACCGAGCCCTTCAAAGACGTCTACATCCACGCCCTCGTCCGCGACGAGAAGGGCGCCAAGATGTCGAAGTCCAAGGGCAACGTCATCGACCCGCTCGACCTCGTCGACGAGTATGGCGCCGATGCGCTGCGCTTCACGCTCGCCGCGATGGCCGCGCAGGGCCGCGACATCAAGCTCTCGACCCAGCGCATCGCCGGCTACCGCAACTTCGCCACCAAGCTTTGGAACGCGGCCCGCTTCGCCGAGATGAACGGCTGCGTCTATGTCTCGGATTTCGAGCCGGCGGCGGCCGTGGATACGGTCAACCGCTGGATCGCGGTCGAATGCGCGCGCACGGTCAAGACCGTCACCGAGGCGATCGAGGCCTACCGGTTCAACGATGCCGCCGGGGCGGCCTATCGCTTCGTCTGGAACACCTTCTGCGACTGGTACCTGGAATTCGCCAAGCCGGTCCTGCAGCAGGACGGCGATTCCACGTCCAAGGCCGAGACCCGCGCCACCACCGCCTGGGTGCTCGACGAAGTCCTGAAGCTGCTGCATCCCTTCATGCCCTTCATCACCGAAGAGCTCTGGGCGGCGACGGCGCGCGAGGCCGGGCTGAAGCGCCCGTCGATGCTGGTCACCACGCGCTGGTCGAAGCCGGGTGCGACCGACGATGCCGCCGCCGACGAGATCAACTGGCTGGTCGACCTGATCACCGAGGTGCGCTCGGTGCGCGTCGAGATGAACGTGCCGCCGGCGAGCCAGATCCCGCTGGTCTTCGTGGCGCCGGACGGTGTCATCCGCGCCCGCATCGCCACCCATGAGGCGGTCATCGCCCGCTTGGCGCGCATCTCCTCGATCGCGGTGGTCGAGGCGGCCCCGAAGGCCTCCGCCCAGATCGTGATCGGCGAGACGGTCGCCTGCCTGCCGCTCGAAGGCGTCATCGATGTCGACGCCGAGCGCGGCCGTCTCGCCAAGGAGCTGAAGAAGCTCGCCGACGAGATCGGCCGCATCGACGCCAAGCTCGGCAATCCGGCCTTCGTCGCCAAGGCGCCGGAAGAGGTCGTCGAGGAGAATCGCGAGAAGCGCGAGGAATATGTCCAGCGCCGCGCCAAGGTCGACGAGGCGCTGAAGCGGCTCGGTTGATCCGGAGAGCGGGCAGGGGGAAAACGGCAGGGGTGCATCATGCGGCGGATCCGGGTGGTTCTGCGATGGTGCGCCGGGATCGTCCTGCTGTTCGGCGCGCTCGTCGTCCTCGCCGCAGCGCTGACCGCGCGGCCGGCCGTGCCGGATCTCTTCCCGCCGCGCGGCGGCGACGCGGCCGTGCCGGTCCTGCTGGTCGATCACGGCTACCATGTCGGGCTGATCGTGCCCACGAGCCGCATCGGCGCCCACGCTGTGGCGACGGGGTCGCCGGCCATGGCCGATCTTGCCGCCCGCTTTGCCGGCTATGAATGGCTGGAGATCGGCTGGGGCGACGAGACCTTCTATCGCTTCGCGCCGACGCTCGGCGATGTCCGGATCGGAATGGCGCTGAGCGCCCTGGCCGGCTTCGACGACGGCACCGTGCTGCATGTCGTCGGCTTCACCGGCGACCCGCGCCGGGTGTTCGCGGCCGGCGACGTGATCGGCCTGACGCTCGGCGAACGCGGCTTCAACAGGATGGCGCGCGGCCTGGCGGCCACCTTCGCACTGACGCCGGTCGGTCAGCCGGAAACGCTCGGCCCCGGCCTCTACGGGGCGAGCCTGTTCTATCGCGCGGCCGGCCGCTACAGTCTCCTTCGGGACTGCAATCACTGGGTCGCGGAGCGGCTTGCCGAAGCCGGCGTGCCGGCATCGCCGGTGCCCGCGACCCTGTCGAGAACCCTGATGCGGGAACTGCGCTGGCGCGCCGGCGCATCGTGAGGCTCGCCATGTCCGGTCTGGTCGATTTCCTGAAGGAACTCTGCGAACCGATCGGCGATGTCCGCTTCCGGCGCATGTTCGGCGGCTGGGGCCTGTTCGCCGACGAGGCGATGTTCGGCCTGGTCGCCGGCGACACGCTCTATTTCAAGGCCGATGCCGAGACCGCACCGCTGTTCGAAGCCGAGGATCTCGGCCCGTTCACCTACCAGCGCGCCGATCGCGGCGCCGTGCTGACCTCCTACCGGCGCGCACCGGAGCGGGTCTTCGACGATCCCGACGAGTTCCGCCTCTGGGCCCGCCGCGCGATGGCCGCCGCCCGCCGCCACGCGGCCGACAAGCCGAAGGCGAAGCGAGGCAGGCGTGCGCCGGCCGCCGGCTGACAGGCCAGGTGCCAAGCGGGTTGCCGGGGCGGGGAATTGGAAAGCAGACGCAATCTGCTACCTTTACGTGAAGACAGCATTGCAGGATCGTGCCGATGCCGCTTCCTCGCCTCCTCGTCGCACTTGCCGTCGCTGTAGCCGTCCTGCTCCTCCCCGTGGATGTGCAGGCGGCCGCCAACCGGATTGCGCTGATCATCGGCAACGGTGCCTATGCGGATGGCCGCGACCTGCGCAATCCGCCGAACGATGCCGCGGATCTCGGTGCCACGCTTGGGGCGGCCGGCTTCGAGGTCGAAATCCGGCAGGACCTGACCCGGCAACAGATGCTTGCGGCGCTGCAGGACTTCGAGGATAAGGCGGTCGGCGCGGAGGCCGCGATCGTGTTCTTCGCCGGCCATGGCTTCGAATATGGCGGTACCAACTGGCTGGTGCCGGTCGACGCCAAGGTGAAGCGCGAATCGCGCATCGCCGACGAGACCATCCCGCTCGACCGCGTGCGCCAGGCGCTGGAGCCGGCGCGCGGGCTGAAACTGGTGATCTTGGATGCTTGTCGGGACAATCCGTTCCGCGCCGGGCTCGGCACCCTGACGCGCGCCACCACCGCCCGCGGTCTGGCCCGGGTCGAGACCAGCGGCCGCGAGGCGATCGCCTATGCGGCGCGGGACAGGACGACGGCGGAAGACGGCACGGGTCGCAACAGCCCGTTCACGGCGGCGCTGATCCGGCACATCGTCACGCCGGGGCTCGACGTGCGCTTCCTGTTCGGCGCGGTCGCCGACGAGGTCCGTGTCGCGACTGCCGGCCGGCAGGAGCCGTTCCTCTACCAGAGCTTCGGCCGCGCCCCGGTTCATATCGTGCAGCCGATTCCGGTTGCGGCCGCCCCGGCTCCGCTGCCCGTCGCGGTCGCGCCGCCGCCGGTCGTGTCGGCGGAGCGCAACGACTTCGACCTTGCCGAGCGGGTTGGAACCATCGGCGCCTGGCAGGCCTTCGTCGATCTCCACAAGGAGGGCTTTCTGGTCCGGCTCACCCAGGAGCGCATCGAGACCCTCAAGGCGAAGCAGGCTGCCGTTGCGTTACCGGCTGTTGGAGCCGACGCGAAGCCGACGGCTGGCGCCCCGTCGTCAGGTGTTGAAGTCGTCAATCCATTGTTGCCGCAAACAAAAGCTCCGGCTGGGCCTATCTCGGCGCCGGGCGCCGGCGGATCGGCACCGGACCTGATCGAGACAGGGCGTGCGGTCCGGCGCGAATTGCAGCGGCTCGCCTGTGCGCCGGGGCCAGTCGAGGGTGAATGGACATCGGCGGCGACCGAGGCATTGGCTCGCTTCGGGCGCGCCGCCAAGATGCGGGTCGCCGTCGCCGATATCAATGCCGGCCTTCTGGAGCAGATGCGTCGCTACGACGACAATCTCTGCAAGCCGAAGCCGGTTTGCGGGCCGGGCGAGACGCTCAAGGGCGGGGCTTGCGTCGTACTGGAGCTTACGTGTCCCAAGGGGACGCGACGCACGGCATCGGGTATTTGCGAGGCCGAAAATCCAACGAAGTTGGAAGCAATGAAGACGAAGCCGGCCCCAATCGTCGTAGACATCTTAGAATCGCCTTGTGGGCCTGGCGAGACGCTCAAGGGCGGGACGTGCGTGGCACTGGAACTTGTATGTCCCAAGGGGACGCGACGCACGGCATCGGGTATCTGCGAGACTGAAAATCCAACGAAGTTGGAAGCGAAGAAGACGAAGCCGGCCCCAATCGTCGTGGACATCCCGGCATCGGTTTGTCGTCCTGGCGAGACGCCCAAGGGCAAGACTTGCGTAAAGACCAAGCCGTCCCCATTCGAAGTGGACTTCTGACCAGAAGGCGAAGTGAAAATTCCGCTCACGCCACCTCTGACTTGCCCGTGACGTCCTGGTCGGTCTCGCAGCGGACCAGATTGCGGCCGCCGCGCTTGGCGGCGTAGAGCGAGGTGTCGGCACGTTCGATCATCGATTGGGCGGTATCGCCGCGCCGCCAGGAGGAGACGCCGATCGAGATGGTAATCCGGCCGAGATTCTCGCCGGTCGAGCGCTTGATCAGTTCCTTCGACATCACCGCCTGGCGGATATGTTCCGCCACCACCACCGCCTGGCGCAGATTGGTGCGCGGCAGGATCACGGCGAATTCCTCTCCGCCGTACCGGCAGGCGACGTCCTGGCCCTTGACGTTCTGCTTGACGGCGAGCGCGACGAGGCGAAGCACCTGGTCGCCGGTCTGATGGCCGTAGGTGTCGTTGAACTTCTTGAAGTGATCGATATCGGTCATCAGCAACGTGAACGGGTCGTTGCTCTGGTTGGCATCGTTCAAAGCCCGTTCCATCGAATGCTCGAAGTGCTTTCGATTGGCGAGGGTGGTCAGATCGTCGGTCAGGCTCTCGTAGCGGATCGCCTCCAGGCTCTCCTGCAATTCGGCGATCTGGCGTCGGCTGTCCTCGAGTTTCGATTCCAGGATCTTGTTGGCCTGCTCGGTCTTGCGCGTTACGGCGATCAGTCCGTCGATCACCACCTTGACGGCCGCGCCATCCTCCGCACCGTTCAGGAGCTGAGTCGCGTTGTCGAGAGAGTTGCGATAGCCGGTCGTCGTCGCGATCGAGCTGTCCAATGCCCCCATCACCTGACCGATTTCGGTCGAGAGACGGCCGCCGACCTCCTCGATGCGCTCCCCGAGACGGCTGGGCGAAACAAACTGATCGTATACCTGGGCAACCTCGGCAGTCGAGATGCGACCGCGGAGCCGAATGATTTCGTTGATGGCCTTGTTCAGGGAATGATTGAAGCCGGCCGCATAAGTATACCAAAGCTCATAATGGCGCGGATAGGCTGGAATGGCGTTCTTTTTAAGATGTCCAAGCGCTGACTCGCCGTAGCCGATCGTTCTACGAAAATCATCACTCTCGCCCATAGCCCGTCCCCAAACCGGTCAATGGGATGCGGCCCGAAAGCAGCACCCCATGCCTATTGCAAACGAATTTATATGCAAGGACTTAAGCGTGGGTTAAGCAAAAACCGCGTTTCGCTTTCCAAACAAACCTCACCCTCGGGGCGAATAGTCATACGACAACATGCAACCCTGGTGGAGCACTTGTCCCGGGTAAGAATTACCTGCCGGAGCCGGCTGCCTTCGCCGGGCGGGTCGGGCGCAGAAGGAATGCCGGGATCTGATCGCCATGGCCGAAAGCGTGTTGGTCTTCGGGTTCATGATGCCGCTCCTGGCGACGCGGCTCGTGCCGGGGCTCCTGACGCGGCGCGGCGCGCGGCTCGGTCCGCGGTGCCGGACGGTTGCGGGTCTCCGCCTCGACGGGGCCGGCCTTCTCGCGCGGTTCGACCGGACGGACGCGCGAACGCTCCTGACGTTCGGGACGCTCGCCGCGCGGCGGACGGCTTCCGCCTTCGCCGGAGGCTGCGGCGGTATGACGCGGACGATCGCTGTCCGGCGAGGACCGGCCGGACCGGCGGCGCTCGTCGCCGCCGCGGTGACGCTCCGATGCACGCCCGCCTCCGGCAGCGGCCGGTTCGCCCATCCATTCGAGCTTCTGACTGGTCAGCTTTTCGATGGCCGCCAGGTGCTTGCCGTCGAGATCGGTGACGATGGTGATGGCCACGCCGGATCGCCCGGCGCGCCCGGTGCGGCCGATGCGGTGGACATAGTCCTCGGCATGAACCGGCACATCGTAATTGTAGACGTGGCTGACATCCGGAATGTCGAGCCCGCGTGCGGCGACATCGGAGGCGACCAGAAGGGTGATGCGGCCGGCCCGGAAGCCGTCGAGCGTCGTCATGCGGGCGCGTTGATCCATGTCGCCGTGCAGCGCGCCGACATTGAAGCCGTGCTTCTCCAGGCTGCGATAGACGATCTGCACGTCGCGCTTGCGGTTGCAGAACACGATCGCGTTCTTGAGGTCCTTCGAATCGCGCACCAGGGTGCGCAGAACGTCGCGCTTGTCGTGCTGCTCGCGGCCGGAGGCGACCAGGAACTGCGACACGGTCTTGGCCGTGGTCGCCGGCTTGGCGGTCTCGATGCGCTTCGGATCGCGCAGGAAGGTGTCGGCGAGCCGCTTGATCTCGGGCGGCATGGTGGCCGAGAACATCATGGTCTGCCGGCTCGGCGGCAGCATCTTGCAGATGCGCTCGATGTCCGGAATGAAGCCCATGTCGAGCATGCGGTCGGCTTCGTCGATGACCAGGATCTCGACCCCGTTCATCAGGATGCGACCGCGCTCGAAAAGGTCGAGCAGGCGGCCGGGCGTCGCGATCAGCACGTCGACGCCGCGATCGAGCTTCTTGACCTGCTCGTCGAGCGAGACGCCGCCGATCAGCAGCGCGACGGTCAGCTTGTGGTTGATGCCGTATTTGTTGAAATTCTCCTCGACCTGCGCGGCAAGTTCGCGCGTCGGTTCGAGGATCAGCGTGCGCGGCATCCGGGCCCGGGCCCGACCCTTTTCGAGGCGGGTCAACATGGGCAGCACGAAGGAGGCCGTCTTGCCCGTCCCAGTCTGGGCCACGCCGACGATGTCGCGCAATTCGAGCACGATCGGGATCGCCTGGGCCTGGATCGGTGTCGGGGTCAGATAGCCTGCCGCCGAGACGGCTGCGAGAACCTTCTCTGACAGGCCGAGATCGGAGAAGCGGGGCGTTTCGGCCTGGAGAGACTCGGACGCCTCGATCGGAGCGTCGGTCTGCGGAGCGGTTGGCTGTTCGGTCATGGGTCCCGTGGCTGCGTCGCCGTCATGCCCGGCTGAGGACCGTCAATCGGCCTCCGCCAGGGCTTGCTGTCCGAATTCGCATGCGGGCGGCGCGCAGGCTGATGGTGCACTGCGAAAGACCCGCGCAACATACGGACCGAGATGAAAAAGTCAATCTCAGAATTTGAAAAGCGCCGTTATTGATCCGGGAATCGTGATTATTCTCTGATCTGCCATGGCGCCACCCCGGCCCGTGGACTGGTGCCGAGGATCGCAAGCCGTGACGCTTCCCCTTCTCATGATACCCGGGCTCAATTGTACGGCGGCCTTGTGGGCGGCGCAGCTTTGCACGCTGGGGGCGGGACGCCTGGTTGCGGTTGCCGATCACACGGCCCACGACGCCATGGCGGATCTGGCCGCCGCCATCCTGGCGGACGCACCGCCGCGCTTCGCGCTCGCCGGCCTGTCGATGGGCGGCTACCTCGCCTTCGAGATCCTGCGCCAGGCGCCGCACCGGGTCGATCGGCTGGCGCTGCTCGATACCCAGGCGCGCGCCGACAGCCCCGAGGCCCAGGATCTTCGCCGGCAACAGATCGCGATTGCCGCGCGTGGCGGCTTCGCCCGCATTCCGGAGCTTCAGATCCCGAAGCTCGTGGCCGCCCGGCACCAGGGTGACGCCGCTCTGACCGGGATCGTTCGTTCCATGGCGATGGCGACCGGCGCCGAGGCCTTCATGCGCCAGCAGACCGCGATCCTGAACCGCATCGATTCGCGGTCCGGGCTCGCCGCCATAAGGTGCCCGACACTGGTCCTGGTCGGGGCTGAGGATGTCATCACGCCTCCGGATCTCGCCCGCGAAATGCGCGACGGCATCGCGGGCAGCCGTCTCGTCGTGGTCGAGGAGGCCGGGCACCTGTCGACGCTCGAGCAGCCGGAAGCAGTCTCGGCAGCCCTGCGCGACTGGCTCCTGGGGTGAGCCGAGACACGGCCGAGTGACCTGTGCCGGGGGAGGCCCGGTTCCCGGTTACTGCGGTGCCGGCGGCGCCTTCTTGAAGGAATAGCGCCCGGGCGCCTCGACCGTGACCAGATACTGACCGGCGGTCCGGGTCGGCCCGCCGAGATCGACGGTCAATTGCAGGGTGTTGTCGGCGAGTTCGATGGTGGTCTCCTTCACGTCGCCGCCGAGTTCGATCACCTCCTCGATCTCGGTGGTCGCCTTGACGCGGGACGCCGCCTCTGCCGGCACGATCCATTGCACGAACAGACGGGTGCGCACCTCCTGCAGGCCGGTGCGGGCCACCACGATCCGGTAGGTGCCGGTTTCCGTGCCTTCGGTCCATTCGCCGACCAGCCGCGCTTCCTCGACCTCCGCCGGGATCTGTCCGATCCGGTCGGCGAGGGCATCGGACTTGGCATGGGTGGCCGGGACGGCAACCAGGGCGGCGAGGGCAAGGCGGCGGAGCGGCATGGAACCTCGTTTCGATCGGTCCGTTGGATCGACATCTAGCACAGTGCATCCGGTCGGACAGGGCCGGCTCGGTCACGTACGCGTGGCGGGTTGCGGCCATGATGGAAAATCAGGAGCCGCCGATGTCGGTCCGATGGCAGCTTCGGCGTCATCTGTAGGACGGGTCGAGGGGACCCGAACAGAAGAGGAGGACGGAAGACATGCGCGTGATGGTGATCGTGAAGGCGACGGTGTCGAGCGAGGCGGGCACGCTGCCGTCGACGGAGCTTCTGGAAGCGATGGGCCGCTTCAACGAGGAGCTTGTCGCGGCCGGCATCATGCTGTCCGGCGACGGGCTGAAGCCGTCGTCGGCCGGCAAGCGCATCGCCTTCGACGGGGCGTCGCGCACCGTCATCGACGGCCCCTTCGTGGAGACCAAGGAACTGATCGCCGGCTTCTGGATCTGGCAGGTCAAGGACCTGGACGAGGCGATCGCCTGGGTCAAGCGCTGCCCCAATCCGATGCCGGAGCCGAGCGAGATCGAGATCCGCCCGCTGTTCGAGATGGCCGATTTCGGCGAGGCGATGACGCCTGAATTGGTGGCGCAGGAGGACCGGCTCCGGGCGACGCTGGCCGGATCGTAGGCGCCGCCCGGCAAAGGGGCCGGCCCCCGGGGCGCGCCGGCGCGCCTGGAAGGACGCTGCGAGCGATGAGGCTCCGATCCTGAGCCGACGTCGGGTCAGGCGACGGCGGCGCCCGCCTTCTCGTGCCGCACGATCGGCGCCAGACGGGCCAGGTCGTCGACCGGGATATGGCAATAGATGACATGGCCGTCGCCGGCCTCGCGTGCCGGCGGCGGGACCGTGTCGCAGTCCGGGCCGATCTTGCGCGGGCAGCGGCCGGAGAAGCGGCAGCCCTTCGGCACGTCGATCGGGCTCGGGATCTCGCCTTCCAGGCGGATGCGCGCCTGCGTCACCGTCGGATCGGCGACCGGCACGGCGGAGAGCAGGGCCTCGGTATAGGGATGGTAGGGCGGGTCGAACAGCCGGCCGACCGGACCCTGCTCCATCACCCGGCCGAGATACATGACGATCACGCTGTCGGCGAGATGGCGGACCAGCGCCAGATCGTGGCTGATGAACACGATGGTGGTGCCGCGGTCGGCCTGGATCTGCAGGAGCAGATTGACGATCGCGGCCTGGACCGACACGTCGAGCGCGGAGACCGGCTCGTCGGCGACCAGGATCGAGGGTTCGGCCGCGAAGGCGCGGGCGATGGCGACGCGCTGCTTCTGACCGCCCGAGAGCCGCCCGGGGCGCTGTCTCTTCAGGGCGCGCGGTAGGCGGACCATGTCGAAGAGGGCATCGATGCGCGCGTCGATCGCCTTGGCGCCCGACACGATGCCGAACTTCTTGAGCACGCGCGCGATCGGGAAGCCGGCGCTGTGCGAGGGGTTGAGCGTCGCGTCCGGGTTCTGGAACACCATCTGGATCTGCGCCAGCTGATCGGAGGTGCGGGCGCGCGCGCTCTTCGCCGAAAGATCGTCGCCGAGCACCATCAGCCGGCCGGCCGAGGCCGGCTGCAGGCCGGCCAGCACCCGGGCGAAGGTCGACTTGCCGGATCCGGATTCCCCGACGATGGCGATGATTTCGCCGTTGCGGGCCGAAAAGTTCAGGTCGTCATTGGCGATCAGCTTGCGGGCGCGCGCCGCGAAGGCCGGGCGGCCGAGGTCGTAGATCTTGGCGAGATGCTCGGCTGCCAGGATCGTGGTGTCGCCCGGCCGGCCCGGATGCACCGCGCCTTGGCCGGTGCCCTCGAAACTGTCGACTTCGCGATGACGGATGCAGCGGATGCGGTGGCTCGGCTCGGCCCGTTCCTCCGGTACCGGCCTGTCGCAAAGGCCGGCCACGAAGCCTTCGCAGCGCGGGGCGAAGCCGCAGCCGGGCGGGCGGCGCGACAGGCCCGGCGGCTGGCCTGGGATCGGCAGGAACGAGGTCGTGTATTTGTCGCCGCCCAGATGCGGCACGCAGGCCATCAGCCGGCGCGTATAGGGATGGCGCGGCCGGGCGAAGAGTTCGCGTACGGGCGCCTCCTCGACCAGATCGCCGAGATACATCACGCCGACACGTTCGCAGACCTTGGCGACCACGCCCAGATTGTGGGTGATGTAGAGCAGCGCCGTGCCGAAGCGGTCGCGCAATTCGCCGACCAGATCGAGCACGGCCGCTTCCACCGTCACATCGAGGCCGGTGGTCGGCTCGTCGAGCAGCAGCAGCTGCGGCTTGGCCAGCAGCGCCATGGCGATCACCACGCGCTGCTTCTGGCCGCCCGACAGTTGGTGCGGATAGCGCTGCATGACGCTGTCCGGATCGGGCAGGTGGACTTCGCGCAGCACGCGCCGCGCCTCCTCGCGTGCGGCGCCGGCGGCGAGCCGGGCATGCAGCATCGGCACTTCCATCAACTGCCGGCCGATCTTCATGGTCGGGTTCAGGGCGGCGTTCGGATCCTGGTAGACCATCGAGATGCCGCGGCCGCGCACGTCGCCGAGTTCGGTCTCCGCCGCGGCGGCGATGTCGCGCCCGCCGAACAGGATGCGGCCGCCGGCGATGCGTCCGGTCGCGCCCAGATGGCGCATCACCGCCATCAGGAGCGTGGACTTGCCGCAGCCGGATTCGCCGACGAGGCCGTAGCTCTCGCCCGGCGCGATGGAGAGCGTCAGGTCCGGGATCGCCACCACGGTGCCGGCCGCGGAATGGTACTCGACCTTCAGATGTTCGATCGACAGCAGCGGCGCGGGCGCAGAGGGGGTGGGCGCGGCCATCGGCTCAGTCCTTCAGCGAGAGTTCGCGCAGTCCGTCGGCAACGAGGTTGAAGCCGAGCACCAGGGTCACGATGGCGATGGCCGGGAACAGCGACATGTGCGGCCGGATCGAGATCATGGTCGTGCCTTCCTTGACCATGGTGCCCCAGTCCGGATCCGGCGGCGGCAGGCCTAGGCCGAGGAAGCCGAGGATGCCGATGGTGATAATCGTGTAGCCGACGCGCAGGCAGAAATCGGTGATCAGCGGCCCGCGGCAGTTCGGCAACAGTTCCACGAACATGATGTAGAGCGCGCTCTCGCGCCGCAGTTCGGCGGCGGCGACATAGTCGAGATGGCGCTGCTCGAGCGTCAGGCCGCGCACGATGCGCGCCACGCCAGGGCCGGAGGCGAGCACCACGGCGAGCATGATGTTCAGGATCGACGGGCCGATCGTGGCGATCAGAATCACGTAGAGGATGATGATCGGGAACGACAGGATCACGTCGCCGGCGCGCGACACGACCGCATCGACCTTGCCGCCGTAGTAGCCGGCGAGCAGCCCGAGCGGGCAGCCGACCAGATAGGCGCAGAGGGCGGCGAGCGGGGCGACGGTCAGCACGCGCTGCGCGCCCCAGATGATGCGCGAGAGGATGTCGCGGCCCTTGATGTCGACGCCGAGCCAATGGGCGGCCGACGGGCCGGGATTGGCGAAGGAGGCGAGATCGGACTTGTTCGGCGGGTCGATCGGCAGCAGCGGGGCCGTGATGGCGAGGATCGTCCAGAACAGGATGATACCGATGCCGACCATGGCGACGCCGGAGGTCGGCAGGCGCCGGATCAGGCCGGGCGGACGCTCGATCGCGTCGGCCCGGGCCTCGGCTGCGGTCGGCTTGGCGCCCGTCCTCGCAGCGTCTTTCGGCGGGGCGTCGGGCGTCGGGACGGTCTTCGTCGGGACGGGGGGCGCGGTCATGACAGCCGGATTTGCGGGTTGAGGAAGGCGTAGCCGATGTCGCTGACGAATTGCGTCGCCACCGCCACCACCAGGGCGATGAGGGTCGCCGCCTCGACCAGTTGGATGTCGCCGAACAGCGACGCCTCCAGGATCATGCGGCCGAAGCCCGGATAGGAGAAGACCATCTCGGTCACCACGACGCCGGAGATCAGGAAGTTGATCTGCAGCAGGATGACCGTGAAGGGCGCGATCATGGCGTTGCGCACGCCGTGACGGACCACAACGTCCCGGAACGGCAGGCCCTTCAGGATGGCGGTGCGGATATAGGCCTTGCTCATCACCTCGGCCATCGAGCCGCGCACCATGCGCACCACGTAGCCGGTGTCGTAGAGCACCAGGACGGCGACCGGCAGGATCAGTTGCGACCAGATCGGCCAGCCCGCGCCGGCATCGAGCGGGCTGGTCCCCGGCAGCCAGCCGAGCCAGACCACGAAGATCGCAACCAGGAACACGCCGGAAGCAAACTCCGGCACCGAGGTCGTGACGATGCCGAAGACCGAGATCGTCCGGTCGAGCACGCTGCCCTCGCGCATGCCGGCGAGAATGCCGAGCATCAGCGCCAGCGGCACGATCAGACCGAAGGCGAGGCCGGCAAGCAGCGCCGTGTTGCCGAGCCGCTTCCAGATCACGTCGTTGACCGGGACCTTGTAGAGCGACGAATAGCCGAAATTCAGGAAGTAGCGGTCGCCGCGCGGGTCCTTGAAGTCGAGCCCGAGCGCGGGATCCTGCAGCGGATCCGCCTTGGCCCCGACCAGCACGCCGAGCCAGCGCGCGTAGCGGATCGGCAAGGGATCGTTCAGACCCAGCTTACTATAAAGGAGGTCGACGCTCTCCTGCGGCGCGTAGGGGCCGAGCGTCTTGCGCGCGACATTGCCGGGGGAGAATTCCGTAACGGCGAAAACCAGGAACGACGCCGCGAGCAGCGTCAGCACCAGAGAAACGAACTTTCGCACCACAGCCTGGATCATGACGGCATCCGACGGGACATGAGCATGAGATTACGGGCCATTCCTGACGCGGTGTTGTCCCGATTGCGACCCATCGGGCGACCTCGGCTCCGATTTCCGTCGCGAATGAACGATTTCGACGGCGCCGTTCGGATCGGCACGGCAGCTCCGTCGGCGACCGTTGCGGGTTTGCATCGCCACCCGAGGAAGGTGCCGATGCGGCTCGCCTGGGCTTTTGAGAATGTGACCGATATGTAACCGTGAGCAGGCTATGCGGCGACCCGAGTCAGACCTCTTCCAGATGCTCCGCCCCGGCCTTCCGGCCGCGTTGCGCCGCCCGTCGCGCGTGGGCCTCGCCGCCGCCCTGCTCGCGGCCGCACCGGTCGCGGCCCAGCATGCGGCCGCCGCCGATCTGGTCGCACCGGCGCCGGTCGCGGTCGCACCCACGATTCCCGACGCGAGCCTCCTGTCGCCGGCGCCGATCGCGACCGAGAAGCTGTGGGGGCTTGCCGTCTTCTTCGGCTCGTCGGGCGGCCAGCACGACATGCACCAGCTGCTAATCAAGCCGTGGCTGCTGCATCCGGAAGACTATGTCTGGTCGGGTGTCGCCGTGAACCGCCGCATCGGCCGGTTCTGGACCGATTTCTCGGTCGAACTGGAAGGCGGCGTCGGCCACCGCTTCGGCCCGCGCTATTCCGGCAACGAGGCCTGGGTGGCGACCTTCGTCCGCTATGACGGCTTCTTCTGGAACGATCGCCTCTACACGACGCTCGCGGCCTCGACCGGCCTCAATTATCTCGACAGCTTCCCGCGCGAGGAACTGGCGAGCCGCCGCCGCTCGCATATCCTGCACTATTTCGCGCCGGAACTGACCTTCGCGCTGCCGGACCACAAGGAGCACGAATTCGTGTTCCGCTTCCACCACCGGTCGGGCGTGTTCGGGACCTTCAACGGCGTCTGGGGCGGCTCGAACGTGGTTTCGGTCGGCTACCGGCACCGCTTCTGACAGACGGCTATTCGGTTTCGCCGCTGTCGGAGTCCGGCGGTTCCGTCAGCGCGCCGCCGTCCGGTGTCGGCATGCGGCAGGCGAGGGGTTCGGGCGGCTTGTCGCCGGGACACCAGTCAGCCAGCGCCGCGGCGACCGCGCGGGCGACGCAGCGGCGGAATTCCGGCCGGACGATCCGCCGTTCCTCCGCCCGGTTGACGATGACGCCGGCCTCGAACAGCACGGCCGGCATGGCGGCGGTCTTCAGCACGATCAGTTCGTCGTAACGATGGATGCCGCGCGCCTCGTCGAGAAACGGCCGGTTCTCGCCCGGGATCGGCTCGTTGTGGTGACGGGTCGGCCGCATGCCGATCGCCCGCAGCCGGTCGCCCAGCCGCATGGCGAAGCCGAAGCTCTCGGCCGGCCGCGCGCCGAGTTCGGAGACGAACAGGGAGTGGCCGGCGAAGAGATCGGAATAGCGACGCGCCGCGCCGTTTGCGAACCAGGTCTTCAGGTAGCGGTCCTGCACGGCATCGTGGTGGATCGACAGAAACAGGCCGCCGCCCATCTCGGCTGCGCGCCGGCTGCGGCTCTCCAACTGCGACCGGCCCGACCCGGTCGTCTTCATGACCTGCGTCGCCGTGAAGCCGGCCGCGACCGCCTCGCGGGCGATCGTCTCGGCAAGCGCCAGGTTCAGGTCGTATTCGCGCCTTCCGGTCGCGCTGGCGGAGCCGGACTGCTCGGGTGTGTGGCCGACATCGAGCACCACCACCAGATCCTCCGGCCGGCAGCCGGCCGGTCCAGGGGCGGGCTCGAGCGCCGCGGCCGGCGCAGACGCCTCCGCAGCCACCAACAGGAGCGCGCCGAGGCTGGCGGCAAGGCGGCGTGGGGGGCACACGGGCGGGCGATCCTCGACGAAGGGCGGGGGCGAACCCGGACGACTTGACCATTCCGGCGCCCCGGCGCGCAAGAGCCGTGGCCTGCAGCGGGCGGTTCCAAGTTTTTTGACGCCTTGTTGGGCCTCGGACATCTATCCGAACGATTGCATACGGCGCCGTTCCGTGGCGTGATCAGATCATCGGACCTGCCGGGGGGCAGCGGAAACGCGGGTGGGGCTATGGTCGGACGTGTGCTCTGGATCGTGCTGGTGGCCATCTTGGCGATGGCCGGGCTGGCGGGCGGACCGGCCGGGGCCGCCGGCAAGCGCGTCGCGCTGGTGATCGGCAATGCGGCCTATCCCAACGCGCCGCTGATCAATGCCGTCAACGACGCCGCCGCCATGGAGGCGCTGTTCAAGAAGGCCGGCTTCGATGCCGTCATCGCCGGCAAGGATCTCGACCGCGCCTCGATGTCGCGCATCCTGGACGCCTTCCAGGACGAGGCGCGCGGCGCCGATATCGCGGTCGTCTTCTATTCCGGCCACGGCATCGAAGTCTCGGGCATGAACTATCTGGTTCCGGTCGACGCCAGGCTGACCACCGACCGCGAAGTCAAGTACCAGGCGATCCCGCTCGACGACGTGCTGGCCTCGCTCGACAGCGTCGCCAAGCTGCGCCTTGTCCTGCTCGATGCCTGCCGCGACAATCCGTTTCTGACCGGCATGAAGCGGGTCGCCACCAAGGGCGCCTTCACGCGCGGCTTGGCGCGGGCCGAACCGGTCGTCTCCAATACCCTGATCGGCTATGCGACCGGACCGGGCCGCGTCGCCTTCGATGGCGACAGCGGACTCAGCCCGTTCACGGCGGCGCTGGTCGAACATCTGACCGAGCCCGGCGTCGAGGTCGAATTCGCCCTGCGCCGGGTGCGCGACGACGTGATCCGCTCGACCCGCGACATGGCGCGCCGGCAGAACCGGGAGCCGCAGGAACCCTATCGCACCGGTTCGATCGGCAGCGAGCCGATCATGCTCGGCGTCACGGGGGAGGGGGCCGCTCCCGTCCCGCCGTCGAACGGTACGGCCGGCCCGCCGTCCCTGACCCCGGCTCCCTCCTACGATGCCGACGCGGCTGCGCTCGGCCGGGCGGCGTGGGACGAATATGCCCTCAATGCGCTGGTCGCCTCGGCCCGCAATCCCGACATCCGCGTCGAGGTCGCACGGCGGCTCGGCGTCATCCAGGCGGAACGCCGCGGCCTGGAGGCGGCCGGCTTCGACCGCGAGAAGCTGCTGATCTTCATCGCGCAGGTCTGCGAGGCCTGCACGGCGCGCACCGCCGCGCTCGACCGCCTGCGCAGCCTGCCGAGCGCATCTCCGCCCGATCCGGCGCCGGTCACCCCGGTCTATGTGCCCCCGCCGGTTGCGGTCAATCCGCCGCCGCCGGTCTATACGCCGCCGCCGCCGCCCGAGCGCCGCACCTGTACGGTCGGCGGCTTCACGACGATGGTCGATCGCTGGCTCGCCCTGCGCAGCACGCCCTATGCCGACCCCACGCTCGGCAATCTGGTCGAGCGGCTCCAGGAGGACAGCCGCGTGCGGCTGATCGAGACCGGCGGCGACTGGAACCGGGTCGAGAGCGATACCGGCCAGATCGGCTGGGCCGCCGCGCGCTTCATGCGCTGCGAGTCGGGCACCGCGACCGCGTCCGTCGGCAGCACGGCGGGATCGGCCGGCCGGCTGACGACCAGTTCGGCCAACTACCACTATGTCACCGGCTTCACGACGATCGAGGACCGCTGGCTCGCGCTGCGCAGCTCGCCCTATGCCGATCCGACGCTCGCGAATGTGGTTGAGAAACTGGTCGAGAATACCAAGCTCAAGGTTTTGGAATCGCGCGGTGACTGGTACCGGGTCGAGGTGCTGCGCGGCCGCACCGGCTGGGTCAGTTCCCGTTTCGTGCGCTGCTGCCGCACCGAGTATCAGTGACCCGGACGGCGCGCGCGGGCCCGACGGGCCGGGGCCGCATGCCGGGCATCCGGCATGGGACGTCCGGCACGCGATGCTGGCCGGCATCGGCCGGCGATGCGGGCCCGCATCGGCCGGTTACGCTAGGAAGGACGCTCGCGCCTGTGCCAAGGCGGCGCCCTGACGGTCATGGTTAACGAATCCTCAAGTCTCCTCATCGACACTGTCTCCGGGAGCCTGTCCGCGGCGGTCGCATGACCGGACCGCTGCAGGCCGGGCTCCGCGGGGACCGAATTCATGCGCCTTGCCTGCCGTCGCCTTGCCTGCCACCGCCTTGTCTGCCATCGCCTTGCCGCTGCCCTGCTGTTCGCCGGTCTGGCCGGCTGGTCGCCGACCTCCGCGGATGCGGCCGAGGCCCTGCGCGATCCGGGCGCTCTGCGCCTGGCACGCGCCGACGGACGCGAACCCGGACATCTCGCCGTGGCCGAGACCCTGACCCGCATCGTCGCCTTCGAGACCGCACCCTTCCCCTATCGCGGCACGATTCCGGGCACCGGCAAGCCGTTTCTGGATGTCGAGCGTGATGGCCGCCTCGGCCACACGGCGCCGCGCGGCGGCGTCTATTTCGAGGACCGGACCTATTCGGACCGGCGCGTCCTGCTGTCGATCCCGCGCGGCTTCGATCCGGCACGCCCGACCCTGATCGTGCTCTATCTGCACGGCAACGAGGCGCGACTCGATCGGGACGTGCGCGATCGCCAGGGCGTGGCCCGGCAGGTTGCCGCCTCCGGCCTCAATGCCGTGCTGGTCGCGCCGCAACTGGCCGTCGACGCGCTCGATTCCAGCGCCGGCCGGTTCTGGGAACCAGGTCATCTGAAGCTGTTCCTGGAGGAGGCCGCCGTCCAGCTCGCGCGCCTGCATGGCGATCCGGTCAGCGCGCAGCGCTTCGCCACCGCCCCCGTGGTGATCGCCGCCTATAGCGGCGGCTATCTTCCGGCCGCCTTCGGGCTCGAGGTCGGCGGCGTCTCGGACAGGCTGGCCGGCGTGATCCTGCTCGACGCGCTGTTCGGCGAGGAGGAACGCTTCGCCCGCTTCATCGCCCGCCGCCGCAATGCCTTCTTCATCGCTGCAGCCTCGCCCGCGACGGCGTCCGCGCAGCGTCGCCTCGCCGGCATGGTCGCGGGAACAGGGCCGATCCAGTCCGGGCCGCCGCGCCGGATCGAGCCGGGCGATATCCGCTTCATCGAGGCGCCGGGCACCGAGCATCGCGATTTCGTCACGCGCGCCTGGACGGCCGAGCCCTTGCGGGCCGTGCTCGCCCGCATCTCCGGCTATCCGCGCGCCGAACTCATCGGGGCGTTGGACGGCACGGTCGATCCGATCATCACCGGCGCGGCGCGCGCGGGGGATGCGAAGCGGCCCTGAGGGGCGGGGCTGTATCAACGCGACCGGCACAAAAAAACGGCCGGAACCTGCGTTCCGGCCGGGACAAAGAATGAAGAGGTCGGGGTCGCCGCGGGCGGCGTCCCGACCTGAGAACGATCAGGCCTCCAGGCCGACGCGCCAGCCGAACAGGTAGTTGGTCGGGTGCATCGAGAAGCCCTTGACCTTCTTGTCCATGAAGGTGAAGGCGTTGCGGAAGACCGGCTGAACCAGCGGGCCGTCCTCCTGCATGATCTTCTCGAGCTCGGCGACGAGCGCCTTGCGCTTGGTCAGATCGACGACGCCTTCGGCCTGGGTCAGGATCTCGTCGAACTTCTTGTTCGAATAGCCCGACTCGTTCCACGGAACGCCGGTCCGGTAGGCGAGGCCGAGGCACATGATGGCGAGCGGGCGATGGTACCAGATGGTCACGCCCATCGGCACCTTGGTCCACACGTCCCAGTACTGCGCGCCCGGCATCGGCTTGATGGCGATGTCGATGCCCGCTTCCTTCCACATCTGCTGGCAGGCCTCGGCCATGGCCTGGAACCAGGCATGGTCGTTCGGCACGATGATCTCGCTCTTGATGCCGTTCGGATGGCCGGCTTCGGCAAGCAGCTTCTTGGCGGCGGCAACGTCGCGCTTCATCGGCGCGATCGCCGCATAGTCGGGGTGGGAGACCGAGCAGTGATGGTGCTCGCCGACGGTGCCGAGGCCGCGCAGGGCGACCTTGAGCACGGTCTCGCTGTCGATGGCGAGGCGCATCGCCTTGCGGACGCGGGCGTCGTCGAACGGCTTGGCGTCGCTGCGCATGCGCATGACGCCGGTCTCGGCGGTCGGCACGTCATAGAAGGCGAGATGCGGCATCGCCTTGAGGGCGTCGTATTGGGTCGGGTCGGCGAAGACCAGGCCGTGGATCTGCTTGGAGGCGAGCGCCGCGATGGCCGCGGAGGCATCGTCGCCCATGTCGATCTGCTCCATGCCGTCGAGGGCGACATCGCCGCCCCAGTAGCCGGGCTGCTTCTTGAAGACGGCCTTCTTGCCGACTTCGTATTCGACCAGCTTGAACGGACCGGTGCCCTGCGCGCCGACGCCGAAGACGCCCTTGTCGTCGGGATGCAGGATCGCCATCGGATAGTGGAACAGATGCTCGGGAACCGCGACCTGCGGGACCTTGCAGTTGAAGCGGACGGTGTAGTCGTCGACCTTCTCGATCGCGTTGGCGGCCCAGATCTCGGTCGTGTCCTTGCCGTCGGCGCCCTTCTTGTCGTTCAGCATGTAGCCCTTCATCAGGCCGATCATGGATGAACCGACCGCCGGGTCGAGCACGCGCTTCAGGTTCCAGACGACATGGTCGGCAACCAGTTCCTGACCGTTGTGCCACTTCACGCCCTTGCGGAGCTTGAAGGTCCAGGTCTTCAGATCTTCGGAGACGGTCCAGCTCTCGAACAGATACGGCTTGGTGACGCCGTCCCGGTCGGTGAAGGTCAGATACTCGACCACCTGACGCGAGATGTTGGAGTCATAGCCGCCCCACGAATAGGTGTGCGGCGACTTGATCTCCTTGATGCGGGTGCCGATGCGCAGCACGCCGCCCTTCGGCATGGCCGCCTGAGCCTCCGCCGCCGGGGCGAAGGGCTCGCCGGTGATCGAACCGGCCATGCTGTAGGCGACAGGAGCGGCGAGGCCGAGCAGCGTCGCGTAGCGCACGAACTCGCGCCGATCCATCGTCTTGTCGGAAAGCTGCTTCTTCAGGGAATCCAGATGGGGGACTTTGCGTTCGTCGCTCATAGAGAATTCGCCCTCTCCCGTTGATCTGCCTTTGCGGCTGCCGCGCAGCCTATGCACATTCTGCGGGTCTGTCGAGATGAATTCGGGCGACTTGTGTTGGGTTTTCTAGGTTTAATCTTTTGCGACGGCGATGTCGCAAACGCGACTGAAATATTGCGCCGCAATACACGGCACGAATACAAAGCATGCGATAAAAAGATGAGCACTCGACTGTCGTGCAGTCGAGTTGCGACTTGCCGAGCGTGGCCAGCCTGGACCAGACTGGCGCCACTTAGCGAGGGCTGGCTTGCCGGAGTTCGACATGCTGACGCTTGACTGCGACATTCTGGCGAAGGCGCTCGGATTTGGGCGGCTGATCGAGGCCCTGCGGCGGGGCCATGTCGATGGGGTCGATCTGGTCGAGAGGGTCCTCCTGACCGAGCCCGGTCCTGCCGGCGCGCCGCCGAACCACCTGCTGGTCTGGCCGGCCTGGCGCTTCGGCGGCTATGCCGGCGTCAAGATGGTCTCCGTCTTCCCGGCCAATCCGGACGCCGGCAAGCCGACCAACGCCACCGTCTATGTCCTGTTCGACGGCCGCGACGGCCGGCCGCTCGCCACGCTGACCGGGTCGGCGCTGACCACCATGAAGACGGCCGCCGATTCGGCGCTCGCCGCCGACCATCTGGCGCGGCCGGATGCGCGCGTGCTGGCGGTGCTCGGCGCCGGCGCGCAGGCGCCCTGGCAGGTCGCGGCGCTGCGTACCGTGCGGCCGAGGATCGATCGCGTTCTGATCTGGAACCGGAATGCGGCGCGCGCCGAAGCCCTCGCGGCGCATCTGCGCCAGGCGCTCGATGTCGCGGCCGAGACGGTCGCCGATGCGGGCGCGGCGGTCGCGCAGGCCGACATCGTCACGACCGTGACCGGGTCGACGGTTCCGATCGTCGAGGGCGCCCGCCTGCGCCCCGGCACGCATGTCGACCTGGTCGGCGGCTTCACCGCAGCGATGCGCGAGGCCGACGACGAGACCATCCGCCGCGGCCGGCTCTGGGTCGACACGCGCCGCTTCACGCTAGCCGATTGCGGCGACGTGGCCGGCCCGATCGCCGCCGGAGTGATCGGAGCGCAGGACATCGCCGGCGACCTGTTCGAACTCTGCCGCGGCACGGTGCCGGGTCGGCGGGAAGTGTCCGAGATCACCGTGTTCAAGAATGCCGGCGGCGGCCATCTCGACCTGATGACCGCGATCGCCTTCTACGAGCGGGCCGGCGCCGCCTGAGCGGGCGGTTCGGAGACGCCTGAACGGCCGTGTCGGAATGTGCAAAACCTGGTAATCAATCGTAAAATCCGTTGCTTTCTCGATATGTCGGCGGTTTTCTTTGCCGTAACAGAGTTTGGTTGGTCGCAAATTCAGGAAGTTGTATGTGTAGCGCAGCGTTCGGTGGCATGCCTGTCGATGACGATGCTTGGGCGCTGCTTCTCGAGGGGCATCACGGCAAGGTCTACCTGATCGCCAACAATCCCTTGATCACGGCCTCCGACATCCGGCGCCTTCAGATCGGGCCGGACGACATGATCGTGCAGTTCAATAAGACGATCCATGCCGAACGCCTCGCGTCGGTGGCGGCCCGCAAGGTGTTCGTTTATCGCGAGAAAGCGGACACCGGCATCTTCTTCGGCTTTCCCCCCGCCGGTGACGTCGCACGCGACCGGGGGGGCGGCGCCACAATCATCCTGGCCTTCAATGACGCGGTCGCGTCGGGCCGGCTCAGCACCGAGGTTCTGGAAGCCCTCGCCGGCGGCGGCGAGGCCGTCGCGGTCGCGGCCGTGCCGTGGCTGGAATCGGAATGGCTTGACCCGTCCCCCTTTCCGGATCGGCCGGTGACCCCCACGACCGGTCTCCTGACGCTGAAGGGAATGCAGGACTTCGCGGCGCGGGCGGGCCTGTCGACCACCTTCGTAGCGGTCGGCTTTTCCGGTTCGCATCGCCCCTTCTGGCGGGAGCACCACATCGCCCACGAGCGGGCTTGGCTGAAACGGTGCGGCGCGGTGCGGATCAATCACTCGCCGTGGGTGGCGGCGGTCGATCGTCTTCGCCGTGCCTCCAAGTCCGTCCGGCGGGTGATCCGACGCCCCATCCGGCGCCTGCGCCGGGCGGCGTCCCGCGGTTCTGCTCCGAACCGACCGTCGCAGCGCCCTTGACCGGCGCGGCCCCGCATGCTCGACATGCCGGCCGTCTGATCCTGCCGGAGATCCCCCCATGTCCGCCCGCTCCTGCCTGATGATCGTGCTCGCCGCCGGAGAGGGAACGCGCATGCGCTCCGAGATCCCGAAGGTTCTGCACGAGATCGGCGGCCGCAGCATGGTCGGTCATGTCGTCGCCGCGGCGCGCGGGGCAGGGGCGGACCGGCTCGCCGTCGTGGTCGGCCCCGGCATGACGGCGGTCGCCGAGGCGGTCCACAAGGCGGCGCCGGGGGCCGCGATCTTCACCCAGACCGAACGGCGCGGCACCGCGCATGCGGTGCTGGTGGCGCGCGCGGCGATCGAGCAGGGCGCGGCCGAGGTACTGGTGCTCTTCGGCGACACGCCTCTGGTCACGCCCGAGACGCTGGACCGCGTCCGCTGCACGCTGGAGGCCGGCGCCGATGTCGCCGTGCTCGGCTTCCGCATCGATCGTCCGACCGGCTACGGCCGCCTGCTGACCGAGGGCGATCGGCTTGTCGCCATCCGCGAGGAAAAGGACGCGACCCCGGCCGAGCGCGCCGTCACCTTCTGCAATTCCGGCATCATGGGCTTCCGCGGCGCCACCATGCTGTCGCTGCTCGATGCGATCGGCAATGCCAACGCCAAGGGCGAATTCTACCTGACCGATGCGGTCGAGATCGCGTCGCGGCGGGGCTTGCGCGTCGCGGCGGTGGAGGGCGACGGCCGCGAGGTGCTCGGCGTCAACGACCGCGCCCAATTGGCCGAGTGCGAGCGGCTGTTCCAGGAGCGCCGCCGTCGCGCCGCGCTCGCCGCGGGGGTGACGCTGATCGCGCCCGAGACGGTGTTCTTCGCCATCGACACCGCGCTCGGCCGCGACGTGGTGGTCGAGCCGAACGTGGTCTTCGGCCCGGGCGTGGTCGTCGAGGCCGGCGCGCGCATTCGCGCCTTCTCGCATCTCGAAGGCGCGCGCGTCGCCGAGGGGGCGGTGATCGGCCCCTATGCACGGCTCCGGCCGGGCGCGGAGATCGGCCGCGAGGCGCATATCGGCAATTTCGTCGAGGTCAAGAACGCGGTCATCGGCGACGGCGCCAAGGCCAATCACCTGTCCTATATCGGCGATGCCCGTGTCGGCGCGAAAACCAATATCGGCGCCGGCACCATCACCTGCAATTATGACGGCTACGGCAAGTACAAGACCGAGATCGGGGCGGGCGCCTTCGTTGGCTCCAATTCCTCGCTGGTGGCGCCGGTCCGGATTGGCGACGGCGCCTATGTCGGCTCCGGCAGCGTGGTCACCCACGATGTCCCGGCCGATGCGCTGGCGGTCGGCCGCGGCCGGCAGGAGATCCGCGAAGGCTGGGCGCGCGCCTTCCGCGAGCGGATGAAGGCCGAGAAGGCGAAGCGCTGATCCGGCTCAGCGCCGCAAGCGCGGCAGCGGTCCGCCGCTGGCCAGATAGACGCCGAGCGTGACCGCCAGAATGCCGAACCAGTCGAGCGGGGCGGGGATCTCGCCGAGGATCGGGATGGCGAGCAACGTCGAGACGGCCGGCACCAGCGCCCCGAAGGCCGCGCCCGACGAGGGGCCGAGGATCGAGACCGCCTTGGCGAACAGGACCAGCGACAGGATCGTCGCGACGACGCCCTGAAAGATCGCCTGGAAGATGAGTTCCCCGGCCGAGGCGCCGAGCGGCGCGAAGCCGTGGATGGCGAGATAGAAGGGCAGGAACAGGATCGCCGAGCCGACCGAGATGATTGCGGCGGCATGCAGAGGATCGATCGCGATGCCGCGCAGCGCCACCGTGTAGCAGGCCCACACGAAGGCGGCCGACAGGAACAGGAGATGGCCGATTGTCTTGGTTTCCCCCGGCGTCAAGGCGGTCAGGCCGGCGATCACCAGGATCCCGATGAGAATCAGACCGTAGCCGGTCTTGCGCGCGGCCGAGAAGCGTTCCCGGAACAGGAGCGCGGAGAGCAGTGCGACGAACAGCGGCATCACGCCGGGAATCAGGATGCCGCCATGGGCGACCGGGGCGAAGCGCAGACCGCCGGCCGCCAGGACGCCATAGGGGGCGCCGGCGCAGACGACGAAGATCGCGATCCGCGGCCAACCGAGCCGGTCGACCGCGAGGCCGCGCTTCATCAAGACCGGCGCCAGGATGATGCCGGCGGTCACGAAGCGCAGCATGACGATGTCGAGGGTGGTCAGCGTCGTCGTGATGCCGAGCCGGGTGATCGCCATCCAGCTCGACCAGATCGCGATGGCGCCGAGGCCGTAGAGTGCGCCGGCCAGGTAGCGGGCGCGCGGCGGGGCCGTCTCGATCGGGATCTCGGTCATGGCGCGCCTCGGCTTCGGGTGCGCGACCATACGCGAGCGCCGCTCCGGCGCGAGACCGATCTATGGGATATCGTCTATGCCGGATCGGCATGACGGCCCCCGGCCCGCGGCTCCCCGGGTCCGGCGCCGGGATCGTCCTCCGGGCGATGCGGACGGTCGGCCGACGATCCCTAACCGCTTCTTATCCGGTCGCCCCTATAGTACCCGTGCGAAACCGGAATCGGCCGTCGGCGCCCGGTTCGGCCAGGACCGGATCCGTGCTGTCACGATCCGACATCGAATGTGATTGTCGCGCCGGCCGGCCCGTCCGCTATCAGGAGGGCCTGACCGCCACGAAACGGGAGCCCTGCCATGTGTGGAATCGTCGGGATCGTCGGCCGCAAACCGGTCGCGCCGCTCATGGTCGACGCGCTGAAGCGGCTCGAATATCGCGGCTATGATTCCGCCGGCGTCGCCACGATCGAGCCGGACGGCGCCTTCGCCCGCCGCCGCGCCGAGGGCAAGCTGCGCAACCTCGACGACAAGCTGCAGAAAAGCCCGCTCGCCGGCCTGATCGGCATCGGCCATACCCGCTGGGCGACCCACGGCGCGCCGACCGAATCGAACGCCCATCCGCATGCGACCGACAAGGTCGCGGTGGTTCATAACGGCATCATCGAGAATTTCCGCGAGCTGAAGGACGAATTGAAGGCCAAGGGCCGCGTCTTCGCCTCCGATACCGATACCGAGGTGGTCGCCCACCTGGTCTCCCAGGCGATCGACGAGGGCGCCACGCCCGAACAGGCGGTCGCGCAGTCGCTGAAGCGGTTGACCGGCGCCTTCTCGCTCGCCTTTCTGTTTCCCGGCCATCCGGACCTCCTGATCGGCGCCCGACGCGGTTCGCCGCTGGCGGTCGGCCATGGCGACGGCGAGATGTATCTCGGCTCCGACGCCATCGCGCTCGCGCCCTTCACCGACAAGGTCACCTATCTGGAAGAGGGCGACTGGGTCGTGATCGACCGTGCCGGCGCGCGCATCTTCGACGAGCACGACGTGCCGGTCACGCGCGGGATGGTCATCTCGGCCGCCTCCGCCTTCCTGGTCGACCGCGGCAACTACCGTCACTTCATGGCCAAGGAGATCCACGAGCAGCCGGAGGTCATGAGCCGCACGCTCGGCCAGTATCTGGATTTCACCACGGGCCGCACCGCCCTGCCGGCGCACCTGCCGTTCGACTGGAAGACGCTCGATCGGATCTCGATCTCGGCCTGCGGCACGGCCTACTATGCCGGTCTCGTCGCCAAATACTGGTTCGAGCGGCTGGCCCGGATCTCGGTCGACATCGATGTCGCCTCGGAATTCCGCTACCGCGAGGCGCCGCTGCCGCAGAACGGTCTGGCCATCTTCGTCTCCCAGTCCGGCGAGACCGCCGACACGCTGGCCTCGCTGCGCTACTGCAAGGCGCAGGGCCAGGCGATCGCGGCGGTCGTCAACGTCACCACCTCGACCATCGCGCGCGAGGCCGACGTGGTCCTGCCGACGCTCGCCGGGCCTGAGATCGGCGTCGCCTCGACCAAGGCCTTCACCTGCCAGTTGTCGACCCTGGCCTGCCTGGCGGTGGCGGCGGGGCGGGCACGCGGCGTCCTGACCGACGCCGACGAGCAGGCGCTGGTCTCCGCGCTCGCCGAGATCCCGCGCCTCGCCGCCCAGGCCCTGCGGCTGGAGCCGCAGATCGAGCGGCTCGCCAAGACCATCGCCAAGGCCCGCGACGTGCTCTATCTGGGCCGCGGCACGTCCTTTCCGCTCGCGCTGGAGGGCGCGCTGAAGCTCAAGGAAATCAGCTACATCCATGCCGAGGGCTATGCCGCCGGCGAGCTCAAGCACGGGCCGATCGCGCTGATCGACGACAAGATGCCGGTCGTGGTCATCGCGCCGCATGACCGCGTCTTCGACAAGACCGTCTCCAACATGCAGGAGGTTGCCGCCCGCGGCGGCCGCATCATCCTGATCACCGACGCCGCCGGCGCCGAGGCCGCCACCGTCGACGCGGTCGAGACCATCGTCTTGCCCGCCATGCCGGCGACCGTGACCCCGATGATCTACGCGATTCCCGTCCAGCTGCTCGCCTACCATACCGCCGTGATCATGGGCACCGACGTCGACCAGCCCCGCAACCTGGCCAAGTCCGTCACGGTCGAGTAGGGGCGTCCCGGTCTGGTCCGGGGAGAGCCTTCGGAGCCGGGACTGGGTGCGCCAACCCCTTCTTGGACCGGTCGCGCCGGCGCCTCGCCGATCGACGCGTTTGGCCGCCTGGTGCCATCCAAGAGGCTTCGATCGGATTGGGGGCGGCCCTTGTCACCGAGAACATCCACGCTGACATCCCCCGAGACGAGCGCACTCTTGCAGGCTATGATGCCTTCGGAAGTCGGTCGTCCGGATGTCGGTCATGTATAATAAAATTTACCTGCATGTTGGAATGCCGAAGACCGGAAGCACTTATCTGCAGAACGCTCTGGATTTGCTTTCCCATCAGAGTGTAATGATTCATACCAGTTATCCGGTCTTGGATCAAAACGAGGACTTCGGGCGCATTCAGTCTGGAAACGGTCAGTTCGTTGCCGCTCAATTGTCGGTGAATAATGTTTCGGACGTCGCCGCGGAGACCGTGTCGCAGCGTCTGCGGGACATTTTGGACGCGGCGGATAACTCCAAGCCCAATCTGTTGATTTCAAGCGAGCTCTTCAGTTGGGCGCCGCCGCAACGGATGGCCTGTCTGCTCGAAATCCTCGGCTCGCATGCGCGATCGGTCGAGATCTTGGTCTTCGTGCGGCCTTTTGAGCGGCTGTGCCGTGCAAGCTACCACCAGAAAGTCAAACGACGCTCTTATTCTGGAGAGTATGACGAGACGTTCTTCGAGATCTTCAGCAAACAGCTCGTCGCTCAGCTATCGGTGATCGGAGGCATACCCAACATTGTGCATGTCTTGGACTATCGGCAATCGGGCCTTCTCGGTGCATTGCTGAGCGCCCTTGGGGAGGATCCGCGTCTGGCGGAAGCCATTCCCGAGCAGGTCGTCAATCGATCCTTGACCGGCCCCGAACTGCAAATTCTGCGAGGGGTCAATTCGGTATTTCGTGACGATGGACTGGCGACCCGCATCAGCAATCGCTGGATCCGTTCGAATCCGGATGCAGCCAGCGACGAGGACAGCGTCGACCGTGCGAGAGTGCTCGATGTCTTTCGCCGGGTGCTTGCCGAGAATGCCGGACGGCTTGAAAGTCCGACGTGCCAGGAGATGCTCCGACGTCTGATCTCCAATGTCGGAAATCCGGCCGTCGATGACACTGTCGCCGGGCCGCGTCCGGCTGGCAACACTGTCGAGGCGGCCTGTGTGGAGAGCGCCGAGCTCTTGCGGATGGCGTTGGAGGAGATCGCGAAATCGGTCAATCCGGACCAGAGCATCGACAGATATACGCGAAGCCTGACGCCGACACGCGAAACCTTCGATCCGGTGCACTACCTATTGCTCAATCGCGATGTCCTGGCGGCCGGCATCGATCCCGTGCAGCATTATCGGCGGTCGGGACACCTGGAAGGCCGCTTCACCGCGTTCGAAGCCGTTTCAGCGCAGTTCGACGAGAACTGACCCCGACCGGGGCCGCTGCGGAGCGGCGTTACCGGATGGACCCAGCCGGCCTTGCCGCGTTCGGATGGGACCCAGGGCCGGTTCGGCCCCAACGGACGGATGGTCCGGTTCCGTCTTTGCCGGAGCGCGCTCAGACCAGGTCGTAGCGGACCGGCTCGGCATGCCAGCCGGCCTTGCGCTTGGCCCAATAGGCCTCGCGCAGGCGGTTGGTGAGCGGGCCGGGGCGGTCGTTGGAGAGGATGCGGCCGTCGATGCGGGTGACGCCGAAGGGGCCCCCCGAGGTCGAGGAGAACAGGATCTCGTCGGCGTTGCGCAGTTCCTCCGCCGAGACCGGGCGCACGTCGCAGGGCAGGCCAAGCTCCGCGCAAAGCTCGATCACGGTCAAGCGGGTGATGCCGCCGAGCACGTTGCTGTCGGGCGTCGCCACCCGGCCGTCGCGGATGACGAAGACGTTGAAGCCCGGACCCTCGGTCACGTTGCCGGCGGCATCGAGCAGGATGGGCATGTCGGCGCCGCGCTCGTCGGCCTCGAACAGGCCCGAGGTCATGTCGGCCCAGTGGAAGTTCTTGTGCCGGGCATCCAGCGACGCGTCCGGGATGCGCACCGCCGAGGCGACGATGGCATGGGTGCCGCGCTCGATCACCTCCGCCGGCACCAGCCGCACATAGGGAATCGCGAAGGCGATCAGATACGGGCGGGCATTCTTCGGATGGCGGGTGGTGCCGGGCAGCGGCGCGCCGCGCAGGCAGTCCATGGCGACATAGGATTCGGTCAATCCGGACAGCGCGATCAGCCGGTGCAGCATCGAGCGGATCTCGTCGTCGGTCTCGCGCGGCACCAGCCGGGTCGCCTCCATGGAGGCGCGGAAGCGGGTCAGGTGGTCGTCGAGGCGGAAGAAGCAGCCGTCCCAGACGCTGACCACGTCATAGACCACGTCCGAGCGCCGATAGCCCCAATCGGTGATCGGAATGCGTGCCTCGCCGAGCGGCATGAAGGTGCCGTCCATATAGGCGGCGCCGCCGGCATAGCGGGGATCCGTGGCCGTGCGGGCCGGCGACGTGTGCAGGGTCATTGCGCGCACTCCCTTCAATCGACACGAGATTCCGATGCGGTCGGCAGTTCCGGTCAGACCGAGAAACGGACGCCCGGGGCGCCGAGCGACAGGATGGACCCGGCGAGGCGGTCTATGCAATCCGCGGTCCAGCCGCCGGCCGTCGCATTGTCGGTGAATTTGGCGATCACCTCGGCGCGGCCGACCGCCCGTTCCGCCGTGCCGCGCGGCAGGGGCAGGAACGGACCCTCCAGGGTCCGCCCGCCGGCCTGAATCGTGACACGGCCGGCCGGCCGGCGCTCAGGGCCGGACATGATGCGGTCGATCTCCGGGTCGACATCTGCGGTCACCGTCCGGGCGACGGCCGCGACGGTCGGATCGGTCCTCACGGCCGGATCGTACCAATGCGCCTTGGGGTGTCCGGCGGCGATCGCACCGAGGCAGAAGGGCAGGCTGAACTGGGCGTCGACCATGGTGGCGGGTGCCGCATCGAGGAAGTCGCGCGCGAGCCCGGCGGAGGTATGGACCGTGATCCGCTCGATCGCGGCCGGATCGAGCCCGCAGTCGCGGAACGCGATCTCGAAGGATTCCAGCGCGGTATGGATCCAGCGGCAGGCCGGATAGGTCTTCAGGCTGAGGTTGCGCGCCCACCAGACATGGCCGAGATCCTTGGTCAGGGCGTCGGCATCGAAGCGGTCGGAGCCGATCATGCGCCAGAAGCCGGTTTCGCCGTCGAAGACATCGACCGGCCCGACCAGACCGGCCCGGGCATGGAGGACGGCGCGCACCCCGGCCTCGGCCGCCGGGGCGACATAGTCCTTGAACGACACCAGCGGCCGCTTTTCCCAGTTGTATTTGCGCAGCGAGGGCAGGGGCGCGAGGCCGGCGGCGAAGCCGATCGCGTTGCCGAGATCGGCCGTGCCGAGCCCGCCGAGACGGCCATAGGCGACCGCGGCGCCGATCGCCTGGTGCTGGCAGACACCATAGACCTGCCGGTGGCGTTCCGGGCTCGGCTGGATCGAAAGGATGACGCGGCCGTTGACCTCGAAGGCGAGCGCGAGCGCCGTCAGCAGATCCCTGCCGTCGACCGGTCCGCCGGCCATGGCGGCGAGCGCGGCGGCGACGATCGAGGCGCCCGGATGGCCGAGGCCTTTGCCGGCGACCTCGAAGCCGTCGTCATAGTCGAGCACGTTGATCAGCCCGGCATTGGCGAAGGCGGCCGCGCCCGGCCCGGCGGTTCGGTCGGTTCCGAGGATGGGGCAGGGGCCGGCGGGCGACTCGGCGGCGGTGGCGGCGAGGAGGCGCCGGGCGAGATCGGTCGGCACCGCGGCGATCGCGCAGCCGATCGCGTCGAGAAGATGCAGCCGGACCCGTTCGATCAGGTCGTCGGGAAGGTCCTCGAAGCGGGTCTCGGCCGCGAAGGCGGCGATCCGGTCGGTCAGCGTCGCGGCGGCGGCCGTCATGCTCGGCTCCGGCGTCAGAAGCGGCGTTCGGTGAAGCGCTCGATGAAGCGGCGGGTGCGCTCCTCGCGCGGCGCCTTCAGGACCTGCTCGGGCGGGCCTTCCTCCAGCACCTTGCCGTCATGCAGGAACAGCACGCGGGTCGCGAAATGGAAGGCGAAGCCGAGTTCGTGGGTGACGATCAGCATGGTGCGGCCCTCGTTGGACAGCGCCCGGATCGCCGCCAGCACCTCGCCGACCAGTTCCGGATCGAGCGAGGAGGTCGGCTCGTCGAGCAGCAGCACCTCCGGATCCATGGCCAGGGCGCGGGCGATCGCGACGCGCTGCTGCTGGCCGCCGGAGAGCTGCGCCGGCCAGGCATCCGCCTTCTCGGCGAGCCCGACCGCGGCGAGCTGGCGCTCGGCGATGGCGCGCGCCTCGGCCTTCGACTTGCCGAGCACCCCACGCGGCGCCTCCATGACATTCTCGATCACCCGCATATGCGGGAACAGGTTGAACTGCTGGAACACCATGCCGACCCGGGTGCGCACCCGGTCGAGCTCGCGCTCGTCGTAGCGCTGCCCGCCCTTGCCGTCGGGCCGGCCGATCGTGCGGCCGTCGAGCGCGATGGTGCCGCCGGTCGGGCGTTCCAGGAGGTTCAGGCAGCGCAGCAGCGTGCTCTTGCCCGAGCCGCTGGAGCCGAGGATGGCGATCCGCTCGCCCTTGCACACTGCGAGGTCGACGCCCTTCAGGACGTCGACGGTGCCGAAGCGCTTGGTGATGGCGGTCGCGGCGAGCACGACGGGTTCGGGGCTGGTCATCTTCTCATGCGCTCCGGCGGCGCTCGATCAGGGAGGAGGCGAGGGAGATCGGCCAGATCACGACGAAATAGATGCCGGCGACCACGGTGAAGGTTTCGAGCGGCACGTAGTTCTGGCTGCTGAACAGGCGGGCATTGTACATCAGCTCATGCACCGAGATGACCGAGGCGACCGAGGTGTTCTTGGCCATCTCGACGGCGCGGTTGGTGTAGGCCGGGATCATCCGGGTCACCGCCTGGGGCAGGATGATGCGGAAGAAGACGCGCAGGCGGCTCATGCCGAGCGCCCGGCCCGCCTCCCACTGGCCTATTGCAACGGATTGCAAGCCATTGCGGTGGATTTCGGCGCAATAGGCGGTGCCGTTGAGGCCGAGCGCCAGCACGGCGGCGCCGAAGGCCGGCATCTGGATGCCGGTCAGCACCGGAAGGGCGTAGTAGAACCAGATCAGCTGGACCAGCACCGGCGTGTTGCGGAAGCACTCGACGAATCCCCGCGCCGGGATGGCCAGGGCGAGCCGGGGCGAACGCCGGCCGAAGGCGACGATCCAGCCGGCCGACCAGCCGATCGAGAAGGCCGCCGCCCAGAGCAGCGCGGTGGTGCCGGCGGCGCGAACGAGGAGATCGAAATCGGCGAAGACGACGCCGAACTGCAATTCGGGCATCGTCTCAGCGCCCCTGCATGGCGCGACCGCGCGCCTCGAGCCATTCGGACACCTGGCTGGCGGCGAACAGGACGGTCAGGAACAGGATCGCCACCACCGTATAGACCTCCAGCGGCCGGTAGGTCTCGGTCACCACCACCATGGCGGCATAGAGCAGTTCGTGATGGGCCAGCGCCGCGGCGAGGGTGGTCGTCTTGACCAGTTCGAAGCAGCGCTCGACGAAGGGTGCCGCCATCCGCCGTGCCGCCTGGGGCAGAATGATGCGGCGGAAGAGCCGCGTCCGGCTCATGCCGAGCGCCCGGCCGGCCTCCCACTGGCCCCGTTCGACCGAAACGATGCCGCCCCGGAAGACCTCGGCGAAGAAGGCGCTCGACTGGATGCCGAGCGCGGCCAGCGCGGCCCCGAAGGACGACAGCGTGATCCCGAAGGCCATCGGCAGGCCATAGAAGAACCAGAAGAAATGCACCAGCGGCGGGGTGTTGCGGAAGAATTCGATCCAGGCCGTCGCCGGCCATTTCAGCGCGCGCAGGCCGGACAGGCGCATCGCGGCCAGGCCGGCGCCGATCAGGATGCCGAGCGCGATGCCGGCCAGCGACAGCATGATGGTTCCCCCGAGGCCGGACAGGAGCACGGTCCAGTTTCGGGTGACGGCACTGAAATCCCAGACATAGGGCATCGATCGGGTCCGGTCGCTTCGCACGGAAGCCGACGCGCATCGCCGGGGCGGGATGCGCGTCGGGCGTTGCTCAGGCCTTGGTCCAGAGCTCGCGGACGATCGCCGGCGCTTCCTTCGGGTCGATGCCGCGGAAGGTGAGGAATTCCTCGTAAATCCTCTGGATCTCACCGGTTTCGTAAAGCGCGTTGAGGGCCACGCCGACCCAGTCGCGCCACGACTTGTCGGCATCCCGGCGCACGCCGGCGCTGGTCGAGGCGACGCGGAAGGGATCCGGCAGCACCACGGTGCCGCGCTTCACCCGCGAGCGCAGCAGGACGAGGGCGGGATGGAACAGCGAGACCACGTCGACGCGGCCGGCGACGAAGGCCGCCCCGGTCTCGTCGATGTTCGGGAAGCGCTCGATCTTGGCATTGGGCAGGCGGCGGGTCAGCTCGCGGTCGGGCGAGGTGCCGAGCACGACGCCGATGCGCACCTCCGGCTTGTCGAGATCGGCCCAGGTCTTGGCGGCCAGGCCGTCGCGCGCCAGCACGCCGAGCGCGTAGTAGAACATCGGCTGGACCGGGAAATCGATCGCCAGGGCGCGCTGCGGCGTGGCATCCATGGCGAACAGGATGTCGAACTGGTTGGCCTGCAGGCCGGCGATGGCGGTGCCCCAGGTGGTCTCGACCGCGACCGCCTTGACGCCCAGTTCGCGGGCGAGCGCGAGGCCTGCGCCCCAGCCGATGCCCTTCCATTCGCCCGAGCGCTGGTCCTTGAAGAACCACGGCTCGCCCGGCGGCGTGCCGATGCGCAGCTCGCCGCGCGCCTTGATCTGCTGCAGAAGGTCGCCCGAAGCCGGAGCCTGGGCGGCGGCCGGCGTGGCGGTCAGGGGCAGCGCGGTCGCGGCGGTGGCAAGCGCCACGGCGCTGAACAGATGGCGGCGGTCGATGGCATCTTCCATGGGGATACTCCTGACGGCTTCGGGCCGTGCTTTCGGCAGGGCCGGCTTCGCGTTCGGCGAGAGGCGGCCCGGGGCGTGAACGTCGGTCCGACCGGACTTCCGCGATCGCGTCGGCCGCGCGCGACGATCCCGGCGAGACCGCTGCGGCGGTGCGATGCGGTTTCCCAAGGGAAGGGCCGAACCGACGGCCTGCGCACGCTACCCAGGCGAATGGGTATCCGAAAGAAAAAACTTTTCCCAGATCGAAGCTTCAGGCAAACGCGCTCCTTTTCCGGGCATCCCGGTCCCGAAACGATCATATTCAGATTCGCAAGGCGATCGGAGTTTGCCCGCCAATCGGGTATCGACACTCGAGCGCCATCCGCAAGCAGCCTACCTCGACGTGAACGCCCCCGATCCCGCGCCTCCTTCCCCTTCGCATCCAAGGGGGGAGAAGGGAGCTAACTCGTTGAGTGATCGCGGAAATGAGCGCTCCCGATTCCGCAGCCCCCTTCTTCCCAAGGGAACGAACAGGGAGAACCGCTTGAGCGGCGCTATCCGAAGGGGTCGGGCAGGGTGGCCGGCTCAGTGCGAGGCGGGGATATGGCTTGGACCGTCGGGGCGGATCTCGGCGGCCATGCGGCCCTTCGGGCCGTCGCCGAACCGGACCAGAACGGTCTGGCCGGGGCGCAGTTCGGCAATGCCAAACCGGCGCAGGGTTTCCATATGGATGAAGATGTCCGGCGTGCCGTCGCCGCAGGTCAGGAAGCCGAAGCCCTTGATGCGGTTGAACCATTTGACCACCGCCCGCTCCATGCCGCTGGTCGGCACGACCTGGACGTGGGTTCGGCTGGGCGGCAGCTGCGACGGGTGGACGGCCGTCGATTCGTCCATGTGCAGGATGCGCAGGGCCTGCAGGCCGCGCGGGCGGTCGAGCACTTCGACGACGACACGGGCGCCTTCATAGGCGGTCTGGAAGCCGTCGCGGCGGAGGCAGGTCACATGCAGGAGGATGTCCGGCAGGCCGTTGTCGGGAAGAATGAACCCGTAGCCCTTGGCCACGTCGAACCACTTGATCGATCCGGCCACTTCGATCACGTCGACGGCCTGACTGTCGTCCAGCGCTTCAATAGGGCGGGCGTCCGGCGTAATCTTGGCCCCCATACCTAACCACCCCCGAGGCAAATACATGGCCGGAGCATACCGGCCCGCTTACGATTCGCGAAGCTGGAGCCCCGCACTGATTCTTAACGAAACAATATCACCCAGTCCGAGCCCGACTACCGGTTTCGATGATGTTGTGCCCGATTTCGCCACAATTGATACCGCGGAGACACGCTTCCAAGGCTTCGTGCCATTGACAGGATTTTGGCCGCCGGCTCCGTATCGGCAGGGACTGCACTGCAGCATCGGTCGTCTCACGGCGCGCCGTCCCTGCCGGCATCGTCGGAGGGGTCGAACAGGCGTCCGATCGGGCCGCGCAGGACGCGGTCGGCGAGACTGTCGAGCGCCGTTTCGTCACGATTGACGATCAACAACCGCGCCCCCGCGCGCCGGGCCGCGACCGGAAGCCCCGCCGCCGGATGGACCTGCAGCGACGAGCCGGCAGCGACGAACAGATCGGCGGCGCGGCTGGCCGCTTCCGCCCTGGTCATCTCGGCTTCCGGCATCGCCTGGCCGAAGCTGACCACCGCGCATTTGATCAGACCGCCGCAGGCTGGACAGCGTGGCGACTGCCCGGTCGCCGCGATCGCCGCCTCGGCCTCCGCGATCTCCATGCGCTCGTGGCAGTCGAGGCAGGATGCATGGGTGCCGGTGCCGTGCAGGCGGATCAGGCGGTCCTCCGGCACCCCGGACCGTTCGTGCAGGCCGTCGATATTCTGCGTGATCAGCGCGATCGCCTTGCCGCTGCCGACCAGCCGAGCCATGGCGCGATGACCCGCATTGGGAATTGCCGCCTCGAATTCGGCCATCAGGTGGAACCGTCGCCGCCAATCTTCCAGCCGGGCCGCCTCCGAGGCGACGAAGTCCTGGAACGTGATCGGACGCATCCGCGACCACAGCCCGCCGGGAGAACGGAAGTCCGGGATTCCGGATTCCGTCGAGACGCCGGCTCCGGTGAACAGCACCAGCCGCTTCGCCGCGCCGATCGCCTCGGCGAGAATGCGCCTTCCCTCGGCGAGATCCGACACGATATTCATGGCTCCACGCCCTTGCGTCGCTTCACGGTCAGGAGACCCCCATGCGATATCTGCACACGATGGTTCGCGTCCGCAATCTGGAGGAATCGCTCGACTTCTGGGTCAACAAGATGGGTCTGATCGAGACCCGCCGCATCGACAACGAACCCGGCCGCTACACCCTCGTCTTCCTCGCGGCCTCCGAAGACGAGGCCGCTGCCCGCGCCGACAAGGCCCCGCTGGTCGAACTGACCTACAACTGGGATCCGGAGGACTATGGCACGGCGCGGAACTTCGGCCATCTCGCCTACGAGGTCGACGACATCTACGCCACCTGCGCCAAATTGATGGATGCGGGCGTGACCATCAACCGCCCGCCGCGCGACGGCCGGATGGCCTTCGTCCGCTCGCCCGACCTGATCTCGATCGAACTCCTGCAGAAGGGCTCTGCCCTCGCACCGGCCGAACCCTGGTCGAGCATGAAGAATACCGGCGTCTGGTGAGGCTCCGTTCGACGATCCCGCCGAGCCGGGGTCGTCGGCCCCTCGGGACGTCCCGTCGCCCCGGTGCATCGGGGCCATTTTTCCTGCCCGGGGGCGAAGAGGAAGGAGCCGCGGGGTCGGGGGTGTTCACGTCCGCGATCTTTCAACGTGTTGATTCCCTTCTCCCCCTGTGGGGGGAGAAGGTGCCCGAAGGGCGGATGAGGGGGACGGTCTGGCGGCCCCCCGGATCGGCCCGTGTCCGGACCGCGGGCTTCGAGCCTCTTGCGGCATCGACCCCCTCATCCCGCCTTCGGCGACCTTCTCCCCCCTTAGGGGGAGAAGGGGAAGGAGCCGCGGGATCGGGGGTGTTCAGGTCCGCGATCTCCCAACGTGTTGATTCCCTTCTCCCCCTGTGGGGGGAGAAGGTGCCCGAAGGGCGGATGAGGGGGACGGTCTGGCGGCCCGCCGGATCGGCCCGTGTCCGGACCGCAGCTTCGAGCCTGTTGCGGTATCGACCCCCTCATCCCGCCTTCGGCGACCTTCTCCCCCCCTTGGGGGGAGAAGGGGAAAGAGCCGCGGGATCGGGGGCGGTCGTGTCCGCGATCTCCCAACGTGTTGATTTCCTTCTCCCGCCTTAGGGACGAAGGGGAAGGGGGGCGTGCGGGCGGGGCTCGGTGTTCTCGTGGATGTCGACGGCAGGCGGTGAGCGGCCCGAGGCGGCGAGGCGGGGCGCAGGCGGGCCTCAATTGAGTTGTCGGGGCGCGAGGCGGCAGCGCGATTGACGCTTTGCGGGCGGCTGCGGTTAACTCCGGAAATGAACGGATAACAAACGGTCGCAGACGCGGTGGGATTTCGGACCGACCGCGGACGATGCCGAAACGGCACGGGCGACCCGGATGGCGACGATCCTGAAGACCCGGGCCGGAGTTCGGCCAACCGGGGCAGCAGCGGCCCAGGCGCCGCCGCCGTTCCGACCATGGAGAGATCGCGTGCTTTCTGGTTTCGACTTCGAGCGGACCGCCGGCATTCTGTTCGGCGCGACGCTGGCCCTCGGCGGGCTGTGGCTGGTCGGGGCGGTGCTCGCCGCCATGCACCGGCGCGCCTACAACCTGACCCGGGCGGAAACGGCCGGGGCGGCGCTGCAACCCGACTTCACCCGCGGCGGCAACGCCGATCGCCGGGCGGCCGCCGAGGCGGCAGCGAGGGCCGGCGCTCCGGCTTCCCCCGAGGGCGGGCTCGCCGCGGCCGGCGGTTCCGTGCTTGCGCCGTCGCCCTATGCCCGGCTCTGCTTCTGGTCGCGGATGTCCGCGCTGGTCGCGGCCGGTACGTCGCTGATCGCGGTCGTCTTCCAGGCGGTCGGCGCCGGCCGGCAGGCTGAGGAGGCCGCCAAGGCGGTTGGCGGGCTGGACGGTATCCTGGCCGCCCTCGCGCAGCACAAGATCGGCGTCGCCGTCGCGGTCGCCGTGATCATCGCCAACATGATCGCAGCCGCCCGCCGCGGCGAACGGGCCTGACGCCCGCCTGCCGATCCCGTCCCGGTTCGCCGTGCCAACGAGGCCCCCATGTCGTCCTCCGTGCTGACCCTCTCCAGTGACCAGCTTCTTGCCGAATATGTCGGCCTCAACGAATTCCGCGGCTTCGCCGAGACGCGGCTGGCGGTCGGCCCCGACCTCGCCGCGATCCTGATCCGCGACGGCCGGGTGGTCGGCGTCGAGGCCGGCGCGCATGTCTCGGTCGGCGGCTTCTGGCAGGGGCTGAAGGACGCCATCGGCGGGCAGCATTCGCTGCGCCTGCTGGTCGCCGACCTGAAGCCGTTCCGGCTGGTCGAGCAGGTCACGGCGCTGACGGCCGACCGGGTGCCGGTCGGCGGCGAACTCACCTTCGAGTTCCAGGTCGATCCGGAGCGCGCCGCCAACATCCTCGGCTTCATGGCCGAGCATCGCGCGGTCCTGAAGACCGACGTGACCGCGCGGCTGATGGCCCATCTGAAGGACCGGGTGATCGAGGCCGAGATCGGCCGGCTCGGCGCCGTCGACATCCGCGGCAATGTCGGCCTGCAGGACCGCATCCAGGCGCGGATCATGGCCGAGGCCGAGCGCGTCGCCGGCGAGATCGGCCTGACGGTGCGGGCGGTCTCGGCGACCTGGACCATGAACGAGGTCGAGCTCGCCGAAATCGAGGCGCGCCGCAGGGCGGCCGAGGACCAGCGGCTGAAGCAGGAGCACGAGCTCCTGACCAGCCAACTGAAGCGCGAATCCGATACGACCGTCCTGAAGATCAACCTCGCGACGGCGGCCGACCGCACCCGTGTGATCGACGAGGCGGAGCTGCGCCGGCTGGTGCTCTCCAACGAGCTGCAGTTCGAGGAGGCGCGCGAATCCGGCATCCGGTCGGCCGAGATGAACGCCCTGATGGGCGAGATCGCCAAGGTGGTTGCCCGGCGCCAGGCGCGGTTCGAGGAGGAACTCGCCGCCATCGACCAGCAAAAGGCGCGCACCCTGCGCGAGGGCGAGGTGCGTCTGGCCGGCATCGATGTCGGCATCGAGGAGGCGCGGCGCAGCCAGATTCGCGCCGAGATCGACCAGGCCAACCAGCTCGCCAACAGCCGCGCCATGATCGCGCAGCGCCGGGTCAATGGCGAATTGGCCGAGATGGACCGGCTGGAGGCGCTCAAGGGCGAGGAGCATCAGAGCGCGCTGGTCTCGATCCAGAACCAGCGCCGGCGCGAGCAGGCCCGCCTGGAGGCCGACCTGCGCGAGACGGCGCGGCTGACCGAGATCCGCGATGTCGAGGCGCAGCATGCCCGGCTGCGCGACCTCAACGACCTCAACGCCGCCAATGCGCGCTTCCAGATCGACAACGAGCGCTTCCGCGATGACTCCTCGGCCGAGCGGCGCATCCGCGAGGCCGAGGCGGCGGCCCGCCACACCGCCAGCCTGATCGCCGCCGAGGGCACGCTGACGGCCGAGCAGATGAAGGCGCGCAAGCTCGACAATCAGGGCGCCGCCCAGGTGCTGACCGCCGAGGCCAACGCGGTCGCGCAGCGCGACCAGGCCCTGACCCAGGCGCTGCGCGACCAGATCGCCGCCACCCGCGAGGATGCGCGGACCGCGCAGAACACCATCGCGATGACCGCCGCCGGCACCGCCCAGGGCGTCGGCCAGGCGATTTCCGGCTTTGCGCCGCCGCCGAGCCTGATCGAGTGCCCGCACTGCCACCAGCAGACGCTCGCGCGCGGTCCGAACTGCGTCCATTGCCGCCAGCCGCTGGGAGCCTGATCGCATGGCGTGGCATCCCTATCGCACCTGCTGTTCCGAGACGCTCCAGGCGCTGCCGAGCGCGATGGCCTGCGCGGAATGCGGCAACCCGCTCCTGCGCTGCACCGGCGTCGACAGCTGCAACCAGCTGATCGAACCCGACCGGGCCTGTCCGGTCTGCGCGCCGGCACCGCTTCTCGCCGTCGAGCCGATCGGCTCGATGCGGCGTGGCGACACGCTGGCGCTGCCCTTCGTGATCGCCAACCGCTCGCCGCTGGCGCAGCGCAGCTTCCGGCTGGTCAGTTTCGAGAAGCGCGAGGGCAACGGTCCCTACCAGCCGGTGCCGGTGCCGTTCGAACGGGTCGAGACCGGCGAGGGCAAGGGACGGCAGATCGTCGTCCAGGCGGGTCCGTTCGAATCGAGCGGCAAATATGCGGTCGGGCTGCGGCTGGTGGTCGAGGTGCCGTGCGGGTCGGTCACCGAGACCTATGCCTATGAGGGCACGGTGTTCGTCGAGATCGCACCGTCGAACGAGCAGGCGATCCAGTTCCATGTCGACCTGTCCGGCGCCTCGATCGGCCAGGGCCAGCTGATCAACATCGCGCCCTTCCTGGGCGGCCGGCCGGCCGAGGAGGGCCGCGCCGCGGAAGCCGCGATCATCGATCTGCAGCGTGCCGAGCGCCACGAGCGCCAGGCCGGCCTGCGCGGTCTCGCCGACCAGGGCAATCTGGAGGTGCCGCGCGATGTCGAACTGGTGCTGACCGGCGTCAAGGCGCCGCTCGCGGCCGGACGGCTCGCCGCGCTCGGGCGGATCACGGTCGGCAATCCGATCGAAGGCCAGCCGGCGCCGGACCTGCCGCTGCCGGTCGAAGGCGCGGACGGGCAGTCGGATGCGGCCGCCATGGCGCGGCTCGCCGGCCCGCGCTTCCGCCTGCAGATCGAGAACGACCGGCTGGTGCTGGTCAACCTGATCCAGGGCGGCGTCGCGGTCGACGGACGACGGCTGGCGCGCGACGAACGCTTCGCGCTCGGTCCGTCGAACCGCATCGCGCTGCTGCCCGACGAGGTCCGCTCGGCCGAGATCGCCGTCACCTTCGTGCCCGGCCGCGGCCGGGTCGACCGGATCGAGATGGTGCGCACGACCGACCTGCGCGACAAGCGGCCGGACCTCGCCGAGGGCGGCGTCTTCGCGGGGCGCTACGAGATCCTGCGCAAGCTCGGCGAGGGCGGCATGGGGCAGGTCTATGCCGTCCGCGACGTGCAGTCCCAGGACGAGATGGCGCTGAAGCTGGTCCGCCGCGACCTGATGCAGTCCGACGACGCGCTCAAGCGGCTGGTCGACGAAGGCCGCCGCGCCCGCCGCATCCGGCACCGTAACGTGGTCTCGATCTACGACGTGGCCGTGGCCGGCGACCAGCCCTACCTGACCATGGAACTGCTCGAAGGCAGTTCGCTGCGCGATGTCCTCAATGTCGCCAAGCAGACCCGGCGCGACATCCCCGTGCCGGCGGTGATGCGCATCGTGGCCGGCGTGCTGGAAGGCCTCGGCGAGGCCCACCGGCAGGGGCTGGTGCATCGCGATATCAAGCCGGAGAACATCTTTGTCGAGGGCGATGTCTTCGGCAGCGGGGCGGTCGAGACGCGGATCCTGGATTTCGGCATCGCCAAGGCGGCCGGGCCGATGTCCATGGCGACCATGCGGGCGAGCGGGGCGACCGGCACGCCGCGCTACTGGGCGCCCGAGCAGCAGGCCGGCGCCGACGTGATCGGGCCGGAGGCGGATCTCTACTCGGTCGGCATCCTGCTCTACGAACTCCTGCTGCGCGGGCTGCCCGCCCACGGCGCGCTCGGCCAGCCGAGCGAACAGCGCCGCGACGTGCCGGCCTATCTCGACAAGGTCGTCGGCAAGGCGGTGCAGCAGCGCGAGGACAACCGCTTCCAGACGGCGGCCGAATTCGCCGCCGCCCTGGCAAGCGCGCCGGCGCCCGAGCCGCAGCGCAAGCCGGTAGTCGATCCCGTGCCGCCGCGGCTCGATCCGGTCGCGAAGCCCGATCCGAAGCCGGAATTCAAGCCCGACCCCGTCTTCCAGCACGGCGGCGGACCCCTGGGCGGCGGATCGTCGGGCAGCGGCACCGTCAGCGTGGTGTCGATCGGGCCGCCGGCCGGCAACGGCTGGACGGGCGAACTCGCGCTCGGCGGGGTGGATCCGAGCGGCGTGCTGCGCGATCGGATCGCCCGGGCCGGCGGGGCTGTGGTCTCCGAGCTCGATGCGGGCCGCCGCGTCCAGTTCACCGCCAAGCGGTCCGACCTGAAGCGCACCTCGATGCTGCCGGTGACCTTTACCGGCGAGGCGACGCTGAGCCCGATGGCTGCCGACCGCGCACGGGTCGATGTGGCGGTCGGGTTCAAGGCCGGCTCGAATATCGGCTTCATCGCCGCCAACGTGTTCCTGGTCTTCTTCATCGCCTATGCGTTCGCGGCCATGTTGGTCGGGGAGACCGCCGCCGAGGAGCTTGCCGGCGGCCTGTCGATGTTCGTCGGTATCGGCACCTTCGTCGCCTACCGCTACACGCTGGGCGGGCTTGCCAAGGAGATTGCCGGTGATGTCGGCCACGGCCGCCGCACCGGCGGCTGACGACCGCCCCGGTCCCGCCGTCCCATCGCGCCGGGAGGCTTTCCGGCGCCAACAGTCACAAGTGTCGGCCGAGGCCGGCGCGGGGAGGCTTATATGCTGTGTCCGGAATGCTTCACGGTCCTGCCTGATCCGACGCCGGAGGCCTGCCCGCACTGCGCCGCCGCATTGTGGCGCGTCGCCGGTCTCGGTCCCCGCCAGTCCCGCGCCCGGCGTACCGACGGCCTGATCGCCGCCAAGGCGCCGCCGCGCGATACGCCCGTGGCGGTCGCGGTCGCCGGCAATGCGCCGCCGACGGTCGACCTGCGCCCCTTTTGTTCGCCTGTCGAGGATCAGCAATCGCTCGGCAGTTGCGCCTCCTGTGCGGTGGTCGGCGCGCTGGAGTTTCTGCAGATCAAGCAGGGCAAGCCGCCGGTCGATCGCAGCCGGCTGTTCGTCTATTTCAACGCGCGCAAGCTGCGCAATGCCGTCGGCGAGGACAGCGGCAACACCACCGCCGAGGTGATCGCCTCCGTGGTCGCCTTCGGGGTGCCGCCCGAACAGGAATGGCCGTACCGGATCGAGGATTTCAACCGCGAGCCGCCGCGCCGGGTTTACGATTCGGCCTGGACCGCCCAGGGCCACGACTTCGCCCGGGTGGTCGGCCCCGACGGCGTCATCGGAGCGCTCGCCCAGGGCCTGCCGGTATCGCTCGCCATCAACCTGCCGCAGCGTTGCTACGAGGAGGCGGCACGCACCGGGCGCTTCCCGGACCCGCGCGGCGACGAGAATCTGGACCCGTCGACGGCCGAGAGCGGCCATTGCATGCTGATCGTCGGCTACGACCGCAACCGTGGCACCTTCCTGATCCGCAACAGCTGGGGCGCGAAATGGGGTCAGGGCGGCTATGCCGAGATGCCGATCCGGCTCGCCGAGCAGCAGGGATTTCTGGCCGACAGCTGGATCGTCGGCCATCTCGACCGCAATCCGAGCTTCCATCTGGCGCCGCCGCCGGCCCATGGTGCGGCCGCGGCGACCGGTCCCGGCATCACAGAGATGCGTGACCGGCTGCGCGCGGAGATCGGCCGGGACGTGCGCGATGCCGTGCGCCGGATCAAGGACAACTTCCAGCTCTGACTGCCCGGGAGCCTTTGGGTGGGACATGCGGGGCGTCCGGACGCGGGCTCCTCCGCGTCGACCACGGGTCGCGCGGTCGTTCACGCGCAATTCATCTCCGGTCAGAAGAGTTCAGCGGCTTTGCATTCGATCCCGTGGCACTCTGATGCCGTATTCTCGGCCTGGGGGAGCCGCCCGGATGTCCATCCCGGAAAGCCAACTGAAAGATCTGATGCTGCGGAGCATGGCGGGTGACGAAGCCGCCTATCGTTCCTTGCTGGATGCCATAGCGCGGCTGGTGCGCGGTCATGTCGGCCGGCTCCTGTCGCGGGCGCGCGCCGGCAACACTGCCGACGCGGAGGATATCGTGCAGGATGTGCTGATCGCGGTTCATACCCGCCGGCACACCTACGACGCGGCCTATCCTGTCGGTGCCTGGGTTCATGCCATCGCCCGCCACAAGGTGATCGACCATCTGCGCGCCCGGGCGCGGACCGGCTCGAGCCTGCCGATCGACGATCTGGAGGACCTCCTGCCGGCGCCCGAGGAGGCCGCCGATGCGGTTTGGGACGTGGCGCGCGTGCTCGACCGGCTCCCGCCGGCTTTGCGCAGTCCGTTTGCGGCCGTCAAGCTGGAGGGACGATCCATCGCCGAGGCGGCCCGGACGGCCGGCATGTCGGAAACGGCGCTGAAGGTTGCGATCCATCGCGGCATGAAGCGGCTCAGCCGGATCTTCGGTTCCGGCAACGGGGTGGCGTAACCGTTCGGTTGCGACGCCCGTATTCCCTGTCGGGCGGCGCGACGGCCGCTTCGGGTGGCCGGGTCGCAACGGTCCACCCGGAGCGGCCGGTGCGTACGGTGCCGGCTCGGAATCGCTCCAGGCGGGATCGGGTGGCGCGTGCGCCGGAGACGGGTGCCGGAGACGGGTGCCGTCATGGAGCGAACGAGGCATTGGCTTTGCAGACCGAGGACCTGATCGCACGATTGGCGGCCGATGCCCGGCCGGTCGATGCTCACCGCATCCTGCGCACGACGCTGGTCGCCGCGACGCTCGGACTTGCCGCCGCAATTCTCATGGTGGTCGAAACCATCGGCATGCGCCGCGATTGGGCAACGGCCTGGGGCGATCCCCGCGTTCTGGCCAAGATCCTGTTCGTGCTGACGGCGGCGGCGGCGGCGGCGCTGGTTTTCGTCCGCCTGGCCCGGCCGGGGCGGACGCTGAAACCCCTGATCGGCCTCCTGGCGCTGCCCTTCGCCGGCATCGCGGTGTTGGCCTCGATCGAACTCGGCATGGCCGGCCCGCAGGACATGCCGGCGCTGGTCTTCGGATCGAGCTGGACCTTCTGCCTCACCTATCTGCCGCTCTATGCGATCGTGCCCTTCGGGGCGCTGGTCGCGGTCCTGCGCAGCTCCGCCCCGACCGATCTGAGGGGGGCGGGCTTCGCCGCAGGCCTCTTCGCCGGCAGCCTCGCGGCGATCGCCTATGCGGTCCACTGCACCGAGGATGCGATGGCCTTCGTGGCGGCCTGGTATGCCGGCGCCATCCTGATCGTCGGGCTCCTCGGCGCGCTGCTCGCGCCCCGTCTCGTGCGCTGGTGACGGCGGCCTGCCGCCGGCGGAAAGCCTGTCGCGCATGCGCCATCCGGTGACGGGCACAGCACAGTCTCGGCCCCCTGCAACGGCCTAACCTCGTTCCGGCGCGACCGGCCTACCGGGACGCGCCGGGACGGTCGCGCCGTCGCGCAGCACGGCGTGGTCGCGGCAAGCCTCGCGCGCCGGCCGGTCGATCGGATCGATCGATCCGGCCGATCGCGCGACCGGGCTTCCGACTGAACGAAAAGGGAGTGCCCTCGTCCGCCATGTCGACGGGGCGTGCTCGGGCGACAAGCGGGCGGGCCAAGGCCGTTCCTGGGAGGGTTCACGATGAATGACATGCCGGAAGCCGGTGGCCGCGAACAGCGTCGTGGCCGCGAGGCGCGTCGCGCCGCCCGGTCTGCGCGGTCCGCCGTGTCGGTGCCCTACATCACCCGCAACCTGCCGATCACCGAGGTGCTCTCCGAGGAGGGCCTGTCGATCATCGAGCACAATGCTGAGACCCTGATGGAGGAGATTGGCATCGAATTCCGCGACTATCCGAGCGCGCTGGAGCGCCTGCGCCAGGCCGGTTGCGACGTGCGCGGCGAGCGGGTGCATTTCCCCCGCGGCCTCGCCCGGCAGCTCGTCTCGACCGTGCCCTCCGACTATGTCCAGCATGCGCGCAATCCCGAGCGCAGCGTGCATATCGGCGGGCGCAACACGGTCTTCGCGCCGGTCTACGGCTCGCCCTTCGTGCACGATCTCGACCAGGGCCGGCGCTACGGCACGATCGAGGATTTCCGCAATTTCGTGAAGCTCGCCTACCAGAGCCCCTACATGCACCATTCCGGCGGCACGGTGTGCGAGCCGGTCGACCTGCCAGTCAACAAGCGCCATCTGGACATGGTCTATGCCCACATGCGCTTTTCCGACAAACCCTTCATGGGCTCGGTGACGCATCCCGACCGGGCGCAGGACACGGTCTCGATGGCCGAGATCCTGTTCGGCAAGGACTTCATCCAGTCGAACACGGTGGTGACCTCGCTCATCAACGCCAATTCGCCGATGGTCTGGGACGCCACCATGCTGGGCGCGGCCGAGGTCTATGCCCGCAATAATCAGGCGTGCATCATCACGCCCTTCATTCTGTCGGGCGCCATGAGCCCGGTGACGGTCGCCGGCACGCTGACCCAGGTGCTGGCCGAGGTGCTGGCGGGCGTCAGCTTCCTGCAACTGGTTCGGCCCGGCGCGCCGGCCATCTTCGGCACCTTCGTCTCGACCCTGTCGATGCAGTCCGGGGCGCCGACCTTCGGCACCCCGGAGGCCGCGCTCGCCATCTATGGTGCCGCCCAGCTCGCCCGCCGCTACAAGATGCCGTTCCGCACCGGCGGCTCGCTCTGCGCCTCCAAGGTGCCGGACGCCCAGGCGGCCTACGAGAGTGCCCAGACGCTGATCCCGACCGTCCATGCCGGCGCCAATTTCGTGCTCCATGCCGCCGGCTGGATGGAGGGCGGGCTCGCCTCGTCCTACGAGAAATTCGTCATGGACTGCGACCAGCTCGGCATGATGCATGTGCTGGCGCGCGGCATCGACCTGTCGGAGAACGGGCAGGGCATGGCGGCCTTCCGCGAGGTGCCGCCCGGCGGCCATTTCCTCGGCTGCGGCCACACCCAGGCCAATTTCGAGACCGCCTTCTACCGTTCCTCGGTCGCCGACAACAATTCGGTCGAGCAGTGGATGGCCGAAGGCTCCAAGGACGCCGCCCAGCGCGCCAACGGCCTCTGGAAGAAGATGCTCGCCGACTACGTCGCCCCCGACATCGACCCCGGCATCGACGAAGCCCTGAACGACTTCATGGCCCGCCGCAAGGCCTCGATGCCCGACGCGACGCATTGAGAGGGCGCCGGCGGCCATCAACGGAGGGCCTGACCGACGCGTCGTCAGTCGAACCCAAGCGACGAGGAAGTTACGTATCCTCGGTTGCGCAATTTCGGTTGACGCTGCTTATAGGTGCAAATAACCTTACCTCTCGTTGCGGAACGTCCAGGCACGAAAAGGACGGGGATGGAGCCTCGCCGCGGACGTCCGCTTCCAAGGGGGGCAGAGATGGCGAAGGTTTCAGCCGATCACTTGAAGCGTCTGCGTGAGCAGGTCGAGGCGATACGGGACACGGAACCTTCCGATTTTCACGAGATCATCGTCAAGGCAGGCACGGAGAACGATGCCGAGGACGCCTTCTCGCGGAGCATCGCCACCACATTGCGGAAGCGCTCGATGTCGACGTCGGCCCGCGACGTGCTGCCGTCGAAGCGTGTCGACGAGGCTGCGGTCGTACGGTCGTCGCAAAGAAAGGGTGTGGCCTCTTCGTCGCGCTTTGTCGCCGCCGCACAGGCGGTCAACGACCTGAGCCTGTCGGGTAGCGCCGATCGGCTTCCGAAGGGGTCTGGCGACGGAGAAGAGTTGGCCGGCAAGTCGATGGGCGCAATCATCAGTTTGCTCCGGCAGACAAGCATGGCGGCCCTTCAGCAGGTCACGTCGGCTCTTCAGGAGGCCATGCCGCAGAGAGCGACCGCGGCCGCCGCAACGGCATCCAAGCGCGCGGGCGCCGGACGGAAAGGCGTCGCCTTCAGACCGCGGGAATTCTGGAGTTCCGGAAGCATCCTGCTGCGGGTCGCAGGCAAGGACCTGGCCAATCTCTACAGCGATGCGCTGGCCGAGAAGATCGAGGCGGTCTTCCCGAACCGGCGTGTCACGCTGCCTCCCGCCGTGGCACCGAACCGGATCCCGCATTGGATCGAAGACAACAAGGTGAGCGGCTGGGGCGTCCGATCGATCGGTGCCCTCGGCGTCTGGGGCGCCTTCAACGCCCGGGGCGCCGGCGTCCGCATAGCGTTGCTCGACACCGGGATCGACCCGACCCATCCCGATCTTGCCGGCAAGATCGACGCCTGGGAGGAATTTGACGAACGCGGCGATCCGGTTCCGGGGTCCAAACCCTATGATTCCGACCGTCACGGTACCCACTGCGCGGGCATCATGGTCGGCGGCAATGCCAACGGGCGCTGGATCGGCGTCGCGCCGGAAGCACGGATTGCCGCCGCCTTGGTCCTGAACGGCGAGCGTGGGGGAACGCACGCCCAGATCCTGGCCGGCATGGAATGGGCGATCAACCAGAAGGTCGACGTCATCAACATGTCGCTCGGGGGCCTGATGTGGGGACCGGACGTGCCGAGCACCTATACCAGCGCGATCATGAATGCCTTGCGGGTCGGCATTCCGGTGGTCACCGCAATCGGAAACGAGGGCAGTCAGACCAGCGGATCGCCCGGCAACGATATTCTGGCCTTTGCGGTCGGAGCGACCGATTTCCTCAACCGGGCGGCTGGCTTTTCCGGCGGACGGACACAGGTCATCCGCCAGTCGCCCTTCTTTTCGAAAGACCTTTTGCCGCTGGTCTACTCCAAGCCTGACATTTCGGCGCCTGGGGTGGCGATCGAATCCTCGGTTCCCGGTGGCAAATGGGAGCATTTCAATGGGACCTCGATGGCCGCCCCCCATGTCGCGGGCGCTATCGCGTTGCTGCTGAGCGCGACGGCGATCCGTGATCGCGTCGATCCGGCCGAGCGCGCCCTGCTTCTCCAAGATCTCCTGACGGGCTCCGCAGAAGAACTGGGCGAGGCGGGACAGAACCACCGGTTCGGATTCGGAAGGGTCGACATCCTGCGCGCCGTCGGTTTTGCGCGAGACCTCGGCTACTGACGAAGTAACCCTCGGGGAGCACCGCCGCCTGCCACCCGGCAGAGCGGCGCCGGTTGCGTTCAGCGAATCCCGGCGTGCGGTTGGCGCCTTCTGTTCATCGCCCATATTCGGGCCTACTGTGCTTCATCAAGGATTCAAGCCGATGCTGCTGCGGTTCGAAAGGAGCACGCACATGACGACCGGCCTAGTCGATGCTGCTCTGGAGAAGATCAGGTCCGCCGATCTGCGGCGCGACGCGGAAGCCGAGCGCGGTGAGAGGCGCGTCGTGATCGTGGAAATCGAGGCGCCGCGGCCGACGCTTTATGCACGCCCGGCCATGGTCGGTCTTCCGGGGCGCCGAAGCCTCGGCATCCGGGCTGCAGAACCGGTCGATCTCGCCGCCGTCACGGCAGAGATCACGCAAGCGCTCGGCCGCGACCCCGGGCGCTTTCTGGCGTCCTCCAACAGCTTCATCGTGGATGCGAATGGTCCGGACATCTTGCGCCTGGCACATTTGCCGTCGGTGGCGGCGATCTGGCCGAACACCGATTTGCAGAGTTCCGCGGCCGAGTGAACGGACATCGTGTCGGGGGAAGACCCTGAGCCTTCCCATGCGGTGCCCGATCGCCTAGATCCAGGCGATCGGAGGAGTGTTCCATGGTTCGTGCCGGTTCGTTCGTTGCCGCCCTGATACTTGCCGTTGCCGTCTCGGCTCCCGCCCAAGCGCAGACCCAGACCCAGACTCGGGTGGTCCCGGAAAGCAAGGCGCAGGTGCAGCTGTCCTTCGCGCCGATCGTCAAGCGCGTCGCGCCGGCCGTCGTCAACGTCTATGCCCAACGCACGCTGCGCCAGCAGGGCGGATCGCCGATGTTCGACGATCCGCTGTTCCGCCGCTTCTTCGGCGACGGGCCGCTCGGCATGCCGAAGGATCGGGTCGAATCCTCGCTCGGCTCGGGCGTGATCATCGATCGCTCCGGCCTGGTGGTGACCAACCACCACGTCATCAAGGACGCCACCGAGGTCAAGATCGCGCTTTCCGACAAGCGCGAGTTCGAGGCCGACGTGGTGCTCAAGGACGACCGCACCGACCTTGCCGTCCTGCGCATCAAGGAGAAGGGCGACTATCCCTTCGCCGAATTCGGCGACAGCGACCAGATCGAGGTCGGCGACCTCGTGCTGGCGATCGGCAATCCGTTCGGCGTCGGCCAGACGGTGACGCAGGGCATCGTGTCCGCGCTCGCCCGCACCCAGGTCGGCGTCTCCGACTATCGCTTCTTCATCCAGACCGACGCGGCGATCAATCCGGGCAATTCGGGCGGCGCGCTGGTCGACATGGAAGGCCGGCTCGTCGGCGTGCCGACCGCGATTTATTCGCGCTCCGGCGGCTCGATCGGCATCGGCTTCGCGATCCCCGGCGCGATGGTCAAGTTCGTCGCCGAACAGGCCAAAACCGGCGGCAGCCTGCGCCGACCGTGGTTCGGCGCGACCCTGCAGAATGTCACGCCCGATATGGCCGAGGCGCTCGGCATCAAGCGTCCGGTCGGCACTCTCGTCGCCGGCATGTCGGCGAAGGGGCCGGCTGCCAATGCCGGCCTGAAGGTCGGCGATCTCCTGGTGGCGATCGACGGCTTCGAGATCGACGATCTCGACGGCTTCGGTTACCGCTATTCGACGCGGCCGATCGGTGGAACGGCGAAAATCTCGATCATCCGACAGGGTAAGCCGATGACCGTCGAGGTCGGCCTGGTCGCCGCGCCGGAGACGGTGCCGCGCGACGAGCGCATGATCCGGGCGATCTCGCCGTTCCAGGGCGCGGTGGTGGCCAATCTCTCGCCGGCCGTCGCCGAGGAACTGCGTGTTCCGAACGCGCTCGAAGGCGTGGTCGTCAAGTCGGTCGAGACCGGCGCGCTGGCCGGTCGCTTCGTGCAGAAGGGCGACGTGATCCTCGAGGTCAACGGCACCAAGATCGACTCGACCAAGACGCTCGAGAAGGTCACCCAGTCGGATCCGGGCTCCTGGCGGGTCGCGGTCCAGCGCGGCGGCGAGGTCGTCCGCTTCGCGGTGCGCAGCTGAGGGGCGGCCCCTCGGCCGGAGGCGGTGATGGCGGATCTGTTCAGTTCGGCCGGGCTCGACAGGGCGGCGGTGCGCCCGCTCGCCGACCGGTTGCGGCCGACGCGGCTCGCCGACGTGGTCGGGCAGGACCATCTGGTCGGGCCGGACGGCACGATCACCCGCATGCTGCGCTCCGGCTCGCTCGGCAGCCTGATCTTCTGGGGGCCGCCCGGCACCGGCAAGACGACGGTCGCCCGGCTGCTGGCCGGTGAGACGAAGCTGCATTTCGAGCAGATCTCGGCGATCTTCTCCGGCGTCGCCGACTTGAAGAAGGTGTTCGAGGCGGCGCGCGGGCGCCGCCTCTCCGGGCAGGGCACGCTGCTCTTCGTCGACGAGATCCATCGCTTCAACCGCGCCCAGCAGGACGGCTTCCTGCCGGTGATGGAAGACGGCACCATCGTGCTGGTCGGCGCGACCACCGAGAATCCGTCCTTTGAGCTCAACGCGGCGCTGCTCTCGCGCGCCCATGTGCTGGTCTTCAAGGCCCATGACGAGGCCGCGATCGGCCGGCTTCTGGAGCGCGCCGAGATGGAACTCGGCCGGCCGCTGCCGCTCGACGCGGAAGCGCGCGGCGTCCTGATCCGCATGGCCGACGGCGACGGCCGGGCCGCGATCACGCTGGCCGAGGATGTGGCCCGGGCCGCCGGTCCCGGTGAGGTGTTCGATGCCGCGACCCTGCAGGCGGTCGTGCAGCGGCGCGCGCCGATCTACGACAAGGGCCAGGACGGCCACTACAATCTGATCTCCGCGCTGCACAAGTCGGTGCGCGGCTCCGATCCCGACGCCGCGCTCTACTATCTCGCCCGCATGGTCGATGCCGGCGAGGATCCGCTGTTCATCGCGCGGCGCGTGGTCCGGATGGCGGTCGAGGATATCGGGCTGGCCGATCCGCAGGCCCTCGTCGTCGCCAATGCGGCCAAGGATGCCTACGATTTCCTCGGCTCGCCGGAAGGCGAACTGGCGATCGCTCAGGCGGTCGTCTATGTCGCCACCGCGCCGAAGTCGAACGCGGTCTATACCGCCTGGAAGGCGGCCAGACGCGCGGCCGAGGAGGGTGGCTCGCTGGTGCCGCCGAAGCATATCCTGAATGCGCCGACCAAGCTGATGGGCCGGGAAGGCTACGGCGCCGGCTACCAGTACGACCACGACCAGCCCGACGCCTTCTCGGGCCAGGACTATTTCCCCGAAAAGCTCGGCCGGCGCAGCTTCTACGAGCCGGTCGAGCGCGGCTTCGAGCGCGACATCCGCAAGCGGCTGGACTGGTGGGAAAAGCTCCGGCGCGAACGGCGCGGCGGCTGAGGCCCTTTCAGGCCTTCATCGCCTTGACCACGTCCGCGAAGGCGCGGACCAGCATCCGGTCCAGCTTGCCGGCCTCGGCCATCGCGACGATCCGGGCATAGGCCTCGGCGCCCGGCAGCCCCTTGCGATAGGCGCGGTCTTCGACCAGGGCGCCCATCACGTCGGCGATGGTCAGCATGCGGGTCAATTCCGGGATGGCGTCGCCCTTGAGGCCGTCCGGATAGCCGCTGCCGTCGAGATATTCGTGGTGGCTTCGGACGAGGCTTCGGATGGCGGGCGACACCGTCGTGTGGTCGCGCAGAAAGCTGTCGCCGTAGACGGTGTGGAACTTCATCACCGCGAACTCGTCCGGGTCGAGGCCGCAGGGCTTGTCCAGGATGGCGAGCGGGATCTTGGCCTTGCCGATGTCGTGCAGCAGGCCGCCGGTGGCGAGCATCTGGATGTCGGCGGCGGGCAGGCGGCGGGCGCGGCCGAAGGCGATGGCGAGGCCGGTGACCAGCAGGCAGTGCTGGAAGGTGCCGGTATGGTGCTGGCGCACCGAGGCCAGCCAGGCGCCGACGCCCGACGCGCCGATCGTCTCGACGATGCGGGTGCCGCTCGCGCGCACTGCGTCGGGATCGATCCGCCGACCGGTCAGCAGGTTCGAGAACAGCATGTCGAGGGTGCCGGCGGCCTGGCGAGCGGTGGTCTGGACGGTGAAGGCCTTGCGTTCGGGCGCGTAGCGCGGCATCGCCGGCGTGCCGCTGCAGAGCGTGCGCACCAGGGCCTCCGCCTCGCCGCGGGTGGCGACCACATGGCTCGCCCCGATCGCCTTGGCCCGGACCTGGGCGGCGCGGCTGCGACGGTCGGCAACGACGATCAGCGGCGAAGCCCGATGTGTCGAGCGCAGCGCCCGCTTCAGGCCCGCGGCCACCTCGGCGTCGCAGAGATCGACATCGATGACCGCGACCGACCGGGGATCGTCCGAACGGCGTTCCAATTCCTCGGCGGCCGCTGTCAGACGGAGGTCGAGTTCGGGCAGAGCGTCGCGATAGGAGCCGTGGCTGCTCGGATCGGCATAGACAAGAACATAATCGTAGTTTTGCATATCAATCCGCGGCGCCGACGATCCATGCGTTATGTCAGGCTCGTGACAGTCACGAATAGGGGAGGAGTCCTAAGCATCGGGTTATCGGCCGCGATCGGACCGATGGCGGTTGTGCCATGGTAAAGGCGATCTCAAACGACAGGTCCGATTCGGGACGATCGGCCCCGTCCGAAAAGGGCCGCCCGCCAGCCATGCCGCCACTCCTGCATATCGCTCTGGTCTTCGTCGGCGGCGGCCTCGGCTCCGGCCTCCGCTACGCCGTGAATCTCGCCCTGGTCGCCCGCTTCGGGCCGCATTATCCGTGGGGGACCTTCACGGTGAACGTGATCGGTTCGGCGGTGATGGGCATATTCGCCGCCTGGATCCTGGCGCGCTGGACGCCGGAGGCCGGCGGCACGGAGTTGCGGCTGTTTCTGATGACCGGCATGCTCGGCGGATTCACCACCTTCTCGGCCTTTTCGCTCGATGCCTGGATCCTGTGGGAGCGCGGCGCGCAAGGGGCGGCACTGGCCTATGTCGCCGCCTCGGTGGTCGTATCCTTCGCGGCGCTGGCGGCGGGGCTGCTCGCCACGCGGGCGCTGCTGTCCGCCTGAGGCGCGGCGCGGGAGCCCGGTTGAAACGCCGAACGGGTTGGAATTCGGCTCCCGGAGCGGCCTGCGCCGCTGTGGACATGTGTCCGCGCTTGCATCCCCGCCCGCATTGCGCGACAGGAGGAGCCCGAAAACAGGAACTTTCATGGCCACCGTCGAGACTGTCACCGTAGGCGAGGACGAAGCCGGGCTTCGCCTCGACCGCTGGTTCAAGGGCCGCTACCCGGGCCTCGGCTTCGGCGCGCTGCAGAAGCTCGTCCGGACCGGTCAGGTGCGCGTCGACGGCAAGCGCGTCGAGACCTCCACCCGTCTCGTGCCCGGCCAGATGGTGCGCGTGCCGCCGGGCGCCATGATCGCGGAGGCCGCCAGGGCCGAGCCGGTCCGGGCCATGCCGCGCGCCGACGGCGACGATGCGGCCTTCCTGCGCTCGATCACATTGTTCGAGGACAAGGACATCATGGTCCTGAACAAGCCGGCCGGCCTCGCCGTGCAGGGCGGCTCGGGCCTGACGCGCCATGTCGACGCCATGCTGGAGAGCCTGAAGGACGCCAAGGGTCAGGTGCCGCGCCTGGTCCACCGCCTCGATCGCGACACGGCCGGCTGCCTGGTCGTCGCCAAGACGCGCTCGATCGCGGCCGAACTGGCCAAGACCTTCCGGTCGCGCTCGGCGCGCAAGGTCTATTGGGCGCTGGTCGCCGGCGTGCCGAAGCCGGCGCAGGGCCGCATCTCGACCTGGCTGGCGCGCGACAGCGACGATACCGAGCGCATGCGCGTCGCCCGCCACGGCGACGATGGTGCCGCCCATGCGCTGACCCATTATTCGGTCGTCGACACCGCCGGCCCGAAGCTCGCCTGGCTGTCGCTGAAGCCGGTCACCGGACGGACGCACCAGTTGCGCGCCCATTGCGCCCATATCGGCCATCCGATCGTCGGCGATCCGAAATATTTCGACCGGCAGGACTGGGAACTGCCCGGCGGCATGCAGAACAAGCTGCACCTGCTCGCCCGCCGGATCGCCCTGCCGCACCCGCGCGGCGGCCGCATCGACGTGACCGCACCGCTGCCGCCGCATATGCAGCAGTCCTGGAACCTGCTCGGTTTCGATACGGCTTCCTACGATCCGGCCGAGGACGAGGAGGAGTAGGAGGGCAGGGCGGCTGAGGACGATCGCCCCGCGCGATCAGGGCCGATGCGAAAACGTTCCTTGGCGTCGAAACTGTCCGCAGCCTCATAACGCCCCGAAGGGCGTTGGTGGCCGGCGGACCCTTCGCCTCAGAACCGGTAGCGGATGCCGGAGACCAGATACTGGGCGCCGCCCGAGGCGCCCTTGAAGATCGAGGTGTCGCCGATGAAGTCGCCGCCGCCGGAGCGGTGATGCAGGCGCAGGAAGCCCTCCCACTGGCTCTTCGGCGGGGCGAAGGTGATTTCCGGCGAGAGATAGTGCAGCACATAGGCGCCCTTGACGCCCTCGCGCCGAACTTCGTAGCGCGGATTGCCGGTGGCCAGCGTCAGGCCGGTCGAGACCGCCACTGTCGTGCGGACATAGTCGTTCCAGGGGAACCAAGTCCACCGGCCGTAGAGGGCCAGCCAGCCCTCGCCTTCGCCGAGGCTGCCCCAGCGCTTGCCGGCGCCGACTTCGCCTTCGAAATCGACCGGACCGACCGACAGCAGCCTGCGGGAGAAGGTGCCGGCCGTGATCCAGCTGTTGCCGTACTGGTACTTGGTCGGCGCCTGGAAGTTCGAGATGCCGAACACGCTGACCATGTGGGTGTCGAGGCGCGGGCCGGCGAAGATCGAGACGGCGCAGTCGCCCGTGCCCGCGCAAAAGGCGGAGTTTACGTCGAGCCGCGGCTTGATCAGATCGTCTGACCGGGACGGCGCCGCAGCCGCTACCAGGGCGGCAGAGGCGAGCGCCGCGACTTTCAGGCACTTTTCGATGGGCATGATCCGATCCGCACTCACTGACTGCCCTAAGCTATACAGGGGAAAGGTGACATGTCATCCATCGCCGCCGCACGAGATGGGCGGGCGCGGTCGTTTGACGGAACATTGTGGCAATGCCGCACCGCTCCGGCATCCCAGGCGGGTGGCACCGGGCCGGAGACAGTCAGATCGGGGCCGGCCGAGGTGCCGGGACCGAAGACGAGGGGGATCGGGGTGAGCGAATCGGCGCAGGCGGGAGCGACGGAGCGGCGGGTGCACATCTCCGAAAAGGGGATGCGGCTCGACCGCTTCATGCGCATCCACTACCCGGCCATCGCGCCCGGCCGCCTCGCCGCGCTTCTGAAGCATGGCGGCCTGACCGTGGCCGGGCGGCGCGCCAAGCCGACCGACCGCCTGGCGGCGGGCGATCTCGTCGTGCTGAACACGCCGCCGGAACCGCCGCCGCCGGTTCGGTCCGGTGCCCGTGCGGGCAGCGGGGCGGGCGGCGCGCCGGCACCGGTACCGCTGAGCGCGGCCGAAAGGGCGTTCCTGGCGGCCATGACCGTGTTCGAGGACGACGACCTGATCGTCTTCGACAAGCCGGCCGGGCTCGCGGTTCATTCCGGCTCGGGCACCCGGGTCGACCTCGACCGGCTTCTGGTGCGCATGGTCGGTCCGGACGGCGATCGGCCCGTCCTGGTGCACCGGCTCGACAAGGATACCTCCGGCCTGCTCGTCGCCGTGAAGCGCCGCCCGCTCGCCGGCGTGATGGGCAAGGCCTTCGCCACGCGCCGGGTCGACAAGGAGTATCGGGCGGTCGTCGCGGGTGTGCCGCAGCCGGAAGGGCTGATCGATATCGCCATCCGCAAGGTCGAGACCTCCCATGGCGGCCGCATGGCCGCCGCCGCCGCGGACGATCCGGACGCCCAGACCGCCCGCACCGGCTTCCGGCGGCTGGCAGTCTCGCCGGACGGCGCCGCCGCGCTTCTCGCGCTCTTCCCCGAGACCGGCCGCACCCACCAGCTGCGCGTCCATTGCGCCCTGACCGACCACCCGATCCTCGGCGATCCGATCTATGGCGATCCGCAGGCCGCAGAGCGACTGCTGCTGCACGCCAATCGGCTTTCCTTCCGGCATCCGCGCACCCAGGCTCCCCTGTCGCTCGAGGCCCCGATCCCCGACGCCTTCTTCCGGGCCATGGACCGCGCGCCGGGAAACGCCGGCTAGGACCGCACCGGAACGCGCAGGCCGACGGAACCCGCCGGCAGGGGACTGGCGCGAGCCGCGGCGACGCGCCATATGGGGGCTCGAAATTCCTCTCAGCGCCGGACGTTCCCCGTGTTTCTCGTCCTTTTCGATGTCGACGGCACCCTGGTCGACAGCCAGCACATGATCGTCGCCGCCATGACCACGGCCTTCGAGGCCGAGAGCCGCCCGGTGCCGGAGCGCGAGGCGGTGCTCGGCGTCGTCGGGCTGTCGCTGGTCGAAGCCATGGAGGCGCTCGTGCCCGGCATCGAGCCGGCGGCGGCGCGCGCGCTCGCCGAGGCCTACAAGGCTGCCTTCCAGCGCCTGCGCCAGGCCGCCACACGGCAGGAGCCGCTCTATCCGGGCGCGCTTGCGGCGATCCGGCGGATCGGCGACCGGGCCGACGTGGTGCTCGGCATCGCCACCGGCAAGTCGCGCCGCGGCGTGCGCTCGATCATCGACCTGCACGGCCTCGAAGGCCGCTTCGCCACCATCCAGACGGCCGACGACCACCCGTCCAAGCCGCATCCCTCGATGATCCTGACGGCGCTGGCGGAGACCGGGGTGGCGCCGGAGCGCGCCGTCATCCTCGGCGACAGCGCCTACGACATGGACATGGCCGCGGCGGCCGGCATCCATGCGGTCGGCGTCTCCTGGGGCTACCAGGACCCGGCGAGCCTCGCCGCGCGCGGCGCGCACCGGGTGCTGGAGCGCTTCGACGAGGCCTATCCGGTCCTCTCCAACCTGTTCGGATGGTCCGACCATGCGTGATTTCCTGAGCTACGACCCGAACGAGACCAAGCCCGAATTCACCGAGCCGGTCGTCGATCCGGTCGCCCGCGCCCGCGAGCATGCCCGCGTCGACCTGCCGAAGCGCTTCTACCGGGAGGTCTCGGTCGGCCAGGCGGAGGGCGGCGCCTGGCGGGTGCTGCTCGACGGCCGTCCCGTGCGGACCCCGGCGCGCCGGCATCTGGAGGTGCCGCGGCGCGATCTCGCCGAGGCGATGGCGGCCGAATGGGCCGCGCAGGAGACCACCATCGACCCACGGTCGATGCCGCATACCCGGCTCGCCAACGCGGTCATCGACGGCGTCGCGGTGCAGCCGGCCGCGGTCGCGGCGGATGCCCTGAAATATGCCGGTTCCGATCTCCTCTGCTACCGGGCGACCGACGCGGCGCGGCTGGTCGAGCGGCAGACGCGGCTGTGGGATCCGGTGCTCGACTGGATCGAGGAGACCTATGGGGCGCACTTCCTGGTCGCCGAGGGGATCGTGCATGTCGCGCAGGACCCGGAGGCGATCGCGGCGGTCGGGCGGGCGCTCGAGCCGCTCGATCCCTGGCGGCTCGCAGGCCTGCACTCGCTGACCACGCTGACCGGCTCGCTGTTCCTGGCGCTGGCCCATGCCGGCGGCCGGCTCGACGGCCAGGCGACCTGGGACGCGGCGACCGTCGACGAGGCCTGGAACCTGGAGCTCTGGGGCGAGGACGAGGAGGCGGTCGCCCGCCTGGTGGCGCGCCGGCGCGAATTCGATGTCGCCTCGGCCTTCCTGTTGGAGGCCGCGGCCGGCCAGCCATGATCCTGTCGCATCGGCACCGTTTCGTCTTCGTCAAGACGCGCAAGACCGCCGGGACCAGTATCGAACTGGCGCTGTCGGCGATCTGCGGGCCGGACGACGTGATCACGCCGGTCTCGCGGCCGGACGAACGACTGCGGGCGGGACGGGGGCCGCAGAACCACCTGCTGCCGATCTGGCGGCGGCGCTGGGACTGGCCGCTGCATCTCCTCGCCGGACGGACCAACCGCGAGGTGCCGGGGCTGACCCGGTTCTGGCCGCATATGGCGGCGGGGCGCATCCGGGCCGCGGTCGGCGCATCGCTGTTCGACCGCCTGGAGATCGTCACGGTCGAGCGCAATCCCTGGGACCGCGAGGTCTCCAACTACCATTGGGTCCACCGCAACCGGCGGGGTGCGAAGCCGGATTTCGAGACCTACGTGCTGGACGAACGGCTCAATATCCGGTTCCGCAATTTCGAGGCCTATTCGGTCGGCGGGCGCATCGTCGCCGGAAGGGTGCTGCGCTACGAGCGGCTCGCCGAGGACTTTGCCGCCTGGATGGCCGATCTCGGCATCGATTTCGCGCCCGTGCTGCCGTATGCCAAGGCCGGCCATCGTCCGGACACGAACCGCTCCTATCGCGGCGACTATACCGAGGCCGCCCGCGAGGCGATCGCAAGGCGCTATGCGCGCGAAATCGCCGCCTTCGGCTACACCTTCTGACCGGACGGACGGCCGCCCAGCGCCCCATGATCATCAGCCATCGGCACCGCTTCATCTATCTGAAATGCCGCAAGGTCGGCTCGACCAGCCTGGAGATCGCGCTGGCCGATCTGTGCGGGCCGGACGACGTGGTCACGCCCCTCGACGGTACCCGGACCCGGGCCGATCCGGACCGGCGCATCAACTGGCAGAATCACGTCCTGCCGCGCGAGCGCTGGCCGCTCGCCGCCCGGCTGAAGGTCGCCTGCGGCATGACGACCCGGCGCGCGGGCGTCGAATTCTACAACCACATCCGCGCCGACCGGCTGCGGCGGATGGTCGATCCGGCCGTGTTCGACGGCTATTTCAAGTTTGCCGTCGAGCGCAATCCCTGGGACCGGGAGGTCTCCAACTACTTCTTCCAGCATCCGCGTGCCGACGACCGGCCGCCCTTCGCCGAGTTCGTGCGGACCCATACGGCGCGCTGGCCGATCGACAATTTCGACATTTACACGATCGGCGGGCGGATCGTGGTCGACCGGGTGCTGCGCCACGAGAACCTGGAGGCGGATTTCCAGGCCGTGATGGACCGGCTCGGCATCGTCGATCCGCCGTCGCTCGGTCGCGCCCGTGCCCGCCACCGGCCCGAGAAGGGCACCTGGCGGCACTGGTACGATGCCGACACCCGCGATCTGGTCGGCCGCCTCTATGCGCGCGAGATCGCCGCCTTCGGCTACGCCTTCTGAGCCGCCTGTCGGCCGTTGCTCCGCACCTGCGGCGTCTTCGCCGCCAGCGGCGTCTTCGCCCTTCGGCCCACTTTGCCGGGTGATCCCCCCATGGTAAGCAGCCGGCACATTCCATCCGAAGGACATGCGCCATGAAGGAAATCCTGGCCGAACTCGAGCGCCGTCGTTCCACCGCCCGGGCCGGCGGAGGCGCGAAGCGCGTCGAGGCGCAGCATGCCCGCGGCAAGCTCACCGCGCGCGAACGCATCGAGTGCCTGCTCGACGAACGCTCCTTCGAGGAGATCGACATCTATGTCGAGCATCGCTGCACCGATTTCGGCATGGGCGAGAGCAAGATCCCCGGCGACGGCGTGGTCATCGGTTCGGGCACCATCAACGGCCGCATCGTCTATCTGTTCGCCAAGGACTTCACCGTGTTCGGCGGCTCGCTCAGCGAGACCCACGCGGCCAAGATGGTCAAGCTGCAGGAGATGGCGCTCAAGAATCGCGCGCCGATCATCGGCCTGTTCGATGCCGGCGGCGCCCGCATCCAGGAAGGCGTCGCCGCACTCGGCGGCTACGGCGAGGTGTTCCTGCGCAACGTGCTGTCCTCCGGCGTGATCCCGCAGATCTCCGTCATCATGGGCCCCTGCGCCGGCGGCGACGTCTATTCGCCGGCCATGACCGACTTCATCTTCATGGTCCGCGACACGAGCTACATGTTCGTCACCGGCCCGGATGTGGTGAAGACGGTCACCAACGAGATCGTCACCTCCGAGGAACTCGGCGGCGCCTCCGTGCACACGACCAAATCCTCGGTCGCCGACGGCTCGTTCGAGAACGACGTCGAGGCGCTCCTGCAGGTGCGCCGGCTGGTCGACTTCCTGCCGGCCAACAACCAGGCCCCGCTGCCCGAGATCGTCTCGCACGACCTGCCCGACCGGGTCGAGCGCTCGCTCGACACCCTGGTGCCGGACAATCCGAACAAGCCCTACGACATGAAGGAGCTGATCCTGAAGGTCGTCGACGAGGGCGATTTCTTCGAGATCCAGGGCAATCACGCCAAGAACATCCTGTGCGGCTTCGCCCGCATGGAGGGCCGGACGGTCGGCATCGTCGCCAACCAGCCGATGGTGCTCGCCGGCGTGCTCGACATTGACGCCTCCAAGAAGGCGGCGCGCTTCGTCCGCTTCTGCGACTGCTTCAACATCCCGATCGTCACCTTCGTCGACGTGCCGGGCTTCCTGCCGGGCACCGCGCAGGAATATGGCGGCCTGATCAAGCACGGCGCCAAGCTGCTGTTCGCCTATGCGGAGGCGACCGTGCCGAAGATCACCGTGATCACCCGCAAGGCCTATGGCGGCGCCTATGACGTGATGAGCTCCAAGCACATCCGCGGCGACGTGAATTATGCCTGGCCGACCGCCGAGATCGCCGTGATGGGCGCCAAGGGCGCGGTCGAGATCCTGTACCGCTCCGAATTGGGCGACCCGGACAAGATCGCCAAGCGCACCAAGGAATATCAGGACCGCTTCGCCAACCCCTTCGTGGCGGCGGAACGCGGCTATATCGACGACGTGATCATGCCCCACTCGACCCGCTCGCGCATCGCCCGCGCCCTGCGCCTCCTGCGCAACAAGCAGCTCGAAAATCCCTGGAAGAAGCACGACAACATCCCGCTCTGACGGGAGCGGGATGGATCGGCGCCGACCGACTTCGGGCGCCCGCCGGCAGCAATCCATCGGCAGGTATGGACAGCGCAGAGACACGACCGTCTCGCGACGCATCCCCGGACACGGGCCGCAGGGCCGTCGATCCGGGGCGCCCTCTCGGCTGGGCGATCGCTGTTTTTGGAGTTTATACATATTTTTCAGTAAGTTGCGTGCAAAGTGGGTCCCGGCTCTCCGCTGCGCTGCGGCCGGGAATGCGGCCCCTCGGGGCACCGTTCCGGCGGGCGCGGGGCAGTGCGGATTCGGGAGTGGGCCGTGGGTAGGGACCGGGCAGTAGGCACTGGGCAGCAGGCAGTGGACCGTGGACCATCTGACGCCGGCCCCCCTGCCGCCATCTCCCAGCGCATCCCCGGACAAGGCCCGCAGGGCCGCCGATCCGGGGCCTACTCGCATCGCAG